>NZ_JBMDXG010000034.1:0-6855 GCF_048594985.1 Sphingomonas sp. | reverse complement strand
CCGTGCTGCCAGACGGAACCGTCGTAGCGGGAACGGTCGATCGTCTCGTGGTCGAGGAGGATCGCGTCCTGCTCGTCGATTTCAAGACCGGGCGGCGCGTGCCCGCATCAGTGGCCGCCATCCCGATCCATCACGCCAGGCAGATGGCGGCCTATGCCGCCGCGCTGCGCGTCGTCTTTCCCGGCCGGCGGATCGAGACCAGCCTGCTTTACACCGCCGGGCCACGCCTGCTTCCGTTGCCCGACGAGTTGCTCGATACGCACAAGCCGGGCTTTCAGGGGGCGGAGCAAAAGCTGGGGGCGGCCAGTTGAGGCCAGCGCGGCCAGTGCTTACATCCGACAACGAACAAGGAGTTTTGCGATGGCGACCAAGAAGATCACCGATACCTCCTGGGACAATGACGTGCTGAAGGCGGAAGGGCCGGTCCTGGTCGACTTCTGGGCCGAATGGTGCGGACCGTGCCGGATGATCGGCCCCGCGCTGGAAGAGCTTTCGGAGGAACTGGGCGAGAAGGTGACGATCGCCAAGCTCAATATCGACGAAAATCCCGATGCGCCCGGCCGGTATGGCGTGCGCGGCATCCCGACCATGATCCTTTTCAAAGGGGGCGCCCCCGCCGCGACCAAGGTCGGCGCGGCCCCCAAAAGTCAGCTTAAAGGGTGGCTCGAAGGCGCGCTCTGATCAGGGCCGAATGATCATCGACGGTCGGGCGCCCTGCGTCCGGCCGTTGATTTTTTGTTGTTGACAAGAGTGAAAACACGGATAGGCTGCGCACACCGCACGTTTTTCCCATGACGTGTTTCAGGGAGCGTGGCCATGATGACCGGCCTTCGGCGGCAACCTCATCGTGCTTTGATTTTGGCGGCGTTGGCAGGCTTTCTGTCTTGTTCCGCCGTGGCCGCTGCCCCTGACACTGCCATCGAGCAGACGATACCGGCTGCTTCTGCGCGCTGGGATAACGGCGCGCTGCGTCAACTGGTCAAGGCGATCGAGCAGGCCGATCGCGAAGGGCTGGATCCGCAAGCCTATAACCTCGCCGCGCTTCGCTCCTCGCTGAATGATGGGCCGGGCGCGACGCGGGATATCTTGGCGGAAGCGGCTGCGCTGCGACTGGCCAACGATTATTATTTCGGGCGGGTGACCGACCGGGCGGTGATGCAATGGATGATCACGCGTCCCGATTACGAGCGTGCGCAGCTGCCCGAGCGGCTGCACCGGGCGCTGGCCGGGGGCGAGATCGACCGCTTCTACGCGTCCCTGCTGCCGGACAATAAGCGCTACGAGGCTTTGCGCGAGGCGCTGGCCAGCGAGAGCGACCCGGCGCTGCGCGATCGCATTCGCGTGAACATGGAGCGTTGGCGCTGGATGCCGCGGACGATCTCCGAGGACCATATCTACGTCAACGTGCCGAGCTACAGGCTCGACGTGGTGGAAGGCGGCACCGTATTGTCATCCTATGACGTCGTCGTCGGGGCGAAGGCAACGCCGACCCCGCTGATGGTAAGCCCCGCCAACTCGCTGGTGGTCAATCCTCCCTGGTATGTGCCGGCGAGCATCGTCAAAAGCTCGAACATCAAGGCGGGGCGGGGCGGTTATTACGCCAAGCCGCTCGCCGGGGGCGGCTATGCCGTGGTCCAGCCGCCGGGACCGCGCAACGCGCTTGGAAGGATCAAGGTCAATCTCGTCAACGATCAGGCGATCTTCCTGCACGATACGCCCGCCAAGAGTGCGTTCAAGCGCGATGCGCGCGCGCTCAGCCATGGCTGCATCCGCGTCAGCGACATCGATCGGCTGGCGTCGGAGCTGATGGCACGCGAAGGCGGGGACGCGATGGCGCTGGAAGAGGCCTTGTCGGGCAGCAGCACGCGGCAATTGCCGCTGCCGCGCCAATGGCCGGTCTATCTGGTCTATTTCACGATGGATCTGGATGCGGATGGCGCGCTGGTCAGTTACCCCGACCCTTACGATTATGACGCGGCCATGCTGGCGCGCCTCGGCAGCACGCAACCGCTGGGCGGGGGCATGACCGTAGCGTCCCTGCGCCGCTGATCCGCGCGGAAGTCACGGCGATCGCCCAAAAGGAAAGGGCCGCCCGGCAACCGGACGGCCCTTCCGCTAAACCTTAAATGGAGCGATTATTCCACGTTGGTCGTGGTGTTGTCGCCCATCATGCCGTTGTCGACCATCATGTCGTTCATGTCGGTCGCGGCCATGTCGTTCATCGTGCCCATGTCGTTCATGTCGGTCACCGACACGTTCTCGGTCACGTTGGTGGTCTCGCTCTTGCACGCCGAGACGGCGAGCGCCGCCGCAACGAGCGCAACGGCGGTCGTCTTCTTCAGAATGTCACGCATGTCCAGACTCCCTAGATTTTGATTTGGACCGGGCTTGAAGCAACACCCAAATCGCGGTGGACCTTACCACAATGCGTCATCGCCTCAAGAGGCGATGGCACTGCCGCCAAGTGATTGGAGAAAATCGGGAAAGCGCATACGCAAGGCCGCATCCACCCTATCCATGCTTTCCGCGCGTTGCAGCGCGGCGAGGCTCGTCACAGGAAATTCGGGGATTCCGCACGGCACGATAGCCTCGAAATGGGAGAGATCGGGGGCGACGTTGAGCGCGAAACCGTGCAGCGTGACCCATCGCCGGACGCGCACGCCGATCGCGCCGATCTTAGCCTCACGGCCGTCCAGATCGTCGACCCAAATGCCGATCCGCCCGGATGCCTTGCGCGCGGAGACACCAAGATCGGCCAAGGTCGCGATCAGCCAATCCTCGAGTCTGGCCACATAGCAGCGGACGTCGCGGCCGCGCCGATCGAGATCGAGCAGCACGTAGCCGACCCGCTGCCCCGGTCCGTGATAGGTATAGCGCCCGCCACGCCCGGCCGCGTGAACCGGGAAGCGGCCGGGCGCGATCAACTCCGCCTCGGCCGCGCTCGTGCCCCCCGTGATTACTGGCGGATGCTCAAGCAACCACACCATTTCACCGGCCTCGCCCGTTCGGATCGCCGCCGCTCGCGCCTCCATCTCCGCCAGCGCGGTCGCATAATCGGTCAGGCCAGGCGTGACGCGCCACTCTATGTCGTCAAACGGTGTCGGCATGCTCCGCATGTGGCGGCAGCGCGGCACCGGTGCAAGCAGCCACTCGATTGCGTTTCGCGTGCTGTCCGGGGATAATGTGCCGATTGGGGAGACGGTGTTGAACGGGTTTTCGATCGAGCGGAGCTTCAGCCTGGCGCAGCGGATCGCTGCACGCGAATGGCGGCTGATGCTGCCCGTGGCGCTGGCCTTCCTGGTTCTCCCGCCGTTGGCGAGCGATCTGCTGCTGCCGGCATCGGTGCGGGCAGAGCTGGCGGCGGCGGTGCAGACGAATAACCCGGCACCGATGCTGAACGCCGCGTCGTGGCTGCTGCCGCTGAGTTTCCTCCTGTTCGCGCTGGGCACGCTCGGCGGCCTGGTACTTACCGCGCTCGCGGTCGTGCCGCGCATCAGCGTGCGCGAGGCGATCCTGCTGGGAGTGCGGCGCTTTCCGGTGCTGCTCGGGATCCTGATCCTGTTTTTCGTAGCGGTGACGCTACTGGCCTTCGCCGCGACGTTCCTTCTGCTGCTGTTGCGGCTCGATCTGCGCACGATCCAGTCGCTGCTGTTCGGCATGCTGATGGGGATTGCGGCGGTGGCCATCGTGCGCCTGTCCGTCGTCGATGCGCTGATCGTGACGCGCCATGTCGGCCCGATTGCGGCGTTGCGCGAAAGCTGGGCCATGACGCGCGGCGCATTCTGGCGGATGTTCGGGGCGGTCGCGATCTACATGGTGGGCGGTGCGATCGTGGTTCTGGCGCTGGGCACGGCGGTCGGCGCGGTGCTGATCCTAGCCGGCAATACGTTTGGTGCGATCGAGTTGATGGCCGCGCTGAATGCGCTGTTCACGCGCACGCTCGCCGGCCTGGTCGGGCTCGGTTTCTATCTTCTGGGCGCCGCGTTCTTTCTTCAGCTCGACGGATCGAGCAGAGGGATCTGAGGCGCCGCGTCGCGCGGCAGCGCGCCGATCAGGCGCGGGTCGGCGAACGTCTCTATCGCGCGCTCGAAGGGGACGAAGCCCTGCGCCCGATAAAATCCTAGCGCCGCAGGATGATCGAGCGTGCAGGTGTGGACCCACACGCGATCGATCCCCGGCCGCCACGCAAGCATCAGCGCGTGCGCCATCAGCCACCGCCCGTGACCTCGCCCGGCCAGCTCCGGGATCAGGCCGAAGAAGGCGAGTTCGCATTGCCCGGCCCGACGAAAGTCGAGTTCCAGCAGCCCCACCTCGATCCCGGCGGGATCGAGAACGGCGTAGATCGCGACCGCGTCGTCGCGGATGATCTCGGAAAGGCCCTCGTCGTCCAGCAGCAGGCGCGAAAACCACAGCCAGCGCGTGCCGACGCGCCGGAACAATGCGCGATAGGCATCGGGTGTGGGCATGCGCCACGGGGCCAGGCGCAGGGGCGCGGCGGGCAGGGGGCGTGGCGCCGGCCTCGCCCGCATCTCCAGCGAGGTCACGACAGCGGCGAGCTCGCCGGGAGAGACAGGCGTCAGGCCCATGTCGCGACCGGGGGCAGGCTCATCAGGATCGCGTCGACGTCGCCGCCCGTCTTGAGCCCGAACAAGGTGCCGCGATCATAGACGAGGTTGAATTCGGCATAGCGGCCGCGAAAGGCGAGCATCGCCGCGCGATCCTCCTCCGACCAGTCTTCCTCCATGCGGCGGCGCACGAGGCGGGGGAAGATGTCGAGGAACGCTTCCCCAACCGACCGCACGAAGGCGAAGTTCGGTTCGAACGCCCCTTCGAGATGGTCGAAGAAGATGCCGCCGACGCCGCGGTGCACCTTGCGATGGGGGATATAGAAGTAATCGTCCGCCCATTGCCGGAAGCGGGGATAGTCGCCCGCGGCGGGATGCGCATCGCATGCCTCCCGGAAGGCGGCATGGAAGTCCGCCGTGTCGTCTGCGCGGGGCAGCGGGGGGTTGAGGTCCGCGCCGCCACCGAACCAACGCTTGGTCGTCGCCAGGAAACGGCAGTTCATGTGGACCGCCGGGACGTGCGGGTTGGTCATGTGCGCGACCAGGCTGATTCCGGTCGCGAAGAAGCGGGGGTCTTCGCCGGCGCCGTGGATGGTGCGCGCGAATTCGGGCGCGAAGGCGCCGCCGACCGTGGAGACGTTGACGCCGGCCTTTTCGAACACCCGTCCCTTGATCAGGCCGCGAACCCCGCCGCCGCCATCCGAGCCGTCGGTATCGGTCCGCCGCCATGGTGTGTAGGTGAAAGCCGCCTCGCCCCCGGCCTCGCGCTCGATCGTCTCGAAGGCGGCGCAGATGCGGTCGCGCAGCGCTTCGAACCAGTCGCGCGCGCGCTGCTGCTCGTCGTCCAGCTCAATCATCGACGGGCGGATGCCCGGCCGGGCAAGCGATGGCAAGCCGACCTTATTATTGCGAACGTCTCGCAAAGAGACGCGGGCGCTTGGCAAATCGTTGGACTGGCGGCTATCAGCGGTGGACCGTGCTTGCAGAAAAGGCAGCGGAAGGCGCGCGAGCGCCCCGTCAGACAGGGTTTTAGCGAGGGGACTACCGCGAATGGCGACGTCCGAATTTGTCGATGATCCCAATTATCGTCCGCCCGTGATCGGCGACGAGGAAGAAGGGGGCGTCGGCGCCCGGCGGCGGGACTTTCTGAACATTGCCGCCGTCAGCTTCGCCGGCATTGGTGTGGTCGCGGTCGCGATCCCGCTCGTCAATCAGATGAATCCCTCGGCGGACGTGCTCGCGCTCGCCTCGATCGAGGTCGATCTTTCGAAGATCGAGGACGGGTCGGGCATCAAGGTGTCGTGGCGCAAGCAGCCCGTCTTCATCCGCAAGCTGACGGCGAAGGAAGTCGCTGAGGCGAATGCTGTCGAGGTGTCCTCGCTGCGCGATCCCCAGACGCTCGCCGAGCGGACGAAGGAAGGCAAGGAGAACTGGCTGATCACGATGGCCGTGTGCACCCATCTCGGCTGCGTGCCGCTGGGCATCACGCCTGGCGAGAATCGCGGCGATTTCGGCGGCTATTTCTGCCCGTGCCACGGTTCGGCCTACGATACCGCCGGCCGCATTCGGAAGGGCCCGGCGCCGAGCAACCTTCATGTGCCGGACTATGCGTTCAAGTCCGACACCGTGATCCAGATCGGCTGAGGAGAGAGAAATGAGCTTTCCCTGGGCTGAGAATTACGCTCCCAAGAACCCGCTGATGAAGTGGCTGGATTCGCGTCTGCCCTTGCCGCGACTGGTCTACAATGCGGTGGGCGCGGGCTATCCGGTGCCGCGCAACCTCAACTATTTCTGGAATTTCGGTGTCCTCGCGGGCCTTGCGCTGACGATCCAGATCGTCACAGGCATCGTGCTGGCGATGCATTATTCGGCCAATACGGGCGTCGCCTTCGGCTCGGTCGAAGGCATCATGCGCGACGTGAATGCCGGGTGGTTCCTGCGCTACGCGCACGCCAACGGCGCGAGCATGTTCCTGGCGGTGGTCTATATCCACATGTTCCGGGGCCTTTATTATGGATCCTACAAGGCGCCGCGCGAGATGGTGTGGCTGATCGGCGTGGTCATCTTCCTCTTGATGATGGCCACCGCCTTCATGGGCTACGTGCTGCCTTGGGGACAGATGAGCTTCTGGGGCGCGCAGGTCATCACCGGCTTCTTCTCCGCCATTCCGGTGGTGGGTGAGCCGATTCGCACGCTGCTGCTCGGCGGATTTGCGCCCGATAATGCCGCGCTCAACCGCTTCTTCTCGCTCCACTATTTGCTGCCGTTCGTGATTGCGGGATGCATCATC
>NZ_JBMDXG010000339.1:0-9232 GCF_048594985.1 Sphingomonas sp. | reverse complement strand
GCGCGCGTGACCGCGAGGCGCACGCCCGCGATCGGCGGCATATCGGGAAAGGGCGTAGCGAGGGGGGAGGGGGTCATGCCCCGCCCATGCCGCCGCGCGTCCCCGCCCGCAAGCCTGCTAGCGGGCTTGCGCCTCCGCCAGTTCTCGCTCGAACGCCGCCCGCGCATCGACGACAAGGCGGCCGAGCAGCGCGGGGTCGACGAAAGCGTCCGCCTCCCCGGCGTCGCGGCGCCGCGCGCGGCCGAGCACGTCGGCGATCTCGGGATGCGCGGTCAGGACGATATCCGCCTTCTCCTTCGCCAGCCGGTCGAACGTGCGGCGAAAGTCGGTCACGATGTCGGGATAGGTGGGGTTGTCGGGCAACACATTTCCCGCGACCGTCAGACTACACGGCATGAGCACGTGGAATGTCCGTCCACGTTCGGTCACGTCAACCGCGAAGCTGGTGCAGCCGGCGGTGTGTCCCGGCGTCGCGATCACCTCCAGCGTCAGCCGACCGACCGGAACCGTTTCGCCGTCGCGGATCACGCCGTCGACGGCGACCGACGGCATCGTGGTCTGGCCGTTCACGTTGCGCGCGATGTGCCGGCCTTCCTCCAGCGCCTGCACGTCAGGCTCGCGCGCCAGCAACGACGCGCCCGTATCCTGCTTCAGGCGAGCGAGGCCGGCGGCATGATCGAAATGTGCATGCGTGTTGAGCAGGATGCGGATCTGGTCGGGCCTGAAGCCCAGCCGGCGGATGTTCGCCTCGATCGCCGGCACATTCTCCGCCATCGTCCCGTCGATCAGCGCGGCGGCGCCATCCGACACGATCAGGTACGCGGCCAGCCCCTCGGTGCCGACATAATAGATACCGTCGATCACGCGGAAGGGGGCAATCGGCCTCGTCCAGCTTTTGGGAACGTCGTAGGCGGCGCGGGCTGGCATCGTGGGCACGGTCGCGAGGCATGCTGCGATCAAGGCGGCTAGAATATGCTTCATGGCACCGAGCTAGGCATCGTCCCGCCGCGCCGCCAGTGTGGTTCGACCGTAGACGGAGGCGCGTGGCTCTCCTACATGGTCTCACGATGCGTCTGCTTCTCCTCCTGTCGGCCCTGCTGAGCGCGCTGAGCGGCGTGGTGACGGGCACCGCCGTCGCCGCCGGCGGCGTCGAGGCCAGCGTCTCGGTGGAAAAGAAGAGCGAGGTCGCGCAGACGGCTGTGGCGCGCGCGGTTCTGGCTGCCGGGGTGTATGCTCCCCATGCGGCATGGACCCCGGTCGCGATCGGCCCGCAGGCGGCGTTGCGCCCGCTCTATGCGGAGCGCCGGCGGGAGTAGGCGTCCGCCCGCTCTTCCCGACCGCTTTCCATCTGCCTCCGCGCGGGGGCATTCCCTATCGAAACAGGATTTCCGCCCATGTTCGCCGGCATCGCCAAGGCCATCTTCGGCTCGTCCAACGACCGTTACGTCAAGTCGCTCGGATCGATCGTGCGCAAAATCGCAAGCTTCGAACCCGACTTGCAGGCGCTGTCGGACGACGATCTGGCCGCGCAGACCATCAAGTTCCGCGCCGCGCTGGAACAGGGCGAAACGCTCGACAGCCTGCTGCCCGAGGCGTTCGCCACGGTGCGCGAGGCGGCGCGGCGCGTGCTCGGTCAACGCCATTATGATGTGCAGATGATCGGCGGCATCGTTCTCCATCGCGGTGAGATCGCCGAGATGCGGACGGGCGAGGGCAAGACGCTGGTGGCAACGCTCGCCACCTATCTCAACGCGCTGCCGGGCAAGGGCGTGCACGTCGTGACGGTGAACGACTATCTGGCCGCGCGCGACGCCGACTGGATGGGGCGCGTCTACCGCTTCCTCGGCCTGACGGTCGGCGTGATCGTGCCGAACTTGTCGGACGAGCAGCGCAAGGCCGCGTACCAGGCCGACATTACCTACGCGACCAACAACGAGCTCGGTTTCGACTATCTGCGCGACAACATGAAATATGACCGCGCGCAGATGGTGCAGCGGCCGTTCGCGCACGCGATCGTCGACGAGGTCGATTCGATCCTGATCGACGAGGCGCGCACCCCGCTGATCATCTCGGGCCCGACCGAGGACCGGTCCGAACTGTACATGCAGGTCGACGCGATCGTGAAGCGGATCGAGCCCGGCGACTACGAATATGACGAGAAGCAGCGCAGCGTCATCCTGACCGAGGACGGGACCGAAAAGGTCGAGCGCATGCTGGAGGCGGCCGGCCTGCTGGAAGGCGCCAACCTCTACGATTTCGAGAATACGCAGGTCGTCCACCACCTCCAGCAGTCGCTGAAGGCCAATGTCGCGTTCAAGCGCGACACCGATTACATCGTGAAGGACGGCAAGGTCGTCATCATCGACGAATTCACCGGCCGCATGATGGACGGGCGACGCTGGTCCGACGGCTTGCACCAGGCGGTCGAGGCCAAGGAAGGCGTCAATATCGAGCCCGAGAACCAGACGCTCGCATCGATCACCTTCCAGAATTATTTCCGCATGTACCCGAAGCTGTCGGGCATGACGGGCACCGCCGCGACCGAGGCGAACGAATTCTACCAGATCTACAAGATGAACGTGGTCACCATCCCGACGCACGTTCCCGTCCAGCGTAAGGACGATGTCGACGAATTCTACAAGAATATCGGCGACAAGTTCGCGGCGATCACCAAGGCGGTGCGCGAGGCGCAGGAGCGCGGCCAGCCGGTGCTGGTCGGCACGGTCTCGATCGAGAAGTCGGAACTGCTGTCGGAATATTTCGAGCGTGAAGGCATCACGCACAACGTGCTCAATGCTCGCTATCACGAGCAGGAAGCGCATATCGTGGCGCAGGCCGGCCGCCTGAACGCGGTCACGATCGCGACCAACATGGCCGGACGCGGCACCGACATCCAGCTCGGCGGCAACCTCGAGCTGCGCATGACCGACGAGCATCCCGCGCTTCAGCCCGGCACGCCCGAATATGAGGCGCAGGCCACCGCGATCCGCGCCGAGATCGTGGCCGAGAAGGAGGCGGTGCTCGCCGCCGGCGGGCTGTTCGTGCTCGGCACCGAGCGGCACGAAAGCCGCCGCATCGACAACCAGCTGCGCGGCCGTTCGGGACGCCAGGGCGATCCCGGCCTCAGCCGCTTCTATCTCAGCCTGGACGACGATCTGCTGCGTATTTTCGGGCCGCAGACGATGTTCTCGAAGATGGTCAATTCGAACCTGCAGGAAGGCGAGGCCATCGTCTCCCCCTGGATCGCCAAGGCGATCCAGACCGCGCAGCGCAAGGTCGAAGCGCGCAATTACGACATTCGCAAGCAGGTCGTCGAATATGACGACGTCATGAACGACCAGCGCAAGGTGGTGTACGAGCAGCGCGCCGACATCATGGATGCGGAAACGGTCGACGACGTGGTGCAGGACATGCGCGCCGAGACGGTCAATGCAGTCGTCGCCGACGCCTGCCCGCCCGGCTCCTATCCGGAACAATGGGACGTCGAGGGCCTCAAGGCGCGCGTCGCCGACGTGTTCGGGATCGAGCCGCCGGTCGAAGACTGGCTCAAGGAGGAAATGGTCGAGCCCGAAATGCTGGCGGAACGGATCGCCGCCGCGAGCGAGGCGGGACTTGCGGAACGCAAGGCCGAAGTCGGCGAGGAAAGCTGGCAGGGGATCGAGAAGAGCGTGCTGCTCCAGACCCTCGATCACCACTGGAAGGAGCATCTGTCGACGCTCGACGCGCTCCGTCAGGTTATTCACCTGCGCGCCTATGCGCAGAAGACCCCGATCAACGAATATAAGCAGGAGGCGTTCGCGCTGTTCGAACGCATGCTCGGCGCGATCCGCGAGGACGTGACGCGGACGCTCAGCCACATCCGCTTCAACTTCGCGCCGCCGCCGGAATTGCCGCAGATGCCCGACATCTTCACGACGACGCATATCGACCCGCTGACCGGGCTGGACGACACGTTCGACCGCGACGCGCAGTCGCTCGGGCTGGTGACCACCCGCCTGCCGCCGATGGCGATGGCGCAGCCCGATCTGCCGATCCCGCCGGGGACCGAGGCGGGCGAGTGGGAAAGCCGCGTCAGCCGCAACGCGCCGTGCCCGTGCGGGTCGGGCCAGAAGTACAAGCACTGCCACGGCCAGCTTTAGGCGCGTCACGGCCCGGCGGCCGTCGCCGGATCAGGTAAGGACGAAGTCGCGCGGCGCGATCGGGGGCGGCAGCGTCTCGCGCCCCGCCGCGTGGAGCAGCTCGCGTTCGACCTGGCGGACGATGGCGTCGAGTGGCAGGTCGTTTTCCTCTGTCCCGAACGGGTCACCGAGCTCGTCGCCCAGCGCGTCGAGCCCGAAGAAGGCGTAGCTGACGAGAAAGGTGGGGAGCGGGGTCCACCAGCCGAGCGCCGGCGCCAATGCGAAGGGCAACAGCAGGCAGAAGGCATAGGCCGTCCGGTGCAGCAGCAGCGAATAGGCAAAGGGCAGCGGCGTCCCCTTGATCCGTTCGCACCCGCCCTGGACATGCGACAAGTCGGTCAGCTGGCGTTCCAGCACCGAATAATGGATCGGATCGATCGCGCCGCTGGCGACGAGATCGAGGCAGCGCCGGCCGACCGCGGCGATCGCGGCGTCCGTCGGATTCGGCGCGTGGCACCATGCGCCGGGCGCGAGGTGCCGCTGGATCGCCTGTTGCTCGTCCGCCCCGCGCAGCCGCGCGGCAAGCCCCGCCGCGAAGCCGCACAGCCCCTCCAGCAGGCGCGCCCGCTCGACCGGTTCGATCGTCGCCACCTGACGCGCGAAGGCACGGCTCGAAATGAGAAGCTGGCCCCACAGCTTCCGCCCTTCCCACCAGCGATCGTAGCAGGACGTGTTGCGGAAGCTCATGAAGATCGACAGCGACAGGCCGACCAGCGTGAACGGCATCGCCGACAGGCCGGACAGGAACGCGGGATGCTGGCGCGACAGCAGCACCGCACCGACCGACATGGCGAGGATGAACAGCAGCGGCTTGAGCACGCGCGGCAGGATCGATCCCCGCGTGGCGAACAGGACATCGCGAAAGCTGGGACGATCGCGGACGATCATGGCGCCGCCCTGCTCATACGCTCATGCGACGGCCGCGCTTACTTGCGCTGGAAGGGCTTGAGCGCCACCCAGACGTAGCCGACCGTGCCGGCGAGCACCGCCAGCGCGAGCGCGTGGAACAGGTAATCGGGTGACCCATCGGCGCCGTTTTCGACCGCCTTGTTGCCCAGATAGTTGGCGACCGCGCAGCCGACCGAGGCGGCGAGATATTGCCAGATCGAATCCTCGGGCTCGCCCTCGCCCGAGGAACGTTGCAGGAACAGTACGATCAGGCCGGCGAAGACCGCCACCGTAACCCAGTCATAAACCGTTTCCACGCAACTCTCCCCCAAAGGACGCCTTGTGCCTGCCATAGCAGAGGCGGGTTACGCAATCGCTGTCGCACCCGTGGCATCGATGGAATTGCGACATGCGGCCCTGATGATCGGGCGATGCCGAGAAGGTTGCGTTTGGATGCCGCTTGGGCGAGCGTCGTCATCGTTTCGAGGGGTTTTTCATGACGGCACCGACGGCCCGGATCGCGGGGGAGGAAAGCGCACGTGATCAAGGTCTTGCGCGCGGCGTGGGCCTGTGGAGCTTCACCTTCAGCATCCTGAACGGGGTGGTGGGCGCGGGCATCGTCGCCTTGCCCGCGTCGATGGCGGCGGCGGCGGGCGGCTACGCGCCGTTCGCCTACCTCGCGGTTGCGCTGGTGATGGCGGCGGTGGTGGTCTGCTTCGCCGAGGGAGGAAGCCGCGTGCCGACCAGCGGCGGCGCCTATGGCACGGTCGAGGCGGCGTTCGGCAAGGGCGCGGGCTTCCTCGCGGGCATCTATATGTGGCTGGCGAGCGTGCTTGCCTGCGGCGGCATCGCGGCGGCCTTGTGCGATGCGCTCGGCGCATTGGTGCCCGCGCTGGCGGGGGTGGGGCCGCGCCTCGCCATCCTTCTGCTGATCCTCGGCGGCATCTCGTGGATCAACGTCCGCAGCGCCGGGCTCGCGGCGGGGGTGATCGCCTGGGGCACCGTGATCAAGCTCGTCCCGTTGGGATTGTTCGTGGCCGTCGGCGGTCTGGCGCTGCTGGTCGGGCATGATCCGGCCCCGGCCGCCGTTGCCCCGCAGGGCGGACATTTCAGCGAAGCGATGCTGCTCGCGCTGTTCGCCTTCTGCGGGATGGAAACGCCGTTGGGGGCGAGCGGGGAGGTGGCCGATCCGACGCGCACCGTTCCGCGCGCGACAATCCTCGCCATGCTGTGCGTCCTTGTCCTGTATGTCGCGATCCAGGTCGTCGCACAGGGACTGCTCGGCGCGGCGCTCGCCGGTTCGGCAGAGCCGCTGGCGGACGGGATGCGCCAGATCAGCCCGGCGCTCGGCCTGGTGCTGCTGGCGGGCGGGATCCTGTCACGCTTCGTCTGGATCGGAAGCGATGTGCTGGGCGCGCCGCGTGTTTTGTTCGCCTTCGCGCGCGACGGAATGCTGCCGGCATGGCTTGGCGCCGCGCATCCGCGCTTCGCCACGCCGCACATCGCGATCTGGGTGCATTCGGCGATAGCGTTCGCGCTCGCGGCGACGGGCACCTTCACGCGGCTCGCCATCCTGTCGACGCTGGCGACGGCGGGGCTGTACTTCCTCGCCTGCGCCGCCGCGCTCGTGCTGCGCCGCCGTGGGGTGGCGATCCTCGGCACGCCGCTGTCCTTCCGCATCCTGCCCCTCGCGGCCGGGATGGGAATGGCAAGCATGGTCGTGCTCGTTGCGATCGCGCGGATCGACGAAATCCTCGCTTTCGTTGGCCTGACGTTCGCCAGCCTCGCGCTCTACGCGGTCATGCGTCCCCGGATTGCCCGGGCGGCGTGACGCGCCGGCCTCAGCGGACGATCTTCGCCAGTCCCTTCGAGAGTTGCAGCGCCCCGTTGAGCTGCGCCGCGGCATCGGGCCAGTTGCGCTGGATGACGAGCTTGCTGTCGGGGCGCAGCTTGGCCGTGCCCTTGAGCCGTTCGACATAGGCCAGCAGGCCCGCCAGATCGGGAAAATTGTCCTCGAAGAAGGTCACGAGCGCGCCCTTGGGGCCGACGTCGAGCTTGGCGATGCAGGCCTTGCGCGCGTTGAGCTTGGTCTCGATCACGCTCAGCAGATTCTGCGTCGGCTCGGGCAGGGGACCGAAGCGGTCGATCATCTCGGCCGCGAAGCTTTCGATCTGCCCCTTGTCTTCCAGCTCGTTCATCCGCCGGTAGAGCCCCATGCGCAGGTCGAGATCGGGCACATATTCGTCCGGGATCATGATCGGCGCGTCGACCGAGATCTGCGGCGAGAATTCGCGGTTGCGCGCCGCCTCCGCCAGGCCGCCCGCCTTCGCTTCGAGGATCGCGTCCTCCAGCATCGACTGGTAGAGTTCGAACCCAACCTCGCGAATATGCCCCGACTGCTCGTCGCCGAGGAGGTTGCCCGCGCCGCGGATGTCGAGATCGTGGCTGGCGAGCTGGAAGCCCGCGCCGAGCGTGTCGAGATTCTGGAGGATGTGGAGCCGCTTCTCCGCCGTCTCGGTGACGATCCGGTTGGCGGGGGTGGTGAGGTAGGCGTAGGCGCGCGTCTTCGACCGTCCGACGCGGCCGCGCAGCTGGTAGAGCTGGGCAAGGCCGAAACGGTCGGCGCGGTGGACGATCAGCGTGTTGGCGCTGGGGATGTCGAGACCGCTTTCGACGATCGTGGTCGATACGAGTATGTCGAACTTCTTGTCGTAGAAGGCGCTCATGCGCTCCTCGACCTCGGTCGCCGCCATCTGCCCGTGGGCGACGACATACTTCACCTCGGGCACTTCCTTGCGCAGGAACTCCTCGATGTCGGGCAAATCCTTGATGCGCGGCGCGACGAAAAAGCTCTGCCCGCCGCGATAATGCTCGCGCAGCAGCGCCTCGCGGATCACGACTGGGTCCCACGGCGCGACATAGGTGCGGACGGCGAGGCGGTCGACCGGCGGCGTCTGGATCACCGACAGCTCGCGCAGGCCGGACATCGCCATTTGCAGCGTGCGCGGGATCGGCGTTGCGGTGAGGGTAAGGACGTGGACGTCGGCCTTCAGCCCCTTCAGCCGCTCCTTGTGCGTGACGCCGAAGCGCTGCTCCTCGTCGACGATGACGAGACCCAGCCGCTTGAAATCGATTCCTTTGGCCAAGATGGCATGCGTGCCGACGACGATGTCGATCGTTCCGTCGGCCAGTCCCTCTTTGGTTCGTTTTGCTTCAGCAGCAGGAACCAGACGGGATAAGCGGCCAACCTCGATCGGGAAGCCGCGCACGCGTTCGGCAAAGTTGGTGTAATGCTGACGCGCGAGCAGGGTGGTCGGGCAGACGACCGCGACCTGCATCCCCGCCATCGCGGCGACGAACGCCGCGCGCAGCGCGACCTCGGTCTTGCCGAAGCCCACGTCGCCCACCACCAGCCGATCCATCGGCTTGCCGGCGGACAAATCGCCCAACGCATCCTCGATCGCGCGGTCCTGATCGTCGGTTTCCTGGTAGGGGAAGCGGTCGGCGAAGGCGGCATAGGCGGTGTCGGCTTGCGCCACGTCGGCGGCGCGGAGCGCGCGCTGCGCGGCGGTGGCGATCAGCTCGCCCGCAATCTCGCGGATGCGCTCGCGCATCTTGGCCTTGCGCCGTTGCCATGCCTCGCCGCCCAGCCGGTCGAGGCTCGCGCCCTCCTCATTGCCGTAGCGCGAGAGGACTTCGAGGTTCTCGACGGGAACGTAGAGCTTGTCGCCGCCGGCATATTCGATCGCGACGCAATCGTGCGGCACCCGGCTGACCGGGACTTGCGTCAGCCCGTCATATTTGCCGATGCCGTGGTCGCGGTGGACGACGAGGTCGCCCGGCGACAGCGTCGCCATCTCGGCCAGGAAGGCGTCGGCCGACTTGCGCCGTTTCTGCCGCCGGACGAGCCGGTCGCCCAGCATGTCCTGCTCGGTCAGCAGCGCGACCTGCGGCGTGGTGAAGCCGTGGTCGAGCGGCAGGACGGTCAGCGCGGTGGTGCCCGGGCGGAACGCGCTGCCCAGCGCGTCCTGCCAGTCGTCGGCCAGCATCGCGCCGTCGAGCCCATGATCGTTGAGCAGGCCCTTCAGCCGCTCGCGCGCGCCGATGGAATAGCTGGCCAGCACGACCTTGCGCTTCGACCGGCCAAGATCGCGGACATGCGCGAC
>NZ_JBMDXG010000338.1:0-9074 GCF_048594985.1 Sphingomonas sp. | reverse complement strand
GTTCGTCGGCCTGCCGCGCATGGTTCGCGACCTCAGCGCCGAACTCGGCAAGCAAGTGCTAGTCGATATCGAAGGCGGCGACGTCGAACTCGATCGCGAGATGATCGAGATGATCCGCGATCCGCTGACCCACATCGTCCGCAACGCGCTGGACCACGGGATCGAGACCGCAGCCGAGCGGGATGCGGCGGGCAAGCCGGAAGCGGGCCTGCTGACCATCGGCGCCCGCCAGTCGGCCAACTGGATCCTGATTGAGATCGTCGACGACGGACGCGGCATCGACGCCGACCGGCTGGTGCGCAAGGCCGTGGGGAGCGGGCTGGTATCGGCGGATCAGGCCGCGTCGATGAGCTGGGCGCGCAAGCTGGAGCTCGTCTTCCAGCCGGGATTGTCCACCGTCGACACCGCCAGCGCGATTTCGGGGCGCGGCGTCGGCATGGATGTCGTCCGCGCCAATATCGAGCGGATCGGCGGCACGGTGGAGATCGACAGCCGGCCCGGCCAGGGGCTGCGTCTGTCGCTGCGTGTGCCGCTGACGCTGACCATCATCCCGGCTTTGACGATCAGCAGCGCGGGCACGCATTTCGCCATTCCGCGCTCGGCGATCGACGAGCTGGTCCGCCCCAATGGCGAGGCGGTCAGGCTGGAACGGCTGGGCGGGGAGCTGATGGCGGTCGTGCGTGGCGAGCGGCTGCCGGTGGTCGACCTGGCCCGTTTCATGGGCATGGCGCCGGCCGCCGAGGAGCCCGCGCTGCTGGTGGTGGTGCGCGTGGGCGGGGGCGCGCGCTACGCGCTGGGCGTCGAGGCGATCCACGATCACGAGGAACTGGTCGTGAAGCCCGCCGCGCCGTTGCTGATGGCCGGCGGCATCTATGCGGGCACGACCCTGCCCGACAACAGCCGGCCGATGCTGATGCTGGATGTCGGAGGGATCGCGGCGGCGGCTGGCATAAGCACGACCGCGCCGCAACCGGTGGAGCCGGTCGCGGAGTCGCAGGAGGGGGCGGCGGTGCCGACCCTGCTGTTCCTGGACCTCGACGGCGTGCTGCGCGGCATCCGCCTGGCGCTGGTCGAACGGATCGAGGCCGTGCCCGCGCGCGCGGTGATCGCGGCGGGCGGCGCCCGTCTGCTGCAGCTTCAGGACCGGCTGATCCCGCTCCGCGCGATCGGCGCGCTGCCCGCCGATGGGCGGCTGCGCGTGCTGCGCCTGAACGACGGGACGCGCAGCGCGGCCTATGCGATCCGGCATGTGAGCGATGTGGTGGAGACGCGCGCGGAGATGACGCCCGCGGGGGGCGCCGGCCCGATCGCGGGCGTAATGCTGCATGCGGGCGAGCCGGTCGAGATGCTCGACCCCTTCTGGCTGTTCGCATCCGCATCGGACAGCGTGTCGGTCGCGGGAGCGCCGCTCTGCCTGGTGGCGGAGGGTGGCGACGCGTGGGCGCGCGAGGTTCTGGCCCCGTTGCTCGGCACGGCGGGCTATCGCGTGGCGTTCGCGGGGGAGCCGGTGGCCGAGCCGGTCTCGGTCGTGATCGTCGCGGGGGGCACCGCGCCGAAGGACGTGCGCGCGCCGGTCATCCGGCTGCGCGCCTCGCCCGGGGAGGCCGGGGCGGGGGACGGGAGCGTCTATCGCTATGATCGCGACGCATTGCTCGGGCGGCTGCGCACCTGTGCGGCGGGGGGGCGCTGAGCGATGGAACGGCTCTATCTGATCGCGCGCGTCGCCGACGAGACCATCGCGCTGCCGGCGGGCGAGATCCAGTCGGTCGTCGAGGTGCACGACATCGCCGCGATCCCGCGTGCGCCCGACCATGTCGCCGGCCTGTTCGCGCTGCGCAGCCGCGTCCTGACGGTGATCGACAGCCAGCGCGCGCTGGGGCTCGGCACGCATCCGCACGGGGCGGGGCCGGCGGTGATCGTCGAGGTCGACGGCCACAGCTACGCCCTGCTGGTCGATCAGGTCGAGGACGTGATCGAAGCGGCGGCGCCCGAACCCTGTCCCGCCGTGCTGGGGCCGTCATGGCGCCGCGCCGCGCGGGGCAGCATCGTGCGCGAGGAGGGCGCGGTGCTGCTGCTCGATCCGGGGCGGATCGTCGCCGGGCCGGACCCCGTCGCCCCCCGTTAAGACGATCCTTACCGCCTTCGCCCTAGGCGCTTTTCCCATTCCGCTCGATCAGGACGCGCGTGCATGAAGACTTGTCTGGTAGTCGATGATTCCAAGGTGATCCGAAAGGTCGCGCGCCATATCCTGGAGACGCTCGACTTCGCGGTCGACGAGGCGGGCGACGGGCAGGAGGCGCTGACCCGGTGCCGCGCCGCGCCGCCCGACGTGATCCTGCTCGACTGGAACATGCCGGTGATGAGCGGGATCGAATTCCTGCGCATCCTGGGCGAGTCCGATCTGCCGCAGCGGCCGAAGGTGGTGTTCTGCACGACCGAGAACGGGCTCGGCCATATCCGCGCGGCGATCGATGCGGGGGCGGACGAATATGTCATGAAGCCCTTCGACCGCGAGACGCTGGCGAACAAGCTCCAGATCGTCGGCGTCGCTTGAGGGCGGCGGCGGTGGCGGAGCCACGATCGGCCGGACCACAGGCGGCAAGCGCGCCAAGGACGACCGGGCCGATCCGTGTCCTGATCGTCGACGATTCGATCGTCGCGCGCGCGGCGCTGTCGCGGTTGCTGGACGAGGATGACGATATCGTCGTGGCGGGATCGGCGGGCAGCGCGCCGGCGGCGCTCCGCCTGCTGGCCGAGCTGCGCGTCGACGTGATTCTGCTCGACCTCGAAATGCCGGGGGTGGGCGGGCTGGCGGCACTGCCCGAACTGCTGGCCGCCGGGCAGGGGGCACGCGTCCTGATCGTGTCGTCCGCCTGCGCGGATGGCGCGGCGGCCAGCATCGCGGCGCTGCGCGCGGGCGCGGCGGATACGTTGCTCAAGCCGATGAGCGCGGGCTTTTCCGGGCCCTTCGCGCGCGACCTGACCGATCGGCTGCGGCGGATCGCGTGGCCGGACGGGCGCGACGGGGCGGCCCCGGCCGATCCGCGCGGGGGCGGGGGAGCCCCGGCCCGCCAGATCGAGTGCCTCGGCATCGGCGCCTCGACCGGAGGCGTCCACGCGCTTGCCACCTTCTTCGCCGCGCTGCCACGCGAATTCGCGGCCCCGATCCTGGTCACCCAGCATCTGCCCGCGCCGTTCATGCCCTATTTCGCGACGCAACTGACCGACATGGCCGGCCGCAGGACCCGCATCGCGGCGGCCGGGCTGCAGCTGATCGCAGGCGAGATCCTGCTCGCGCCCGGCGACGCGCATCTCACGCTCGCGCGGACGGGCGGGATCGTCCACGTCCGGCTGGAGCGCAAGCGCGCGGCATCGGGCTGCCTGCCGTCGGTCGATCCGATGTTCGCGTCGATGGCGAAGGTCTACGGCCCCGCCGCCGTCGGCGTGGTGCTGAGCGGGATGGGGCGCGACGGCGTCGACGGCGCGGCGTTGCTGGTCGGGGGCGGCGGCGCGGTGTTCGCGCAGGACCGCGCCAGCTCGGTCGTGTGGGGCATGCCGGGGGCGGTCGCCAATGCCGGGCTGGCGCGCGTGATCGCGCCGGCGGGCGAGCTTGCGCGGCGGCTGGCGGAGCGGGAAGAAGGCGCCGCGCGATGGAGATGACCCCCCTTGCCGCGCGATCGCTGGCGGGCCTGTTCGAACGGACGACGGGGCAGGAGCTGGGCACCGGCCGGCAATGGCGGATCGGAACCGCGCTGCAGCCGATCCTGCGCCGCTACGACATCCCGACCTTCGACATGCTCGCGGCGACGCTGGCGCGGTCGTCCGGCTCCGAGCTGCGGTCGGCGGTGGTCGAGGCGCTGCTCAACCACGAGACGAGCTTCTATCGCGACCTCGGCGTCTTCCAGGCGATCCGCGCCGCGTTGCTGCCCCGGCTCGCCGCCGCGCGCGCGAAAAGCCGGCGGCTGCGGATCTGGTCGGCGGGCTGTTCGACGGGGCAGGAGGTCCACTCGCTCGCCATGATGTTCCGGGCCGACGACGCCCGCTGGACGGGATGGACGATCGAGATCCTCGGCACCGACGTTTCGGCCCAGGCAATCGAGCAGGCGCGCGAGGGCCGGTACAGCCAGATGGAGATCCAGCGGGGCTTACCGATCACCGACCTGCTCGCGCGGTTCGACCAGGAGGGCGAAAGCTGGCGCATCCGCCCGGACGCGGCGGCGCGGCCGGTGTTCCGCGTCCACAACCTCCTCGATCCGCCGCCGGCCGGCCCGTTCGACATGATCCTGTGCCGCAACGTGCTGCTCTACTTCGCGGCCGACCGGAAGCGGCAGGTGCTCGACCGGCTGGCTTCGGTCCTCGCCCCCGATGGTTTCCTGATCCTCGGCGCGGGCGAGACGGTGCTGGACCAGACCGACGCGCTCGGCCCCGACGCGGAGATCAAGGGCATGTACCGGCCGGTCGGGCGATGAGCCACTTTCGGTAAAAGAGGGCGCGGGCGTGCGGCGGGGGACCGGCGCGCTTATGGCGCCGGCCCCACCTCGCTCCTGTCAGACCTGCGCGAAGCCTCCGTCGGCGAACACCTCGCTGCCGGTCATGAAGCTGCTGTCTGAAGACGCTAGGAATGCGGCGACCGCGCCGATTTCCGAGGGCGCGCCGACATGGCCGATCGGGGTGCTCGCCCCCATCTCGATCATCGCGTCGCGACCGACCGCCTCCTCGGCAAGCTCGGTCAGGGTCGGCCCGGGCGAAAGCACGTTCACGCGGATGCCCGTGCCGCGCAGGTCCTGCGCCCAGCTCCGCGCGAAGTTGCGGACGGCGGCCTTGGTGGCGCTGTAGACGCTGAATGAGGGCGTTCCCATCACGCCGGTGGTGGAGCCGGTGAGAATGATCGAGCCGCCCGGACCCATCAGCGGCAAGGCGGTCTGGACCGTGAACAGCGTACCTTTCACGTTGACGTCGAAGGCGGCGTCAAACTGGTCGCGCGTGATCTGCCCCAGCGGCACCAGCGCGCCGAAGCCGGCATTGGCGAAGAGGATGTCGAGGCCGCCGCGCTCCGCCCGCACCGTTTCGAACAGCCGGTCGAGATCGGCCTGATCGGTTACCGAGCCCTGGATCGCGCGGGCGTTGGGCCCGAGTTCGGCGGCCGCGCGGTCGAGCGGTTCCCGCCGCCGCCCGAACAGGTAGACGGACGCCCCCTCGTCGATGAAGCGCTTCGCCGTGCCGAAGCCGATGCCCGTGCCGCCGCCGGTCACTACCGCCGTCTTGCCGTCCAATCTTTTCATGTCGCGTCCCTCAGTCATTAACCGGCCGCGTATCTGATCCCGCACCTTCCTATCGACAAGTATGCACCTTTTGGTAAGTAGGGAGGATGGCGACAAGCCCCGCTCCCGTTCCTGGCTTCTCCTGCGGGCTCGACGCCACGCTGCGTGTGATCGCGGGCAAGTGGAAGCCGCTGATCATCTATTTCCTGGTCCAGGGACCGAACCGCTATGGCGCGCTCAAGCGCGCGGTGCGCGGGGTCAGCGACAAGATGCTGATCCAGCAACTGAAGGAGCTGGAAGCGGACGGGATCGTCACCCGCCGCGACTATCAGGAGGTGCCGCCGCGCGTGGATTACACGCTCACCCCGCTCGGCCTCAGTCTGGCGGAGGCGCTGACGCCGCTCTGCACGTGGGGCAGCGACAATATGGCGACGGTAGCGCAGATCTTCGCCGAACGCGCGAAATGGGGCGGGGCGGAAGAAGAGCGGCCGACCGCCATCGATCGATCCTAGAGCGTCGTGCCGTCGATTCAGGCGGAATCAGCGCGGGGCGAGCAACGCGGCAAGCGTATCGGGGCGGTCGGCGATCCGTTCGAGCCGTGGATAGCGGAGCGGACCTGCATATCCGATCATGATGTCCGACCGCGCGCCTTCGCGATCGATGGTCAGGACGATGGGATGGCGTGCGGACTCGCGCACCGCGTTCAGCAGTGCGTCGCGCGCGAACGGCGCCGCATTGACGGCGACGATCCGGATGCCCGGCCGCATTCCGGCGCGAAAGGCGGGGCCGTCCCACGCGACCGTCCGTACCGCGCCATCGGCACGGACGGTGAGCCCGATCGAATAGGTCAGGTCGGCGACGCCGGCCTCCTCCTCGCTGGCGCGGAAGGCCGCGGTGGGCGTGTCGGTGAAGGCGAGCCGCCAGCCGTGCCGCGTAAGCCCGCTGGTCGTGTCGAGTTCGTCATGAGCGTCGACCCAGCCATGTAGGAACCCGGCCCAGTCCGCCGGCGCGACCGCGTTCAGCGTGCCGGCTATGTCGTCGAACGTATAGGTGCGGGCGGGCGCGTCGGGAGCCGCCCCGGCGAAGAACAGGCGTGCGAAATCGTCGATTCCGCGACGGCCGCCGCTGCGCGCGCGCAGTTCCGCGTCGACGGCCAGCCACAGCATGACGCCTTCCGAATAATAATCGCGCCGCCGCTGCCAATCGCGCCACGGCACGGGCTGGCGAAGCATGAAGGCAGGATAGTTCACGTCGTCGGAGAGCGGGCGCCACGCGCGGCCGGGGCGGGCGGCGACCTCGGCCGCCTCGATCGCCAGCCGGTCGCGCAGCTCGGCCGGGGTGAATTGGCCGGCGCGCGTGGCGAGCACGCGGCCCCAGAATTCGGTCTGCCCTTCGTACATCCACAGCAGGCTGCCCGCGACGGGGACGTTGGGGGTCGGCGCCCACAGATCGGCGGGCGTGCGGGAGAAGCCGTTCCAGGCGTGGACGATTTCATGCGCGATCAGGTCGCGGAACAGGATCTGCCCCGGCCAGTCCCGGAAGTGCGACGATGCCAGCCCATTCTCGCTGGCGGCGCGATGCTCGGTCCCGCCCGACGAGCCATCGTCGCTCAACCGCGCGAGAATTTCGTAGCGCTGGAAGGGCGTCGTGCCGAAGACCGCGCGCATCTGCGCGATCAGACGCCGCAACTCGGCGATCCGCTCGGGCGGGACCGCGAGGTCGCCCGGCCGCAACGCCGCGAGATCGAGCGAGACCGCACCCGGGCCGGGCGCGGTGAGCGGCAGCCGTGCCGTATGGCGGCCGGCGAGCACCGGCGCGTCGAGCAGCGTCTCGAGCGTCGTGGTGCCGAACTGGAGGGTCGCCCCGTCCGTCTCCGCGACCTCCAGCGCGGTGAAGGCGCGCAGGCCGCGCGGCAGGGTCAGCGTGGCCGCGACCGGGATATTTCGTGCATACCAGCCGGCCGGATAGAGGATCAGCCGCTGCCACGGCACGGTGACGACGTCCGGTGTCAGCAGATCGCCCCCGGCGACCATCTGGAAGCGGACGTCGATCATGCGCGCGCCGGGCGGCACGTCGACGTGGAAGGCGTGCGGCTCATAAGGGTCGCGCCGCCAGCGAATGCGCCGGCCCCCGGCCTCGACGACCAGCCCCGCGAGATCGGTGACGGTGAGGCTCGGCCCATGGCTGGCCGGCTCCCAACGCGGGTAGAGCAAAGTCACCGCGCCGCCTTGCCCGACCGGGATGCGCTGCTTCACGGAGAAGATGCGGCGATCGATGTCGGTCGCGTCGACCTGCACCTCGACCGTCCCGTCGAAGGCATGATCGACGGGGGCCGCGACGGCGCGGCGCGGATCGGCATAGACGGGCCCGGGCGCGGCCCCGCTAGCGCCCTGCGCCGTTGCGAGCACAAGCGCGAGCGCCATCACGCGCATTCGATCGGGGTGAACGGACACCACATGCTCTCCGGGGAAATCGCCGTCAGTCGGTATTGGGCGGCTCCTGTAGGAAGGGCGCCATGGACACACAACTAATGGTGCCGTGCGGATATCGTGGTGGGCGACCTGCGCGCCCTGCTTGCGGCGGAGCGGATGGCTGCCTAGCGATGGCTGTCACCGTCGGAGGGACGGTTTTCAGCTGCGCGTCAGCATCAGCGTGAAACGCCAAAAATGAGCCGCGCTCCCGAGGGCGTGGCGAACAAGGGAGAGGCGGTCCGATGCGGATCACGAGTAAGCTTGCAGTCGCACTGGTCACGACATCGGCGTCCGTCGCCTGGGCGGCGCCGGCCGCCGCGCAGGAGCGGGCACAGGGGCCATGCGACCTTTACAATGCGGCGGGCACGCCGTGCGTCACCGCGCACAGCACCACGCGCGCCTTGCTCTCCAGTTATGAGGGGCCGCTCTATCAGGTGAAGCGGGCCGCCGACGATCGTACGCTCGACATCGGCATGGTGGCGCTGACGGGCGGGCGATATGCCGACGCCGCCGCGCAGGACCGCTTCTGCCGCGAGACGGTCTGCGTCATCACGATCATCTACGACCAATCGGGACGCGGCAACGACCTGGTCCAGGCGCCGCCCGGCCCGCTCTATCCCGGCCCGGCCAAGGGTGCGTTCGATGCCTCGCCGATCGCCGACATGGCGCCGGTCACGATCGCGGGCGGGCACAAGGTCTATGGCGTCTACATCATGCCGGGCATGGGGTTCCGCCAGAACAATGCCCGCGACCTGCCGATCGACGACGAGCCGGCGGGCATCCACGTCGTGGTCGACGGCACGCATTTCAGCAACGGCTGCTGCTTCAACTACGGCAATGCATCGACCAACGGCCTCGCGGTGGGGACGGGGACGATGGAGAGCGTCTATTTCGGCACATCGAGCGGCTGGGGACGCGGCGCGGGCAGCGGCCCGTGGCTCATGTCGGACATGGAGGCGGGGCTCTTCTCCGGCTACGAGGCCGGCCTCAACGAGGGCAGCCCGACGATCCGGTCGCGCTTCGTAACCGGCGTGTTCGGCGGAGGCGGGCGCAACTTCTGGACATTGCGCGGCGGCGATGCGCAGCGTGGGCCGCTCAAGACCTTCTATGCGGGCGTCCGGCCGGGATCGCGCGAGAATGCCGCCTATTTCCCGATGCACAAGAAGGGCGCCATCCAGATGGGGAATGGCGGGGACAACGGGAACGGATCCGCCGGCACCTTCTACGAAGGGGTGATGACCGCCGGACAGCCGACCGACGCGGTGACCGACGCGGTGCAGGCAAACGTGGTGGCGGCGCGGTACGACCTGCCGTCGCTGACGCAATCGCGTCTGAAGAGCTT
>NZ_JBMDXG010000337.1:0-6745 GCF_048594985.1 Sphingomonas sp. | reverse complement strand
TCGCGGCCGGCCGGCTTGGCGAAGACATGGGCGTGCTGCCCTGGCGCTTCGGCCGGGTGCGGCTGCTGCGGCCCCAAGGCGCTACGCCTGCTGCGGCGCGGCTCGCCGTCACGCGGGTTGGTCCGCGCTCGGTGCGTGCGGACGTGGTGCTGGTCGATGGCGCCGGCGCGACGCTCGCCGAACTGGCGGATTGCTGGTTCGTGCGCGTGGCCATGGGTCGAGCGCGCGGCGACGAACAGTTTTTCCACCCCGCGACGATCAAGAGCCAGCTCCCCGGCGCCGCCGCCGCAAGCAGCGATACCGCCGTGGCGACAATGCTCGGACCGATCGTGGCGCCCGATCTGTCGGAAGCGCGTCTGCTGGCCGATGCCTTCGCCTCCGCTGTTGCCGCCGAAACGTTGGGGCAGCTGACGTCCAACGGCACCGATCGATTGTTTCCGCAGGATCTGTTCCGCAGCGGCCATGTTTCGCCCGCCAGTCGCCCGCAATTTGATCAATTGCTCCGCTGGCTTGCCGCTGATGGTCTTGCCGAACAATCAGGCGACGGATCCTGGTCTCTGACAACGAGCGATCTGCCGTCCTCGGCCGCGATCCTGCGCACCATGCTCTATGATTCGCCACTGGCGGTGGCGGACGCGGCCCTGCTGGCCTTGGCCGGCCAGACCCTTCCCGCGCTGCTGCGCCAGGGGCCGGGCGCAGCGGTCGCACTGCCCGCTGCCCTCTGGGATCAGTTTCTGGGCCAGTCGCCTTCGGGGGCTGCCGCTACGCAGGCGCTGGCGGAGGCGGTCGCGCGCGTCTTCTCCGGACGAGCGGCCGGCCGGCCGTTCCGAATTCTCGAAATCGGTGCCCGACGCGGCGGGCTTTCGCGCGAGTTGCTGCGCCGGATCGACGATGCCGACCTGCGTCTCGTTGCGGCAACCGACGCCGACGATCTGCCCGCACTGACCGACGCATTGGCGGCTGATCTCCGCGCTACGGCAATCGACTGGTCTTCGGGCGCTGTGCTGAACGCGGAGCCTTTCGACCTGATCGTGGGCCTCCACGCGCTAAGCCTCTCCGACGGCGTAGAGGGGAATGCCAGTGCTTATGCGGGCGTCCTTGCGCCGGGAGGGCTCATCCTGCTGGCCGAGCCCGTGGTGAACCGCGTCTGGCCGCTCCTCCGTCCCTTCCTCGCACCACCCAGCGATCCGGCGCGCTGGACGGGGCTTCTCGGTCGGGCAGGATTTGAGCAGCTTGAGACCCGGAGCATTGCGGGAGGGCTGTGGCCGGTCGATTT
This sequence comes from Sphingomonas sp., assembly GCF_048594985.1. Lineage (GTDB taxonomy): Bacteria > Pseudomonadota > Alphaproteobacteria > Sphingomonadales > Sphingomonadaceae > Sphingomonas_I. The sequence goes on along the minus strand of NZ_JBMDXG010000337.1, from coordinate 5,469 downwards.
GATCGGCGGCCGAAAGCCCGCCGGAACGATAGCGCAGCCGTCGCCGCGCGCTGTCCATGTGCTGGCGCAGCCGGGCGACGCATTGGCGAGTGCCATTGCGGGCAGGCTTGGTACGTCACCCGAACCGCTCGGCACGACCATCACCGGTGATCGCCCGGTTGCGATCGTACCCGGGAAGACGCCTCTTCCCGAGCTGCTCGCAATGATTGCGGGCTTTGCTTCCCTGCCGCTCGATTCTCGACACGAGATCCAGTTGATTGTGACCGGCCGCGCTGAAGGCGATCCGGACACGGCGGCGCTGGCGGGCGCGCGACGCGTGCTCGCCAACGAGGCCGCTCATGTCCGCCTGCGTCTGATCCGGCTCGATCCGGCGCTGCCGATCGAGTTTGCGGCCGCTCATGCCGCCGCCGAATTGGCGGATCCTGACAACGAAGACGAGGTCAGCTGGACGTCCGAGGGGCGCACGACCGTGCGTGTCCGCGTCGGGCTGCCCATAGTCAGATCGGGGGACGGCGCGGCGCTCCGTCTCTCGGTGCAGCGCCCCGGCCTGCTCGATTCGCTCGGCTGGGCGGCGGCGGATGTCTCGGCACCGGGTGCCGGCGAGGTCGCGATCGATGTGAAGGCCGCCGGCCTCAATTTTCGCGACGTGATGTGGTCGATGGGACTGCTCCCTGACGAAGCGCTCCTCGACGGTTTTGCCGGTCCGACGCTCGGGCTGGAATGCGCGGGCGTGGTGACGGCGGTGGGTGAGGGGGTCACCGCTTTCGGCCCGGGTGATCGGGTGATGGCCTTTGCTCCGGCTTCGCTCTCCACACGCACCGTCACCGCCGCGCACGCCGTGATGCGAATGCCGGCGGAGCTCGATTTCGCAGCGGCCGCCACCGTTCCCGTTGCCTTCCTGACGGTCGCGTATTCGGTGGGGCCTCTCGCGCGTCTTGCAGCGGGAGAGACGATCCTGGTCCACGGTGGCGCTGGCGGCGTCGGCCTGGCTGCGATCCAGTACGCGCTTCATCGCGGTGCACGTGTTTTCGCGACGGCGGGGTCGCCCGCGAAGCGCGCACTCCTCGAAAAGCTGGGCGTCGAGGCGGTTCTGGACAGCCGCTCGCTGACTTTCGTGGACGATGTGCTGCGGCTGACCGGCGGCGAGGGCGTGGATGTCGTGCTCAACTCGCTCGCGGGCGAAGCCATGCGCCGCAGCCTCGGCCTCGTGAAACCGTTCGGGCGCTTCCTCGAACTCGGCAAGCGTGATTTTTACGAGAACAGCACGATTGGGCTCCGCCCCTTCCGCCATAACGTTAGCTATTTCGGGATCGATGCGGATCAATTACCGCTCCGCCAACCGGCATTGGCGGCCCAATTGTTCGACGAGATCGCCGGTCTGTTCGCGCAAGGGGCGCTTCGTCCGCTGCCGCACCGCGCATTCGATCAGGATGACGCAGAGGCCGCTTTCCGGCTGATGCAGAGCGCGGGCCATATCGGTAAGATCGTCTTAGTGCCCGGCCCCGTGCCGCCTCGCCGCCTTGCGGCGCCCGCGGCCTTCGCGGCCGGGCCGGGCGCCTACCTCATCACCGGCGGGCTCGATGGCTTCGGGGCGGAGGCGGCACGCTGGCTCGCGCGGCACGGCGCGACGAAGCTGGCCTTGCTGTCCCGTCGTGGTCCCGCCGCGCCGGCGGCGGACGCCCTTATCGCTGAATTCGCCGAGGCGGGCGTCGTTGCGAAAGCCTATGCGGTCGATGTCGCCGATGAAGCTGCGCTGAGTCGGACGCTCGAAACGATCCGTACCGATCTCGCGCCGATCTCCGGCGTCATTCACGCCGCCGTCGTGATGGACGATGCGTTTCTGGGCGCGCTCGACGCCGATCGCTTTGCCCGCGCTCTGGCACCGAAGCTCAAGGGTGCGGACGCGCTCGATCGGCTGACGCGCGCGGATCCGGTCGATCTCTTCGTCCTCTTTTCCTCGGTGACGACGGCGCTCGGCAATCCGGGGCAGGGCAATTATGTCGCCGCCAACGCGGCGATCGAAGCGGTGGCAGAGCGCCGCCATGCCGAAGGTCTGCCGGCGCTGGCCGTGCAATGGGGGCCGATCGGCGACGCGGGCTATCTTGCCCGCGAGACGCAGGTGAGCGAGATGCTGACCAAGCAGTTGGGCGGCGCGCATCTCTCCGCGCAGGAGGCTCTCGATCGGATTCCCGCGCTGCTGGCCGCGCAGGTGCCTGTCGCCGGTGTGGCGACCGTACGCTGGGGCGCGATGAAGGGGCGCCTTCCACTGATTTCCTCGCCGCTGTTTGCCGATATGGCACTCTCCGCCGCCGATGAGGCGGGCGAAGTCGACCTCGCCGTCCTCCTTGCCGATCTCAGCCCGGATGAGGCGCGTGAGCGCGTCACCGGCCTGCTGGTCGAAGAGGTGGCCCGGATCATGAAGCTGGCGCCCGAGCGCGTCGAGGCGCAGCGCCCGCTGGCCGAATTGGGCATGGATAGCCTGATGGCGGTGGAACTGCGGCTCGCCGTGGAGCAGCGCTTCGGGATCTCCATTCCACTCTTGGCGCTGTCCGAAGGCGCGACGCTGGCGGCGATGGCGGGGCGGATCATTCGCGGCCTTGGTGAGGACGGTGACGCCCCCCCTGCAGACGAGAAGGCCCGGCTGATGGAACGCCTCGCTTTGTATGAAGCCGGAGCGTCGGCCGGTGGCCTCGTCCCGACCCCGGAGGCGGGCATGGCAACCGCCGGAGCGGCCGTGCCCTGAGGCATGGCTGCGCCTTCCCGCGCCGTGTATTTCGGCCACATCGTTTCAGCAGGCCGCGCCGCCGCCCCGGCGACGCCTTGATCTGGCCGCATCCCCATGCGAGCGAAACGGGCAGATGACTGATTCCTTCGGACTTTCCGGTGCGGCCAAGGCGCAGCTCTTTGCCCGCCTTTCGGCACGTCAACCAGGACCGCATGTCGAGGCACTGCCGGAGCCCAAGGCTCCGCTGGGCTCCAGCGAGGTAACCGGCGATATCCGGATGGTGCAGCGCATCGGTGAAGCGCTCGGTATCACGAACCCCTATTTCCGCGTGCAGGAGGGGATACCCGGCGCGCGGTCGACCATCGACGGTCGGGTCTACGACAATTTCGTCTCCTACAACTATCTGGGGCTGAATGGCGATCCCCGCGTTGCCGCCGCCGCCAAGGATGCGATCGACCGCTACGGCACGTCCGTGTCGGCCAGCCGCATCGTGTCGGGCGAGCGAGCGATTCATCACGATCTCGAGGCTGCGCTTGCCGCCATTTATCGGACCGAAGATGCGCTGACCCTCGTCAGCGGCCACGCGACCAACGTGACGGTGATTGGTCACCTTGTCGGCCGGGGCGACCTGATCCTGCATGACTCGCTGTCGCACAACAGCATCGTGCAGGGCGCCCTGACGAGCGGCGCTCAGCGGATCGCCTTTCCTCACAACGACATGGACGAGCTCGACCGGCTGCTCAGCCAGGCGCGGGGCGGGGCGGCACGCGCGCTGATCGTGGTCGAAGGCCATTATAGCATGGATGGCGACGTGCCGGATCTCGGCCGGCTCGTCACCATCGCCCGCCGCCACCGCGCGCATATCATGGTGGACGAGGCGCATTCGCTGGGTGTGCTCGGGCAGAAGGGACACGGCATCTTCGAACAGGCCCGGGTCGATCCGGCTGATATCGACATATGGATGGGCACGCTCTCCAAAACGCTTTCGGGCTGCGGCGGCTACATCGCCGCCAGCCGTGAACTGATCGATTATCTGCGCTATTCGGCGCCGGGCTTCGTCTATTCGGTCGGCCTGCCCCCCCCCGTCGCCGTCGCCGCGCTGGCGAGTCTCGATGTCATGGCGGCCGAGCCCGAGCGGGTTGCAAAGCTGCAGGCCAACGGCGCACGGTTCCTTGCCGCCGCGCGTGCGCTCGGCCTCGACACGGGCCCCTCGATTGGCAGCGCGATCGTGCCGATCATGACGGGCAGTTCGATCGTCGCCGCGCGCGCGGCCGACGCCTTGTTCCAGAAAGGCGTCAACGTGCAGCCGATCATCTACCCGGCCGTGCCGGAGCAGGGCGCGCGCCTGCGCTTCTTCATGTCCAGCTTGCACGAGGCCGAACAGTTGGAGCGCGTGGCCGCCCTCGTCGCGGAGACGATCGCGGACCTGCGGGACATGCCGGTCGATCTCGCCGACCTGGCGAGTCGGCTCGCGGCGCGATAAGGGTGGCGCCCGCAAGGCGCCGGGACGACATGCCGCGCAAGACCGCCGAGCCGGAGATCATTCTCGATCTGTCGCGACTTCTCTCGCGCGTCTTCCATGCGACGCCAACGGGCGTCGACCGCTGTGAAATGGCCTATGCGCGCGGGCTGCTGAAGGCGGTGCCCGATCGCTTGCGCTTCGCGGCCGTCCATCCGGGCGGACTTTATGGTCGTATTCCGACCGCTGCCGTGGTCCGTTTCCTCGATGCGACGGAAGACCGGTGGGATCATCGCGGCTTCTCCTCCGCCTGGGACATGCGCCGCTTTGCCACGAGCGCGCTCGCAGCCATGCGCCCGCGCCTGCATCGCCGCGATCCGGCGGCTCCACGCCCCTTCTACCTTCAGGCGTCGCCCAACAATCTGACCAGGCCGAAGCTCGTTGCCTCGATCCTAGAGCGGGAACGCGCACGCTTCGTCTGCCTCGTCCACGACCTCATCCCGCTGCAATATCCCGAATATGCGCGCGAGGGTGGGGCCGCTTTGCACGAGATCCGCGTGCGGACGATCCTGGCGCATGCCGAAGGGGTGATCTGCAATTCACAGGCGACGCTGGATGCGCTCACGCCCTGGATGGAGAGGACCGGCCGCTTTCCAGAGGCTATGGTGGCCCACCTGGGCACTCACGCTCATCGCATTTCGGGCGACATGCCGCCGCCCGCCAGCGTTTCGGACGGCCGCCCCTATTTCGTCTGCATCGGCACGATCGAGCCGCGCAAAAATCACCTGCTCCTGCTCAACATCTGGCGGCGCATGTCGGAAGAGCGCGGTGCCGCAAACACCCCCAAACTCATTCTCGTCGGCCGGCGCGGGTGGGAAAATGAGCAGGTGGTCGACATGCTGGAACGCTGCCCGGGGCTGAAGGGCTGCGTGGAGGAGCGTGGTCGGCTGACCGATCGGGACGTGGCGGATCTGCTTCCCGGCGCGCGCGCGTTGTTGATGCCGAGCTTCGCCGAAGGCTACGGCATGCCGGTGGCGGAGGCGTTGAGCCTTGGCGTCCGCGTAGTCTGTAGCAATCTCCCGGCGCTGCGCGAAGCTGGGGGCGACAACGCGATCTACCTCGATCCGCTGGATGGTCTAGGCTGGCAAGCGACGATAGAGCAGCAGGCGAACGAACCGCTTTACGGTACGCAAGCGACTCATGAATTCAGGGAACCGCCTTCCTGGACAGGACATATCGCCATCGTCCTCGAAATGCTGCGTCGTTTGACGCCCGAGCAGTCATT
>NZ_JBMDXG010000336.1:0-6446 GCF_048594985.1 Sphingomonas sp. | reverse complement strand
GTGGCCGCGTTTGGCCTCGGTGGGCCCCGGGGGGCGGTGCAGCGGCGGCGCGGCCGCCTGAACCGCGCCCGCTAGCCGCCCGGCCCGGGCCCCGACGCGCCGCGGCTCGCGCGCGGCAAGCCCATGTTCGATCAGCCCGAGCAGCGCGTCGGCCGCCAGCGCGAGCAGGGCGGCCGCGAGGCAGCCCGCGAGAACGAGGTCCCAGCGCTCGATCTGCAGCCCGGCGAAGATCGGGTTGCCGAGCGTGGGATAGCCGACGGTGGTGGCAAGCGTGGCGGTGCCGATCGTCCACACCGCCGCCGTGCGCACGCCGGCCATCGCGACCGGTGCGGCGAGCGGCGCTTCGACCAGCGCGAGCCGCTGGCGCGGCGTCATCCCCATCGCGTCCGCCGCCTGCAGCACCGCCGGATCGATCGAGCGCAGCCCGGCCACCGTGTTCCGCAGGATCGGCAGCAATGCATAGAGCGTCAGCGCGAGCAGCGCGGGGAGGAAGCCGAGCGCGGCGATCCGCCCGCCGACCAGCGACGACAGGCCGAGCAGGACGGGGTAGAAGAGCGCGAGCAGCGCGAGCCCGGGGATGGTCTGCGTCACCCCGGCGATGCCGAGCGCGACGCGCGCAACGCGCGGCCGTCGCGCGCTGATCAGCGCCAGCGGCAGGCCGATCGCCAGCGCAAGCAGGAGCGCCGCCGCCGACAGGAGAACATGGCTCGCGATCAGGCCGGGAAGCGGGGCGAGCGCCTCGCTCACTGCGCGAGCTCGGCCAGCCTGGCCGCCTGCGCGCGCGGGATCGCGAGCAGCGTGTCGGCCTCGGCCCCCGCCAGCCCGTGCAGCATCTCGCGTGGCGTCGCGTCGGCGACGATCCGCCCCTGGTTCATCATCACCACCCGATCCGCCAGCAGCAGCGCCTCGTTCATGTCATGCGTGACAAGGACGGTGGTCAGGCCGCGGCTGTCGTGCAGCCGGCGCAGCGTGTGGCCAAGCTGGTCGCGGGTGACGGGATCGAGCGCGCCGAACGGCTCGTCGAGCAGCAGCAGCCGGGGCCGGATCGCCAGCGCGCGCGCGATGCCGACCCGCTGCTGCTGCCCGCCCGAAAGCTGCGCCGGCCGGCGCGCGCCATGTTCGGCGGTAAGGCCCACTTCCTCCAGCGCGGTCGCGACGTCGATATCGCCTCCGTGCGCGACGCGCGGGCCGATCGCGATATTCTCCGCCACGCTCATGTGCGGGAACAACCCGACATTCTGGAAGACGTATCCGATCCGGCGACGGAGCTGAACCGGATCGCCATGCGCCACGTCGCGCCCCTCCACCAGCACGCACCCCTCGTCGGGCCGATCGAGCCGGTTGGCGAGGCGCAGCAAGGTCGACTTGCCCGATCCCGACGGCCCGACCAGCGCGACGAACACGCCGCTTTCGACCTGTAGCGACACCGCATCGAGCGCCGACACGCCATCATGGCGGCGCGTCACCTGCTCGAACCGGAGCGCCGGGGCGGCCTGCCCCGGCGTCGCGCGCGGCGCGTCAGTCCACAAGGGCGTCGATCGCCTCCGCCAGCGCGATGTCGCGCGTCGAAAGCCCCCCGCAATCATGCGTCGTGAGCAGGATGTCGACCCGGTTCCAGACGTTGGACCATTCGGGATGATGGTCCATCCGCTCGGCGATCAGCGCGACGCGCGCCATGAACCCGAACGCCTCCGGAAAGTCGGCGAAGACGAAGCGGCGCGCGATCGCATCGCGGCCTTCGTCATAATCCCAGTCCGGCAATGCATCGAGCGCGTCGGCGCGTTCGGTATCGTTCAGCCCCTCGATCGCCATTCAAGCCTCCGCTGGCGCGCGCGCCGGGCTGCCCTTATGGCGGGCGCGATGGAGCGAGGTCAAACCTGGGGGCCAGCGCCCGATGCCGAGACGATCGAGGCGCTGGCGCGCGCCGCGATGGCGCGCCTGCCCGACGCGTTCCGCGCCTATCTGGACGACGTGGTGCTGCGGGTCGAGGAATTCGCCGACGACGAGACGCTCGACGCGCTCGGCATCGACGATCCGTTCGGCCTGTCGGGCCTCTATCGCGGCCGCCCGGTGGGCGAGAAGTCGATCGCCGACACCGCCGCCCTGCCCGACATGATCCACCTCTACCGCCGCCCCCTGCTCGACGAATGGGCCGAGGGGGGCGAGACGCTGGAGGCGTTGGTCACGCACGTGCTGGTGCATGAGGTGGGCCACCATTTCGGCCTGTCCGATGCCGACATGCACGCACTGGAAGAGGCGGCGGGTTGAGCCCAGCGCGGCTGACCGCCGAGCATGTCGCGTGCCTGCGCGGGGGCCGCCTGCTGTTCGAGGGGCTGAACCTGACCCTGGGACCCGGCGAGGCCGCGCTGGTGACGGGCGGCAACGGCGCGGGCAAATCGAGCCTGCTGCGCCTCCTCGCCGGGCTGCTCGCGCCGGCGGCGGGGCGGGTCGCGGCGGTCGGCCGGATCGCCTTCCATGACGAGCGCCCCGCGCTCGATCCGGAGCTGCCGCTGGCGCGCGCGCTCGGCTTCTGGGCCGCGCTCGACGGGGGCGACGCCGACGCCGCGCTCGCGACGGTCGGGCTGGACGCGCTCGGCGAGGTTCCGGTCCGCCTGCTGTCCACCGGGCAGCGTCAGCGCGCCGCGCTCGCCCGCGTGATCGCAAGCCGGGCGCCGATCTGGCTGCTCGACGAGCCCGGCAACGGGCTCGACACGGCGTCGCTGGCGCGTCTGGCCGACGCGATGGCGTGGCACCGGCTGGCCGGCGGGATCGTGGTCGCCGCGAGCCACCAGCCGCTCGGCCTCGACAAGGCAAAAGCGGTGATGCTGTGATCGCCTTGCTGTTGCGCCGCGACCTGCGCCGCGCGTTCGGGGCGGGCGCGGTCCTGCCGGTCGTCTTCTTCCTGCTGGTCGCGACGCTTTTCCCTTTCGCCGTCGGATCGGACCGGCTGCTGCTCGCGCGCGTGGGGGCCGGCGCATTGTGGACGGCGGCTCTGCTGGCGGCATTGCTCCCGGTCGAGCGGCTGGTGGCGCCCGATCTCGCGGCCGGCCTGTTCGACCAGTTCGCGACGCGCGGCATCGCGCTGGAGGCGGCCGCGGCGGTGCGGCTGGCGGCGCATTGGCTGAGCTTCGGTCCGTTGCTGATGCTGGCGGCCTTACCCGCCGCCGCCTTGCTGGGCATGGACGGCGCGACGCTGGCGCGGCTCGAACTCGGCCTGCTGATCGGGACGCCCGGGCTGGCGGCGCTCGCGCTCGGCACGGCGGCGCTGACCGCTTCGCTGCGCGGCGCGGGCGCGCTCGCCGGCCTCGTCATGCTCCCGCTCGCCGTCCCGCTCCTGATCTTCGGCGCGAGCGGCGGCGCGGGCGGGCTCAAGCTCCTCGCCGCGACCACGCTCCTCCTCGTCGCGGGCGCGCCCTTCGTGGTCGGCGCGGCGCTGCGCGCGACGCGCGAATAGGGAGTTCGCCGTTCCCTCGGCTGGGCGCGGGTTCGTGCAGGCTTGCGCGACGGTCACGATCCGATAACCTGCCGAAATCTTCCGGGGGGAAGCGATGCCATATCGTCACGCTTACTGGTGGCTGCTCGCGCTATTTCCGCTGATCGCCGTCGCATTCTGGCCGGGTTATCTGGGTCAGTTCGGCGAGGCGCCTTTCGCGCTTCACGCGCACGGCATCACCGCGACCGCCTGGCTCGCGCTGCTGACCTTGCAAAGCTGGTCGATCCACGCGCGCAGGGCGGTCTGGCATCGCGCGGCGGGCCTCGCCACCTTCGCCATCCTGCCGATGTTCGCCGCGGCGGGGCCGCTCGCGCTCCAGGGGATGGCGATGCTCTGGCGCACGCAGGCCGATCCATTCCACGCGGCGTTCGGCGCCCAATTGGTGATCGCCGACATGATAGCGGGTCCGTCGGTCGTGCTGATGGCCACCTATGCCTTCGTGCATCGGCGGCGGGTGGGCGTCCACGCCGCCGCCATGCTGGCGACCGCCTTGCTGGTCCTGCCGCCGATCGTCGGGCGATTGCTCCCCCTCATTCCGGGATTTCCCGTCGGGGGCTGGGCGGGATTCGGGGGGTTCAGGCTGGCCTTCCAACTCGCGGAGGCGCTGACGCTTCTGATCGCGATCGCGCTGGCCGCCCGGACACCGGCGGCGCGTGCCGGGTTCGGCTTTGCGGCGTTGGCGACGGCGGCGCAGATGGTCGGCTTCGAAACGATCGGCACGACGCCGATATGGGGCCGGTGCGTCGTCCTGCTCACTGAAATCCCTGCTGAACCGACGGCGGTCGCGGCGGCGTTCGTGGCGGCGGCACTGCTGTGGTGGGCTTGGCAGACGGTGCCGCCACACGCGATCCGGAACGCGGCGCAGGTTAGGGCGGCCGGCGACGCTGCTCCTTAACCCCTTAGGGCCGCTGTAGCTGGCGCTTAGATCAGGCTCGGCAGGATCATAACTGCGCCCGCGAGAGCGCCAATGGCGTAGCCGGTCATACAGAAGCGGAAAGTACCGGGGTTGCTGTTACGATCCACCGTGAAGGGGGGCAGTCTCCCGGGAATACGTCCGGTGAGCGCACCACAGGCCAACATGAAACCGCAGATCACCAATACGGCCAAGGCAAATCCGCTCACTCGATAACCCTTCAAGGTTGAGCATAGTGCGACGGGCGGATTAAGCGGCTGCTCACACCTTCCCAGCCGAATCGCATGGCCCGCAACCAGCGGCGGCAGCATAGCCGCGACGGCCCGAAATATAAAAGCAGCCTGAAGGATGCCGGATGGCAAGTTGCTACCATGCGCCTTCCGGTGGACGTTGGGACCGGCCCTCTGCTTTGTTGATCGTAGGATCCGGGCTTGATCTTTTAGAACAAATAGAGTACGATCGAGTGCTGTCTAGCTCGCTGTTTCACATGTCCACATTGCAATTGGTTCGGGAACGCTGGTGCCCCCGATGGCGCCGACCCTCACCCCGCTATCCGGGCGTAACTTTTGTAAACTTTGGCGCGCCGTCGCCTCAGCGTGACCAGCGCGCGAAGATGGCGGTGGGGAGGAGGAGGCCGCGTGCTTCCTCGCGCACGGCCATCTCGCCGACCTCGACCGTGCCGCCCAGATCGACGAGCGCCTGGCGCAGCAATTCGCCGATCGCCAGCGCCGACATGCGCACCGCATAGACGGTGAGGACGAGGAACTTGCTGTCCTGATCGAGCAGGGCGCGGCAATGCGCGATCAGGCCGGGCAGATGCTCCTCCAGCCGCCACACCTCGCCATCGGGCCCGCGCCCGAACTTGGGCGGATCGAGCAGGATGCCGTGGTAGCGGCGCCCGCGCCGCACCTCGCGCGCGGCGAACTTCACCGCGTCGTCGACCATCCAGCGAATCGGGCGATCGGCCATGTCGGACAGGAAGGCATTGGCCTTGCCCTGCTCGACCGACTTCTTCGACGCATCGACATGCGTGACCCGCGCGCCCTTCGCCGCCAGCGCGAGGCTGCCGACGCCGGTATAGCCGAACAGGTTGAGCACTTCGTCGCCCTCGCCCGTCCGCTCGCGCATCCACGCCCATTGCGGCGCCATGTCGGGAAAGAAAGCGAGGTGACGGAAGGGGGTGTTCTGCGCGACGAAGCGCACCTCTTCCCAATGCATGTGCCAGCCGCCGCGCGGCACGTCGCGCGACAGATGCCACTTGCCGCCGCCCTCCTCGTCCGACGCGGCGATGAAGTCGCCGTCCGCCTCCCAATTGCCCTGCGCGGGCGCCCACATCGCCTGCGGCTCGGGCCGGATGAAGCGGAAGCGGCCATAGCGTTCGAGCTTGCGGCCATGCCCCGAATCGAGCAGCCCGTAATCGGGCCACGGTTCGGTGACGAGGGTGAGCAGGCTCACGCGGCCTTCGCCAGCTTGCCGCCGATCGTGGCGAGCGCCTCGCCCCCGCCGAGCGCCGTGGCGCCGGCGGCGCGTGCCTGGGCCAAGGTAACCGCGTCGAGTTGCGCGACCGTCTCGGCCGGCGGCACGATCCGGCCGTGGAGCTGGATCTGGCGCGCGAGATGATCGGCGCGTCCCGCGACCGATTCGAGGCCCATCAGCAAGCCGGCCTTGGCCTGCGCGCGCGCGCGGTCCAGCTCGTCCTGGTCGAGCGTCTCGGCGGTTTCGGCCAGCACGCGCCGGGTCAGCGCCAGCGCCTCGGCCGCGTCCCCCCGCGCCGCCGCGCAATAGACGCCGAACAGGCCGGTATCGGCATAAGGCTGCGCCCAGCTGTAGATCGAATAAGCGAGCCCGCGCTCCTCGCGCACCTGCTGGAAAAGGCGCGAGGACATGCCGCCGCCGGCCTAGCTGCCGAACAGGCCGTGCTCGTGCATGTCGGCATGCGCATGGCCGACGCCCGGAAAGGCGAGCGCGACGTGGAGCTGATCGAAGCGGCGGCGATCATGGTGCGTGCCGCCGACGAAGCGCGCGGGCGGCGGCGCGGGG
>NZ_JBMDXG010000335.1:0-7097 GCF_048594985.1 Sphingomonas sp. | reverse complement strand
GCCGCGCTCGCCAAATTGCTGCCCGAGCAGCGCGGCGACTTCGCCGAGATTTTCGAAATCATGGCCGGCCTGCCGGTCACGATCCGCCTGCTCGATCCGCCGCTCCACGAATTCCTGCCGCACGCGGACGAGGAGTTCGCCGAGGTGGCGGAGGCGACCGGCGTCGCGCTCGACCAGCTCAAGCGCCGCGCGGCGGAGCTGCACGAATTCAACCCGATGCTCGGCCATCGCGGCTGCCGGCTCGGCATCACCTATCCCGAAATCTACGAGATGCAGGCGCGCGCCATTTTCGAGGCGGCGTGCGACGTGGCGCGGACGACGGGCGAGGCGCCGATCCCCGAGGTGATGGTCCCGCTGGTCGCGACCCGTCGCGAGCTGGAGATCATCAAGACGCTGATCGACGAGACGGCGACCGCCGTCTTCGCGGAGAAGGGCCAGACGCTCGACTACCTCGTCGGCACGATGATCGAATTGCCGCGCGCCGCGCTCAAGGCGGGCGAGATCGCCGAGGTCGGCGCTTTCTTCTCGTTCGGCACCAACGATCTGACGCAGACCGCGCTCGGCGTCAGCCGCGACGATGCCGGCCGCTTCCTTGGCGCCTATGTCGAACAGGGCATCTACGCCAAGGACCCGTTCGTCAGCCTGGATGTCGAGGGCGTGGGCGAGTTCATCCGCATCGCGGCGGAACGCGGGCGCGCCACGCGCGGCGACCTCAAGCTCGGCATCTGCGGCGAACATGGCGGCGATCCGGCCTCGATCGCCTTCTGCGAGGGCGCGGGCCTCGATTACGTCTCCGCCTCGCCCTACCGCGTGCCGATCGCGCGGCTCGCGGCGGCGCAGGCGGCGCTGCGCGGCTGACGGGGTGCACGTGGCCAGACCCGATATCCTCCTCCTGCCGGGTGGGGCCTCGCCCGCGCTGACGGCCGAGCTGGAGCGCCGGTTCGCGGTGCACCAGGCGCCCGGCGACGCCGGTCCCCGCATCCGCGCGATCGTGGGCGGGGGATCCAGCGTGGTCGACGCGGGCCTGATTGCCGCCTTGCCTGCGCTGGAGATCATCGCGATCAACGGCGTCGGGCATGACGGGATCGATCTGGCGGCGGCGAAGGCGCGCGGCATCCCCGTGACGATCACGCGCGGCGTGCTGGACGACGACGTCGCCGACCTCGCCATCGCGCTGATGCTGTCGGTGTCGCGCCGGATCGCCGTCAACGACCGCGCGATCCGCGACGGTGGGTGGCAGGCACCGCTGTCGCGCCGGCTGAGCGGGCGGCGGATCGGGCTCTACGGCATGGGTGCGATCGGCCGCGCGATCGCGCGCCGGGCCGACCCCTTCGCCGGCGAGATTCTGTATACCAGCCGCGCGGCCAAGCCCGACCTGCCCTGGCGGCATGTCCCCGACCTCGCGGCCCTGGCGGAGGCGAGCGACGTGCTGGTGGTGATCGTCCCCGCCACCCCCGAAACCGCCGGCACGGTCGACGCCGCCATCCTCGACCGGCTGGGGCCGGACGGCATCCTCGTCAATGTCGCGCGCGGGGCGATCGTCGACGAGCCCGCGTTGATCCGCGCGCTGGCGGAGGGCCGGATCGCGGGTGCCGGCCTCGACGTGTTCGCCGACGAACCGCACGTTCCCGACGCGTTGCGCGCGATGGAGCAGGTCGTGCTCTCGCCGCATCAGGGCAGCGCCACGATCGAGACGCGCGCGGCGATGGCCGACCTCGTCCTCGCCAATCTCGACGCGCATTTCGCCGGCCGCCCGCTCCTCACGCCGCTTTAGCCGTCCCGTCATCGTAGCCGTCATCCCGGACTTGATCCGGGATCCCGCTGTCTTCCGCGCGCTCCCCGGTAAGCGGGACCCCGGATCAAGTCCGGGGTGACGTACAGGGGCGGGGGTGAAGACCGCCCTGCGCCGCCCGCTCAGCGCGCCCGGCCGTCAGCCTTCACGACCGCGCCGCCTTTCATCACGAAGCCGACCGTCTCCAGCACGCGGACGTTCGCCAGCGGATCGCCGTCGACCGCGATCAGGTCGGCGTAGCGGCCGGGCTGGATCTGGCCGATTTCCGCGCTGCCGATCAGGTCGGCGGCATTGCGCGTCGCGGTCAGGATCGCCTCCATCGGCGTCATGCCCGCCCGCACCAGCAGCGCGAATTCCTGCGCATTCTCGCCATGCGCCGACAGGCCGAACGTGTCGGTGCCGAACGCGAACTTGACGCCCGCCGCGTGCGCGTCGCCCGCCATCTTCAGGATCATCGGCCCGATCACCAGCGCCTTTTCGGCGGTCGAGGGGTTTAGCTGCTCGGGATGCGTCTTCGCGCGCTCGTACACCTTCTCGGCCACCAGCATCGTCGGCACGAGGTAGGTGCCGTGCTGCTTGAACAGCCGGAAGCTGCCCGCGTCGGCATAGCTGCCATGCTCGATCGAATCGACGCCCAGCTCGATCGTGTGGTCGATCGCCTGCTTGCCGTGCGCATGCGCCATCACTTTCATGCCCAGCGCGTGCGCGGTCTCGATCACCGCCTTGATCTCGTCGTCGGTCATCAGCTGCAGCTTGGGGTCGTCGCCGATCGACATCACCCCGCCCGACGGCATGATCTTGATCTGATCCGCGCCCAGCCGGTGCATCCGGCGCACGATGGTGCGCGCCGAATCCGCGCCGTCGACCAGCGTATCGGTCCAGTGCGGCAGTTCGGCGAATTCGGGCAGCAGCCCGTTGGCCGGATCGCCATGCCCGCCCGTCGGCCCCAGCGCGTCGCCCGCGACCCACAGGCGCGGCCCCGGGATCGCGCCTTCGGCCACGCCGCGCTTCAGCGCCACGATCGCGTCGGTCGCCCCGCCCGCGTCGCGCACGCTGGTGAAGCCCGCCAGCAGGGTCGCGCGCGCATCGTTCACCCCGTCGATCAGCGCCTGGTAATTGGTGCGCGTCACCGCGTTGCGGATCGGGTCGCCGGGATGGAAGGCGGCGAGCATATGGACATGCGTGTCGATCAGTCCGGGCAGCACCGTCTTGCCCGACAGGTCGACCACCTCCGCGCCCGCCGGCCGGACGAAGCCGGGCTGGACGGCGGTGATCCGGTCGTCGTGGATCAGGATCGACACCTGCTTGCGCGGGGTAGCGCCGCTCCCGTCGATCAGCGTGCCCGCGTGGATCACCAGATCCTTCGCGGCGAGCGGCGCCGAAACCAGCGCCAGCATGGCGGCGAATATGCGTGTCACGGTCATCGATCGGTCCCCCCTCACGGCGATTGCCACTGCCGGATCGCCTCGACCGGCCACAGCAGCATCACCACGTTGAGCGTCAGATTGTCGCGGATCACCGCCAATGTCACGAGCTCGAACAGCACGGCCAGCGCGATCGTGGCCGTAACCGGCAGCCGCCGCGCCAGCGCGAAGCCCGCCATCATGCAGCCGATGTCTGCCACCGAGTTGATCACGCTGTCGCCGGTATAGCCCAGCGCGATCGTCGCGGTGCGATAGCGGTCGATCACCGCCGGCGAATTCTCGGCCAGCTCCCACGCCGCCTCGATCGCCGTCGCCAGCACCAGCCGCCAGCGGACGGGCATGCGTCGCAGCAGCAGCCAGCCCGCGGCGTAGAACAGGAAGCCGTGGATGACGTGGCTCGGCGAATACCAGTCGAACAGATGCTGGCTGTTCCCGCTATCGACCGCGCCGTGCCACAGTTCGATCCGGCCGCAGGTGCAGACGGGCGGGCGGCCCATCGCCAGCAGGATCGCGGCGGCGGCCGCCACGATGACGAGCACCGTCAGGATCGGGCGGCGGCGCGCAAGGAGGGATCGGGTCATGCCGCCCACGTTGACCTTCGCGCCGCGCGAAGCCAAGAGCGGCCATGCCTTTGTCCGGCCTCGAACATCGCGGCGTCCTGTTCGTCCTGTCCTCGCCCTCGGGGGCAGGCAAGTCGACCATTGCGCGCCAGCTTCTGCAGCACGATCCCGACATCGCCATGTCGGTCTCGGTCACGACGCGCCCGCCACGCCCGGGCGAGGTCGACGGTAAGGATTATCACTTCGTCGACGTGCCGACTTTCAAGGACATGGTTGCCGCCAACCAGCTGATGGAATGGGCGCACGTCTTCGAAAATCGCTACGGCACCCCGCGCGCGCCGGTCGAAAAGATGCTGGCGGAGGGGCGCGACGTCCTGTTCGACATCGACTGGCAGGGCGCGCAGCAGCTTTACCAGCAAGCGGGCGGCGACGTCGTGCGCGTGTTCATCCTGCCGCCGTCGATGGCCGAGCTCGGCCGGCGCCTGCGCTCGCGCAACACCGACGATCCCTCCGTGGTCGAAGGGCGCATGGCGCGCGCCGCGTCGGAGATCAGCCACTGGGACGGCTATGATTACGTCCTGATCAACGCCGACGTGGAGGATTGCTTCGCGCAGGTGAAGACGATCCTCGACGCCGAACGTCTGCGGCGCTCGCGCCAGACCGGGCTGATCGGTTTCGTCCGCAAGCTGATGACCTCGGAAACCAGCTAGGCTAGGCTTCGTTTCCTCCGATTGCAGGAGGGGACAGACATGGTTCGCATCGTCATCGGCAGCATCTTGGGCGGGATCGTCCAGTTCATCATCGGCGCGATCGCGTGGGTCAGCCCACTTGGCGGTCTTGCCTACAAGACGCTCGGCGATGCCGAGACCGCCGATCTCCATACCTCGCTGGCGCGCACGCTGACGGCCACCGGCACGGGCACCTATTTCATCCCTTCGCCCGACACCGCCGCCTCCACCGCCCTGTTCGGGCGCGGGCCGGTCGGGCTGATCTTCTTCAACACGAGCGGGTTTCCGATCATAGAACCGGCGTCGTTGCTGACCGGGCTGATCCTGTCGATCGTCATGCTGCTGCTGATCGGCACCGCGCTCAGCCTGGTCGACGGTTTCGCCGCGCGGCTGAAGGTCGCGGGGCTCTTCGCGGTGGCGATGATCCTCTATTTCGTGCTGTCGCTTCCGGTCTACAATTTCTACCTGCCGTGGGGCTGGTGGATCTACCTCGCGGTCGAGGAACTGGTCGCCTTCGCGGCGGGGCTGTTCGTGCTGGTGCGCTGGTTCATGCCGGCCGCGCCCGTCCTACCCCGGACCTAGGACGCGTCGAGCAAGGCGAGGAAGCGCGCCGCGGCGAGGAAGTCGGCGCGGCGCGCGTCCCTGGCCTTCAGCGCGAGCGGATCCTCGCCCCATCGCTCGGCCTGCCAGATCTCGTCGAGATGCGTGATCTCGAATGCGGCGTCGGGCGCGAGCTCGCCTTCCATCACCGCCAATGCGACGACCAGCGATCCGCCGATCGTCACCAGCGGCGACATCGCGGTCAGGCGGAACGGGTCGAGCACGGCGAGCGCATGGCTCAACCGCACGACCGTCGCGTCGGGCTGGGGCGCATGGACGATGCCGGCGGTGACCGCGAAGTCCACGTCATACCGCCGCCGCGCCCAGGCGAGCACGGGATCCCATGCCGCTGCCTGCCGCGCGGCCAGCACCTCTGGCGTATCGGCGCGGTAGCAGAGCAGATCGGTCTGCGCATAGGCCGCGAGCGGCCGGGCGAATGCCGCCGGATCGGGCGCGACCTTGTCGATCGCGGCGTTGGCAAGGCCGGCCAGCGGCATGGCGCGCGGGTCGATCGTCTCCACCTGCGCGCTCCATTCCTCAGCCACCGCCCTCGCCAGGGCTTGCGTCGGCAAAGAGAGCGGCCGGCGGTCGGGCGTCCGCACCGCGCGCCCGTCGAGCAGGATCGCCCGGTCGACGACCGTGGCCTCTTTGTAGAAACGCTTCACAGCGCCTCGAGGATCGCGACCAGCGCGGAGGGGTGCTCGGCCACGACATCCGCCCCCGCCTCGATCAACTGGTCGGCATTGTGATAGCCCCACGCTACCCCGATCGCGGCGCAGCCCGCCGCGCGCGCCATCGCCATGTCGTAACTCGTGTCGCCGATCATCGCGGTCGTCGCCGGCTCCGATCCGGCGTCCGCCATCGCCTGTTCGATCATCGACGGATGCGGTTTCGACGGATGGCGGTCGGACGTCTGGAGCGTGATGAAGCGCGGATGCAGCCCGTGATGCTCGAGGATCGCCTTCAGTCCCCGGTCGGACTTACCCGTCGCGACCCCCAGCAGCCAGCCGCGTGCGTCGAGATCGCCGATCGCCTCGGCGATGCCGTCGTAGAGCGGATGATTGGCCAGGCCCTGTGTCCGCATGTCGAAGAAGGCGGCCTTGTACGCCTCCCCTATCGCGTCATGTTCCTCCGTCGTCCCGCCCGGATAGAGGACGGTCAGCGCCTCGGGCAGCGACAGGCCGATGATGCCGCGCGTCGCCGGATCGCCCGGCGCCGCCACGCCGACCACGTCGAACGCGCGCTGCATGGCGAGACAGATCGTCGTCTGCGAATCGACCAGCGTCCCGTCGCAATCGAACAGAGCGAGGCGGTTCATCGCGCCGCCGCCATCGCATCGGCGCCAACGGCATCGCCGCGTGCCCGCAGCGCGGCGATCACGCCCGCCGCCTGTCGCTCGGGCTTGTTCTGGCCCAGCTTGGCGACGCCCCGCAGCACGGGCCGCTCGATCGCGAAGCCGACGATGCCCGCCAGCAGGCGCTCCAGTATGCGCGGTTCCATCTTGGCGCTGGTCCAGACGGGCTTGGGGGCGAGCGCGGACTCGTGCACCGCGCTCAGGCTGTCCACCTGCTCGCGCGCCTCGTCGGGCGTCAGGCGGCGGGCGATCCCTTCGATTTCGACCATGCGGTAATTCCAGGTGGGGACCTGATCGGGCGCGCCGTACCAGTCCGGGCTGACGTAGAAATGGGTGCCGATCACGCTGGCCAGGACCCGTGCGCCGTCCAGAGCGGGCACCGCCGCGTTGGCGCGCGACACATGAAAGCGAAAGCTGCCGTCCGCCGCCGGGACGAGCGGCGCCTGCGCCGAAACCAGGCGTCCGTCCGCCCGGCTGCCGACGATCTGCGCGAAGGCGGTGTCGGCGACGAAGGCGCGCAGCTCCGCCTCGTCATGCCAGCCGAAGACGGGCGTGGGGATCACGCCGGACGGCCCCCGCCGCGCGCGCGGCGCTCGCCCTTGCGCTCCTTGCGACGCGCCTTGGCGGCGGCGGTCGCGG
>NZ_JBMDXG010000334.1:0-10468 GCF_048594985.1 Sphingomonas sp. | reverse complement strand
CCACAATCATCGGCGTGCCGATGGCCAACTGGCTGGGACAGGCTGTCGGCTGGCGCTGGGCGTTCGTGGTCGTGGCGGCGCTGGCGCTGACGACGGTCGTGCTGGTCCGGCTGTTCGCGCTGCGTGCGCCGGTCGAGGAGGGCGCAAGCCCGCTCCGCGAGCTGGGTGCGCTTGCGCGCGGGCAGGTCTGGCTGTCGCTCCTGATCGGGGCGATCGGGTTCGGGGGCCTGTTTTCGGTCTACACCTATCTGGCCAATACGTTGGTGGACGTGACGGCGATGGACATCCGCCACACGCCATGGATGTTCGCGATTTTCGGTGTCGGGCTGACGCTGGGCAACCTGATCGTGCCGCGTTTCGCCGACCGCGCGCTGATGCCCAGCGCGGGCGCGCTGCTCGTCTGGTCGGCGGTGGCGCTCGCGCTTTACCCGCTGGCGGCGCACAACGTCTGGACGATGGCGCTCGACGTGCTGGCGATCGGGCTGGGCGGCGCGCTCGGCACGGTGCTCCAGACGCGGTTGATGGACGTGGCGGGGGATGCCCAGGCGCTTGCGGCGGCGCTCAACCATTCGGCGTTCAATACCGCCAATGCGCTCGGCCCCTGGCTGGGCGGGCTGGCGGTTGCGGCCGGCTATGGCTGGACGTCGACCGGACTCGTCGGCTGCGCGCTGGCGCTCGGCGGGCTGCTGATCTGGGTCATGTCCTACGCGACATCCCGGCCGACGACTGCCAGGTCAGCCGCCTAGATTTTCCGCCATCTCGGCGAGTTCGAGCCAGCGCAACTCGGCTTCTTCCTTGCGCCGGCGCGCGGTTTCCAGTCCTGTCATCAGCGCGTTGAAGCGCCCCGGATCGCGCGCATAGAGTGCCGGGTCCGCCAGCAGTGCCTCGTCGCGGGCGATCGACGCCTCGATCGTCTCGATCTCGCGTGGCAGCAGGTCGAGATCGCGCTGGTCCTTGTAGCTCAGCTTCGCGCGGGCGGCCGGCTTGGCAGGCGCAGGAGCGGCCTTGGGAGTCGATCCGCGCGTCGCAGCCGTCCGCGCCGCGCGCTGCTTGACCCAGTCGGCATAGCCGCCCGCGACGATATCGACCTGTCCCGATCCGTCGAGGCCGAGCGTCAACGTCACCGTGCGATCGAGGAAGTCGCGATCGTGGCTGACGATCAGCACCGTGCCCTCGTAATCGCCGATCACGTCCTGCAGCAGGTCGAGCGTTTCGAGGTCGAGGTCGTTGGTCGGTTCGTCGAGCACGAGGAGGTTTGACGGTCGCGCGAATTCGCGCGCCAGCAGCAGGCGCGACCGTTCACCGCCGGACAACGTGCCGACGCGCGCGTCGATCATGTTCGGATCGAAAAGGAATTCCTTGAGGTAGCCGGCTATGTGCTTCTTCTGGCCGAGCACCTCGATCCAGTCGCCGCCGTCGGCCAGAATGTCGCGGATGCGCTTGTCGGGCGCCATCAGCTTGCGCTGCTGATCGATGATCACGCCATCGAGCGTCTTGGCGAGCTTCACGCGGCCTTCGTCCGGCGCGACCTCGCCGGTCAGCAGCTTGAGCAAAGTCGTCTTGCCCGCCCCGTTGGCGCCGACCACGCCGATCCGGTCGCCGCGCGTGACGCGGAAGGTGAAGTCGCGAATGATCGTGCGGTCGCCGAAGCGCTTGGTGACATACTCGGCGTCGATCACGACCTTGGTCTTGCTGTCGTCGCTGGCGGTGACGAGCTTGGCCGCGCCCTGCGGCCCCAGCATCGCCGCGCGCTGGGCGCGCATCTCGTGCAGCTTGGCGAGGCGGCCCTGATTGCGGCTGCGGCGCGCGGTGACGCCGCGTAGCAGCCAATGCTCCTCGATCTTCAACTTGGCCTCGAGGCGCTGGGCGTTGCGCGCCTCCTCCTCATAGACCCGCTCGGTCCAGGCATCGAACCCGCCGAACCCGATCTCGGCCCGGCGAAGCGCGCCGCGATCGAGCCACAGCGTGCTCTTCGTAAGGTTGGTCAGGAAGGCCCGGTCATGGCTGATCGCGACGAACGCGCCCCGGAAGCGACCGAGCCACTCCTCCAGCCATTCGATCGCGGCGAGATCGAGGTGGTTGGTCGGCTCGTCGAGAAACAGGACATCGGGATCCTGCGCCAGCGCGCGCGCGATCGCGGCGCGCCGCCGCTCGCCGCCGCTCGCGGTCGCGGCCTCGCGCGACAGGTCGATGCCGAGCTGGTCGGCGATCGCCTCGACCTCGTACGGCGCGGGGGCGTCGTCGCCGGCGAGCGCCCAGTCGCGCAGCGTGGCGAATCCGGCGACCTGCGGATCCTGTTCCAGCAGCACGACCTTGGTGCCGGGGACGATCGTGCGGCGCCCCTCGTCGGGATCGATCCGCCCCGCCAGCAGCTTGAGCAGGGTGGTCTTGCCCGCCCCGTTTCGGCCGATCAGCGCCAGCTGATCGCGCGGCATCAGGTGAAGGTCAATGTTCCGGAACAGCCAGCCCGCGCCCTGTACCAGCCCAAGATTTTCATATGCGAGAATGGGAGCCGCCATGATGCGCGCGCTAGAGCCGCCCGTGCCCGCTGCCAAGTCTCTCGTCCGTGTCCCGTTTACCACAGCACGGCGCGAATGAAGCGAGTGGGGTACGGTGCCATCATTCACAGCCTGTTCAATGCGTTGCGGCTAGGTAACCATTCCCATGACGATGAAGCCGTTTCTGACCGCCACGATTGCCTTGATCGGGGTTGGCGTCGCGCAAGCCGACGCCCAGCGCGCCGACTGGCGTCGTCGCGATCAGGACCAGGCCTTCGCCGCGCGCCGCGCCGGCCAGATCATGCCCCTGCGCGAGATCGAGGGGCGGGTGGTCCCGCGCATGGCGGGTTCGGACTATCTCGGGCCCGATTTCGATCCGGGCTCGGGTGTCTATCGGCTGAAGTTCATGCGCGGCGGACAGGTGATCTTCGTCGATGTCGACGGTCGCACCGGGCAGATCGTCGGTCGCACGGGATATTGAAGCGGGGCCGGAACGTTCATATCCGCACATGGGACGAACCCACATGCGGGTCGAACGAAAGGTAGCACCGAATGCGCGTATTGATCGTCGAGGACGAACCCAACCTGGGTCGCCAGCTCCGCGCGACGCTGGAGGGGGCGGGGTACGCCATCGATCTCGCGACCGATGGAGAAGACGGCCATTATCTGGGTTCGACCGAGAATTACGACGCGGTCGTGCTCGACCTCGGCCTGCCGGAGGTGGACGGGCTCACCGTGCTCGACCGCTGGCGCAAGGAAGGCAAGCATATGCCCGTCCTCGTCCTCACCGCGCGCGACAGCTGGTCAGACAAGGTGGCGGGGCTCGATGCGGGAGCTGACGACTATCTCGCCAAGCCTTTCCAGACCGAAGAACTGATCGCCCGCCTGCGCGCGCTGATCCGCCGCGCGGCGGGCAATGCCTCGTCGGAGCTGATCGCGGGCGACATCCGGCTGGATACCCGATCGGGCAAGGTCACCAAGGCCGGCGCGCCGGTGAAGCTTACCGCGCAGGAATATAAGCTCCTTTCTTATTTGATGCACCACAAGGGCAAGGTGGTGAGCCGGACCGAGCTGATCGAGCATCTCTACGATCAGGATTTCGATCGCGATTCCAATACGATAGAGGTGTTCGTGACGCGGATTCGCAAGAAGCTGGGGGCGGACGTCATCACCACCATTCGGGGCTTGGGATACAGCCTCGACGAGCCGGCCTGACGTGGAGGCGCCAGCGCGCCCGCGCTGGCTGGAGCTGCCCGCCAACTGGCTGCGGCTGCTGCTGGGGCGGCGACTACGCTTTTCGGGTATAGAGGGCGGCCCGCCACGGGAGACGCGCGAGACCACGGGATCGCTTACCCGGCGCATGCTGTGCATCGCCGCCTTGTGGATCGCGCTGCTGCTGCTGGGCGGCGGCGTTGCGCTCGATCGCGTGCTCAACGCAGCGATCACGCGCAATTTCGACGCGCAGCTGCAATATGTCCTGTCGGCGATGATCGCCTCGGCCGAGCTCGATCCGGTGGGCGAAGTGCGGTTCACCCGTCCGCTCGGCGACCAGCGTTTCCTGGAGCCTGCGTCTGGCCTTTATTATCAGGTGTCAGGTGCCGGGCACGAACCGTTCCGATCGCGCTCGCTGTGGGACCGGGCGCTGGAACCACGCGCCACGCACGCCGATGAAGGCATCCATATCTACGACAGCGACGAGTTCGCGGACCAACCGCTGCGCGTGATGGAGCGCGACGTGCGGCTGCCGGGGTCGGCGGTTACGTGGCGCTTTCAGGTAGCGCAGGATCGCGGCGGCCTCGACGAACAGATCGCAATCCTGCGCCGCACGCTCGTCCGGTCGTTCGCCATCCTCGGGCTCGGGCTGATCGTCATGTCGGCCTTGCAGGCGACGTTCGGCCTATGGCCGCTGCGCCAGGTCCGTCGCCAGATCGCGGGCGTGCGGGCGGGGCGGATCGCGCGGGTCGACACGCGCCTGCCGATCGAAATCGCGCCGATGGTGGAGGAATTGAACGACCTCCTCGCGCATAATGAGCGGCAGGCGGAGGAGGCACGCACCCACGCCGGCAATCTGGCGCATGCGCTTAAAACCCCGCTGACGGTTATCATGAACGAGGCGAGCGTCGGCGGCCCCGATCTCGGCAAGACCGTCTTCCGTGAGGCCACGACGATGCGGCGGCAGGTGGACCATCATCTGGCGCGCGCGCGCGCGGTGGGGCGGCGTGGCGCCGCGCAGAGCGTTGCGTCGGTCTGGCCCAGCCTGCAATCGGTGGAGCGGGCGGTCAGCCGGCTTTATCCCGACGGGACGATCGATCTGGCGGGTGATCGTCAGGCGCGCGTCCACGTCGAGCGGCCGGATCTCGACGAGCTACTAGGCAACATCATCGAGAATGCCGCCAAATTTGTGGGCGGGCGCGTATTCGTGACTGTGGAGGGTAGCCCCGCGCAGGTCGACATCGTCGTCGAGGACGACGGCGCCGGCATTCCGGAGGCAGAACGCCAATCGATCTTCGAACGGGGCGCACGGCTCGATACGGGCAAGCCCGGGACCGGGCTGGGCCTCGCGATCGTTCGCGACGTCGCCGAAATCTACGGGGGGTCCGTCCTGCTTGAGGAAAGCGAGGACCTTGGCGGCCTGCTGGTCCGCCTGCGCCTGCCCGCCGCGCGCTAGATCAGCGGCGAGGCAGCGCGATCTCAGCGGCTAGACCGCCCAAGTCCGCCGAGCGTCCCAGCGTGAGCGTGCCGCCATAAAGTTCGATCAGTTCGCGCGTGATCGCCAGCCCGAAGCCATAGCCGATGCCGCTTTCGTCGAGCCGCGCGCCCGGGCGCAGCGCCTCCACGACCTGCTGATCGTTCAGGCCGTTTCCGTCGTCTTCGATCCGGATGATCGCCATCGACGCGGCCATGGCGGCGGTCAGCCGAACCGTTCCGCCCGCGTGGCGGCACGCATTGTCGAGCAGATTGCCGAGTATCTCATCCAGATCCTGCCGATCCACCGCCACGGTCAAGCCGGCAAGCACCTCCGCGTCGAGGGCTAATGCACGCCCGGCGTGGAGGTGGCCGAGCGCGGCGGTGAGATCGTCGACCACCGCCCCCACGTCCACCGGCGTGCGTCCGGCCCCGCCGGGCGCGGCGCTGCGTGCGCGGCGAAGGTGGTGCGCGATCCGCCGGTCGAGCTGCTCGACCAAGGCCCGCGCCTGTGGCGACGCCTGCTCGCGCGCGAGCTGGAGCGAGAGCGTCGCCAGCGGGGTCTTCAGCCCATGGGCCAGGTTGGCGAGATGGCCGCGCGCATGCTCCAGCCCCGCCTCATTCTGTTCGATCAGCGCATTCACTTCCTCCGCAACCGGGCGCAGTTCGCGCGGCTGGTCGGACGGCAGGCGTCGCGCGGCGCCGGACCGCACCTGCGCGATCGCCCCGACGAGCGCGCGGAGCGGCCTCAGTCCGTAGCGAAGCTGCGCAAAGGTCGCGAGCGCCAGCCCGACCCCGAGCAGACCGAGCGACAGGAAGAGGGGGCGCAGCGCATGGCGCAGCGGCCAATCGACCACATCGCGCGGCGCGGCAGCGAGGATTTCGATCGGGCCAGTCGCACCGTCCGATCTACGGACGCGGATATGCAGGTGCCGGCCCGTGGCGCTGACCCCCTCGGCCGAGACGGATTTGTGCGCGGGGCCGGGACCACGCTGAAACACCTGGTCGATGCGCAGGTCGGCCTCGCCCCGGCGCCATTCGCCCGCCTTGGTCCGAACCCGCCAGCTCCAGCCCCAATCGGGCTGCTTGAAGGCGGTCAGCTCGATCACCTTGCGCGGATCCAGCCGGTCGTGCGCATCGATTGCCTCGGCCAGGACCTCGATCTGCGTTTCCAGCGTGTGGTTGAGCCCCCGTATTACGAAGCGCTCGAGCACATGCCCGATCGAGAAGGCGGCGAAGGCCAATGCGGCGATGCTGGTCAACGCCGCGATCGCGATCAGGCGCGCGTGCAGCGACAGGCGCGGGATCATTCTGCCACGCATGACAGCTTGTAACCCCGGCCTCGAATAGTCTGGATCATCTCCGCGCCGATCTTCTGGCGGAGCCGCCAGACGATGACCTCCAGCGTGTTGGAATCGACGTCGGAATCATATTCGTACAGCCGCTCGACCAACTCGGTTCGCGGGACGACCGAATCGCGGCGCAGGATCAAGGTCGACAACAGCCGCCACTCGAACGCGGTCAGCCGTAGCGGCTTGCCGTCCAATTCGAAATTGCCGCCCTGCGCATCGAAGCTGAGGCTGCCGCACGTCACGCGGGGTGCGGCGTGTCCGGCCGCGCGACGGACCAGCGCGCGCAGGCGCATGACGACCTCCTGCGAGCGGAACGGCTTGGTGAGGTAATCGTCGGCGCCTGCCTTGAACCCCGCGACCTTTTCCGACCAGCCGTCGCGCGCGGTGAGGATCAGGACGGGCAGGGGGCGTCCGGCCGCGCGCCAGCCCTGCAGCACGGACAGACCGTCCCGCCGTGGCAGGCCCAAGTCGAGGACTGCCGCGTCGTAGAGCTCGGTTTCGCCCAGATGCGCGCCGTCCTCGCCGTTGGTCGCTATGTCGACCGCGAAATTCTCGCCGCGCAACGCGCGCGCAAGCTCGTCGGCCAGTGCCGCATCGTCTTCGACCAGCAGGATCCGCATCGATCGCCTCCTTAGGACGGCATAAGCGCGCCAGCCCAACCGAAACTTAACGACGCGGAGCAAAAGCGCGCCCGGCCGCGCTCCTCCCACCATGTTGATAAGCGCCGTTTCACATCCTCCCATTTGCGGGTCTCGAGGCCGCAATCAGGATGATATCGCAGCATGGGATCGCTGCCTCGCAGGCGCGAGGGTGATCGCTGTTCGCGAGAGAAGGCGAAGTCCCTTGCCCGACTAGCTGCGCCGGTAACGGAAGTACCAGGCCTTGGGAGAAAAGCTGCAAACGACTGATATCACGCGATAATCTAACCTCCTGTGGATGCTTTCTGTCCGTCTCATACATGCCGCCCGCGGTCGCGACCTCGCGATTGATCAAAGAACGGCATGATTGCTCAGGACGGGGAACGTTATTGCTGAAGTGCGCGACGTTCCCCCCTTCAGGCTGCTGCGAAAGCGTTCTGGAGCGGGAAGGTCTGCTCCTATTCCCCCTCCCAGCACGCGCTCGCGAAGCGGGCAACCTCGCCTGCGAGTTCGCGGTCCTCAGGCGTGTTTCCCATGAAGCCGCCGTGCGGCATCGCTTCAAACACATGCAGCTCCGCGCTCACACCGACCTGGCGCAGCGCCCGGTGCATTCGTACTGTGTTGGACAGGAACAGGTCGCGCGTGCCCGATTGCAGGAAGCTCGGGGGGAAGCCGGTGAGATCGCCGAAAAGAGGAGATAGATGGGGATGTGATAGTTCAGCGCCCCCGCCGTAAAGCTGGTTGTTACGCATCAGCGAACCAGGCAGGACCACATCGATCATCCGGTTAACCTGGAAGCTGTCGCCGGACTCGGTCAGGTCGACCTGAGGTGAAAGCAGGACCAAGCCTGCCGGCATCGGGAGGGCGTTCTCCTTGGCGCGCAGGAGCATGGCCGCAGCGAGATTGCCGCCTGCCGATCGCCCGCCCACGACGACGCGAGTTGGCGCGTGGCGCTCCAGAACGTAGCGGTAGGCCGCCATCGCATCGTCGAGCGCGGCCGGGTAGGGATGTTCCGGCGGCGTCCTGTAGTCAACGCCGTAGCACAATACCCCAAGCTGGTCCGCCTGCATCCGCGCCTGGGCGATGCAGGCATCCCCGCCGCCGAAGACCAGGGCGCCGCCGTGAAAGTCGATGTAGGCGAAATTCGGGTCTGACACGGCCTGCGGCGTTGCGACATGAAGCGTCGTACCATCCGTTTGGATGGTTTCGATCTCCGATCGAAGTGTCCCCGCCAGCCCTTTTACGGCTGCAGCATATTGCACGTCTGCGGCGGCTTTGACCGCCGCCCAGCCCGTATGATCCTCCGGCAGGGGCATCGTGTAACGCGCGTTCAAGGGTGTCCCGTCCGGGCCGACGAGCTGCTCGAGCTTGGCTCGTGCTTCAGCGCTGATCGAGGCGGGAAACGGTATGCGGCGCGCTGGCACCGCCACCCCATGTTCTTGATCGGTCATGTCTCGTGATAACTCCTTCCCCAGCCGGAGCAGCGCGCGGCGTTTAGCCTTCAGCGCTCGTTAGATCTGATCCACTTTGTTTCGCTTGGAACCTGGTAGCTTCCGATCAGGTCGAGCAGCGCGGCCGGATCGCTTGAGGCGAGCAACATGCCGCGGTGGACGGGCTTGAGGAAGGCCTCGTCGACGACGTGATCGAGAAAGCCGAGCAGCTTGTCGTAGAAGCCTTCGATATTCAGCACCGCACAGGGCTTCGCGTGGTTGCCGAGCTGGGTCCACGTCCACACCTCGAAGATCTCCTCGAAGGTGCCGATGCCGCCGGGGAGAGCGATGAACGCGTCGGACAATTCGGCCATGAGAGCCTTACGCTCGTGCATCGAGCCGACTACGCGCAGGTCCGGCAATCCCGCATGCGCGACCTCCCGGTCGACCAGGGCCTGCGGGATGACGCCTGTCACCGTGCCGCCAGCCGCGATCGTTGCATCCGCCACGGCGCCCATGAGGCCGACAGCCGCCCCACCGTAGACCAGGCCAATGCCTCGTTCGGCCAGAAGCGTGCCGAGGCGCATCGCGGCAGCACGATATTGTTCAAGACGGCCGGCGCTCGAGCCGGAAAACACACAAATACGTTCCAAGGATCTACTTCCATCAGTGGGCAAGTTCAGAAATGGCTGCGGCACCTGGGGACACAGGGTCGTATCCAGCGCCGGGTCAGTCGATGGTCAGGACCGCCTTTCCTTTGAACCGGCGGGACAGGAGTGCGCGCGATTCCTCATCGATATCATGCCATGATCCGCTGTGACTGATCACCGGGTCGAGCGTGCCCTTCGCAAGCCGCGCGGCGAGGTCGGACAGAATGGTGCTCGCGATCGCGGGATCGGGCCGGGTGAGCTCCTCGCCAAGGAAGAAGCCATAGAGTGATGTGCCGCCATATCCTCCGCCCGGGCCGAGGCGGAACGACTTCGCATCGAACGTCGTCAGCTCATCTCCAGCGGCGTCACCAAATTGCACGCACATGCCGCGGGGCGCGAGCCAGGTGAGGGCGCTGCCCAGAAGCTTTCCGCCTACACCCTCGAGGATCAGGTCGTAGGGTCCAGATATCTCTGCCTCGCTCTCGCCGACGGCGATGGCATGAACCGGCAGGCGACGTAGCATCGCCGCGTCGGCTTCAGAGCGAAGAAAGGCCGTGACGTGAGCGCCTGCGGCAGCCGCGAGCTGGATCGCGATCAAGCCGACGCCGCCCGTGGCGGCCGTCACGAGAACCCTGTCACTGAACTCCAACGTCTTCTTCGATAGGGCGAGCGCCGCCGTCATCCCGGCAACGGGAAGGACGGCCGCCGCTTCGAAGCTGACCTCGTCAGGGATCTTCGCGAGAAAATCGGGGAGAACGGCAATCCTCTCTGCCCAGGCGCCTTCGAACTTGAGACCGACGACCCGATCGCCAACGGCAAAGTCCGATCCGTCAGGTACGGCCTCAACGACGCCGGCGAAATCCCATCCCGGGCGATGGCCGACCGGCGCTGCGAGCGCCTCACGAATTTCGCCATTGTTGAGAGATATCGCCCGGACCGCGACGGTCACTTCGTCCCGGGTGGGTGAAGGGAGGTCAAATTTCTTGACGCCAAGCCGGCGATTGCCTGCTGCCTCCAGCACGGTCACTGCGCGCATCGTCAGCCCTCGATGCAAAGGGTCTTGGCGGGATAGTCGAAGGTGATGGTGCCGGCCTTCCACAATGGAACACCGAGCGACCCGTCAAACAGGCCAATCTCAAACGCCTTCACACCGGATGATAGCGCTGCTTCAACGCCGGGAATGACGGTCCCGCCAAGGCGCATTTCCGCAACGGG
>NZ_JBMDXG010000333.1:0-5452 GCF_048594985.1 Sphingomonas sp. | reverse complement strand
CTGTCGAACTGCGCCTTGGCGAATTCGCTCTGGAGCTGGAACAGCTCGGTCGGCGACTTGACCGTGGCGAAGCTCTTGAACGCAGTGGTCGCGCTCTCGAAATTCTTCTTGCCATATTCAGCTGCTTCCTGGCCAAGCGCTTCGCCCGTCTTGGCGGCGACGCGCGCCGACGCGATCATCGCCTCGACATTGCCCTTGGCGAATTCGACCATGTCCTCACCGAGCTTGGTCGACTTTTCGAACGCCGTCTTGAAGCGCTCGGAGAAGTCGCCGAACACGGCCTGAGCCTTGTCCACGGTGTCGGTCGGCGGAACGGTAGCCATTTCCTTGATATCCTTGCTTGCGACCGCTGCGGCCTCGACCGGAGCGATGGGGGCGTCGCTTTGCACGGCCGGCGACGGAGCGGCCTCGTTAATTGCGATGGTGGCTTCGACCGGTAGCACCGCCTTTACCGACGACCGCGGGGCGGAAACCTCGTCGGCTTCGCTCCGATGCGCCGTATCGGTGTCGGGCGCGACCGCCGGAACAGCCCGAGGCTTGCGCGGCCGGGCCGGCTTCACCAGGGCATTGTCCTCTTCGGCCACTTCGCCGCTCCCGTTCGAATTATGCTGCAATGCACAATATGAGAAATGCCGGGCAAAATCAAGTGCGTTGTGCACCGCAACAAAAAGTTAGAAATCGAGCTTGTCGTAGTGATCCGGAGGCACGATCACCTCCATTCGCTCGCCGAGCAGCGGCCGGAAGCTCGGCCGGCTCTTCATGCCGGAATACCAGTGGCGGGTCCGTTCGTGCCCACGCCAGTCGATGCCGCCCAGATAGTCGGCGACGGAGATGTGCGCGGCGGCGGCCAGATCGGCGAGGCTGAACAGCGGGCCGCCGATCCAGCGGCGATGATCGAGCAGCCAGTCGACATAATCGAGGTGGCTGTTCGCGAGTCGCATCGCCTCGCGCAGCGTCCGTGCATCGGGCGACTGCCGGTGGACGAGGCGCTTCTCCATCCGCTCGTACATCAGCGGGCGGCCGACCTCGTCGTGGAACTTCTGGTCGAACCAGGCGACCAGCCGACGCACCTCGGCCCGGTTGGCGGCGGTTCCGGGCAGCATCGTCGCCCGCTCGACCGTCTCCTCCAGGAAATCGCAGATCGCGTTCGAATCGATCAGCACGACATTCTGCGCGCGATCGACCAGCACCGGCGTCTGGCCGGCGGGGTTCATGTCCACGAACTCGTCACGCTGGTCCCACGGACTCTCGCGCAGGAGTTCGCACCCCACCCCCTTTTCCCCGAGGAGGAGGCGCACCTTGCGCGAGAAGGGACAGAGCGGAAACTGATAGAGCTGCCAGGCCATCGCCGCCGCTTAGCGCGCGCAGCGATGGCTGTCAGCGGCCATGCGTTGCCGCCGCGTCACTCGGCGGCGACCATCTCCGGTTCCACCTCGGCATCGTCGAGCGGATGGCTGAGGCGCGTCAGCATTTCCCTGGGCACCACCTGCCAGAAGCGGCCGCGCCACCGATCCCAATCGTCGAGCACCGCATTCGACCAGCGGCTATCCGTGCGCGTCGCATGTTCGGCGATCAGCGCCTTGAGCCGCGTCTCCCAGTAGGCGGAGCCGAGCCGCCGCCAGACGATGCTTTCCTGATTCGCGCGCGCGCCGACATCGCCC
The DNA here is from genome assembly GCF_048594985.1 of Sphingomonas sp. GTDB lineage: Bacteria > Pseudomonadota > Alphaproteobacteria > Sphingomonadales > Sphingomonadaceae > Sphingomonas_I. The sequence continues at coordinate 3,791 of NZ_JBMDXG010000333.1, read as the reverse complement.
TCCTCGTCGAGCACGAAGGCCATGCCGCCGGTCATGCCCGCGCCGAAATTCTCGCCCGTGCGCCCCAGGATGACCGCGACACCGCCGGTCATGTACTCGCAGCCGTTGGCGCCGCAGCCCTCGACCACCACGGTGGCGCCCGAATTCCGGACCGCGAACCGCTCGCCCGCCTGCCCCGCCGCCAGCAGGGTGCCGGAGGTCGCGCCGTAGAGCACGGTATTGCCGATGATCGTGTTCGACTTCGTATCGAGCTGGCTCGACACCATCTGCCGCACGACAATCGTGCCCCCGGACAGGCCCTTGCCGACATAATCGTTGGCCTCGCCGAACACTTCGAGCGTCAGCCCCTTCACCGCGAACGCGCCGAGCGACTGGCCCGCGCTGCCGCGCAGGCGGACATGGACGTGCCCCTCCGCCAGCGCGCTCATCCCGAACTTGGAGGTGATCTCCGCCGAGAAGCGCGTGCCGACCGCACGATGCGTGTTCCGCACGGTGTAGGTGAGCTGCATCTTCTCGCGCCGCGCGAAAACGGGCGCCGCGTCCTTGATCATCTGCGCATCGAGACTGTCGGGCACATCGTTGCGGAAGGTGTTGATCGCGAAGCGGCGATGATGGTCCGGCGCGTCGACCTTGGCGAGAATCGGATTGAGGTCGAGATCGTCCAGATGCTCGGCGCCGCGACTGACCTGACGCAGCAGCTCGGTCCGCCCGATCACCTCATCGAGGCTCTTGAAGCCGAGCCGCGCCAGTATCTCGCGCACCTCCTCGGCAATGAAGGTCATCAGGTTGATGACCTTCTCCGGCGTGCCCACGAACTTCGCGCGCAGCTTCTCGTCCTGCGTGCAGACGCCCACCGGGCAGGTGTTCGAATGGCACTGGCGGACCATGATGCAGCCCATCGCGACAAGGCTGAGCGTGCCGATGCCATATTCCTCGGCGCCCAGGATCGCAGCGATGACGATGTCCCGCCCGGTCTTGAGCCCGCCATCGGTGCGCAGTTTCACGCGGTGGCGCAGGCCGTTGAGCGTCAGCACCTGGTTGACCTCGCTCAGCCCCATTTCCCACGGCGTGCCGGCGAACTTGACGCTGGTCTGTGGGGAAGCGCCAGTACCGCCGACATTGCCGGCGACCAGGATCGCGTCGGCATGCGCCTTGGCGACGCCCGCCGCGACCGTGCCGATGCCGGCCGAGCTGACCAGCTTGACGCACACGCGCGCGCGGGGGTTGATCTGCTTCAGATCGTAGATCAGCTGCGCCAGATCCTCGATCGAGTAGATGTCGTGGTGCGGCGGCGGCGAGATGAGCGTCACACCCGGGGTCGAGTGACGCAGGCGCGCGATCATCTCGGTCACCTTGAAACCGGGGAGTTGGCCGCCCTCGCCGGGCTTGGCGCCCTGCGCGACCTTGATCTCCAGTTCCTCGGCCGATCCCAGATATTCGGCCGTGACGCCGAAGCGGCCGCTCGCAATCTGCTTGATCACCGAATTGGCGTTGTCGCCATTTTCATAGGGCGTGTAGCGGTTCTTATCCTCGCCCCCCTCGCCCGACACGGCCTTGGCGCCGATCCGGTTCATCGCGATGGCGAGCGTCTCGTGCGCCTCGGGGCTGAGCGCGCCCAGGCTCATGCCCGGCGTTACGAAGCGCTTGCGGATCTCGGTGATCGCCTCGACCTGATCGATCGCGATCGGCTCCTTCGCCCAGTTGAATTCCAGCAGGTCGCGCAGATAGACGGGCGGCAGGTCGCGCACCCCGCGCGAGAATTGCAGATACTGGCTGTAGCTGTCGCTCCCGACAGCCGACTGGAGCAGATGCATCAGCTGCGCCGAATAAGCGTGGCTCTCCCCACCCGCACGCTGGCGGTAGAAGCCGCCGATCGGCAGGATCGCCGATCCGGTGCCGAACGCCGCCTCATGGCGAAGCTGCGCCGAAAGCTGGAGCGAGGCATAACCCTCGCCCGAAATCTTCGTCGGCATGCCGGGGAACAGGTCGTTGCAGATCGCGCGGCTGAGGCCGACCGCCTCAAAATTGTAGCCGCCGCGATAGGAGGAGATCACCGCGATCCCCATCTTCGACATGATCTTGAGCAGGCCCTCGTCGATCGCCTTGCGCCAGCGCTTGAAGCAGTCGGCGAGGCTCAATTCGCCGAACAGGCCGCGCGCATGGCGGTCGGTGATCGCCGCCTCGGCCAGATAGGCGTTCACGGTGGTCGCGCCGACGCCGATCAGCACCGCGTAATAATGCGTGTCGAGGCATTCGGCCGAGCGGACGTTGACGCTCGCATAGGAGCGCAGCCCCTTGCGGACGAGATGCGTGTGCACCGCCGCCGCCGCGAGCACCATCGCGATCGCGACGCGGTCCTCGCCCACATTCTCGTCGGTCAGGAACAGTTCGCTCTTGCCCTCGCGCACCGCCTGCTCCGCCTCGCGCCGGACACGTGCGATCGCCTGGCGCAGCGCGTCGGGACTGCCGTCCGCCGGATAGGTGCAATCGATCGTCGCATGCGCCGCACCGAAATAGGCCTTCAGCGTCGCCCAATCGGCACTGGTCAGCACCGGTGAATCGAGCACGAGCACGCCCGATTGCTGCGCCTCGGTATCGAGGATGTTGGCGAGGTTCCCGAACCGCGTCTTCAGGCTCATCACCCGCGTCTCGCGCAGCGAGTCGATCGGCGGGTTCGTGACCTGACTGAAATTCTGGCGGAAGAAATGGCTGATCGGACGCGGCTTGTCGGAAATGACCGCCAGCGGCGTGTCGTCGCCCATCGATCCGATCGCTTCCTTGGCGGTCTCGACCTGCGGCGCGAGGATCAGCTCCATGTCCTCCATGGTCTGGCCCGCCGCGATCTGGCGGCGGATCAGCTCGGCGCGGCTCCACTGCGGCAGGTGCTCGCCCGCCGGCACCGGCAGGTCGGCCATCGCGCGGAAGCCCTTGACCCAATCACCATAGGGCGCCTCGGCCGCGATCCGGGCCTTGATCTCCGCGTCCTCGTAGAAACGCCCTTCGTCGAGGTCGACCGCGATCATCTGGCCGGGGCCCATCCGTCCCTTGGCCACCGCAGCGCTCTCGGGAACGACCACCATCCCCGCCTCGGACCCGACGATCAGCAGATTGTCGGCCGTCCGTAGCGTGCGCAGCGGACGCAGCGCGTTACGGTCGACGCCCGCCACGACCCAGCGGCCGTCGGTCATTGCCAGCGCGGCGGGGCCGTCCCACGGCTCCATCACGCTCGCGAAATAATTGTACATGTCGCCGACGGGCTGCGCGAGGTCACCGGTCTGCCATGCTTCGGGCACCAGCATCAGCTTTGCGGTCGGCGCGTCGCGACCCGAACGGCAGATCGTTTCGAACACCGCGTCCAGCGCGGCCGTGTCCGACGCGCCCGCCGGGATCAGCGGCTTGATCTCTTCCGAATGCTGGCCGAACGCCAGGCTCGCCATCTTGATCTCGTGGCTCTTCATCCAGTTCTTGTTGCCGCGGATCGTGTTGATCTCGCCATTGTGGGCGAGGCAGCGGAACGGCTGGGCCAGCCACCATTGCGGGAAGGTGTTGGTCGAATAACGCTGGTGGAAGATCGCGACGCGACTGACGAAGCGTTCGTCCTTCAGGTCGGGGAAGAAGACCGACAGTTCCTCGGCCAGGAACAGGCCCTTGTAGATGATCGACTGGCAGGACAGCGAACAGATGTAGCAGCCCTGGATCTGCGCCTCGATCAGCTTCTTCTCGATCCGGCGGCGGACCAGATACAGCTTCTTCTCGAACTCGGCCGCGCTTTCATCGTCCGGCAGCGGCCC
>NZ_JBMDXG010000332.1:0-7866 GCF_048594985.1 Sphingomonas sp. | reverse complement strand
CACCTTCCCCTATCTCGCGCTGATCAGCCTCGCCTCCTTGCTCGGCGGCATCCTCAATTCGGTCGACCGTTTCTGGGTCAATGCCGCCGCGCCGATCCTGCTCAACGTCTGCATGATCGCGGCGCTCCTGTTCTTTCGTGGCGAGACCGAGGTCGATACCGCTTATGCGCAGGCGGTGGCGGTGACGGTGTCGGGCGTCGCGCAATTGCTCTGGCTGGTGTGGGCGTGCCACCGCGCGGGCACCTCGCTCCGCCTGAAGCCGCCGCGCCTGACGCCGCAGGTGCGCGAGCTGCTCCGTCTGATCGGCCCGGCGGCGCTGGGCGCGGGCGCGATCCAGTTCAATTTGCTCATCTCGACCAGCCTCGCCGCGCGCTTCCTGCCGCAGGGCTCGGTGTCGTTCCTCTATTATGCCGACCGGCTGAACCAGCTTCCGCTGGCGCTGATCGGGATCGGGGTCGGCACGGCGATGCTGCCGGGGCTGTCGCGCCAGATCGGCGCGGGCGACAAGGCGGGCGCGATCGCGACGCAGAATCGCGCGCTCGAACTGGTATTGGTGCTGACGCTGCCCGCGACCGCCGCGCTGGTGCTGGCGGCGACCCCGATCATCCGCGCGCTGCTCGAACATGGCGCCTTCGCGCATGACGATGCGATCCAGACCGCGCAGGCGCTGTCCGCCTTCGCGCTCGGCCTGCCCGCCTACATCTTCATCAAGGTGCTGGTGCCCGGCTTCTACGCGCGGGGCGACACAAGGACGCCGGTTCGCATCGCGCTGGTGGCGATGCTGGCCAACCTGTGCCTCAACCTCGTCCTGATCTGGCCATTGCTGCACATCGGTCTTGCCGTATCGACCGCGGCGTCGGCGTGGATCAATGCCGGGCTTCTGTGGTGGACATTGCGCCGGCGCGGACAGTTCGCCAGCGACCGCCGGCTTCGCGGCAGCGCGCTCAAGCTCCTCATCGCGACGCTCGTCATGGCCGCGCTGATCGTCGTGGCGGTGCCGCTGGTCGACCGCCATATGACGGGCCCGCTCCCCGAACGGGTGGCGTGGCTGGGCGGCCTGATGGCCGCCGCCGCCACGCTCTATTTCGGGGCGGCGATCGCGCTCGGCGCCTTCCGGCCCGCCGAGCTCAAGGCGCGGCTGCGGCGGCGCTAGCGAAGCCGATGCCCTCCCCCGACGTCGAACTGGCCGATGCCGAGGCGGCGATCGCGGCGGGGCGACTTAAAGAGGCTTACGCGCTGCTCCAGCCGCGCCTCGCGCGCAGGCCCGACGATGCCCCGGCGCTGGTCCTGATGGCGGCGGTCGCGCGGCGTATGGGCCGCGCGCACGACGCCGTGCGCATGCTGGCCCGCGCGACCGAGCTCGCACCGCATACCGAGCCGGCGTGGCACCAATTGGCCGACACGCTCCACCACCTCCCGCCCGCGACAGCCTTGGTGGAAGTCGGTGCGCTGCGCGCCCGTCATCCGAACAGTGTCGGATATCGCAATCTGGAGGCGGCGATGCTCGAACGCGCCGGCCGGCCCGAAAAGGCGCTGGCGGCGTTCGAAGCGATGCGCGCCGGACACCCCACCCTGCCGGGGCCATGGGTCAGCAGCGGCCATCTGCTCCGCTCACTAGGGCGTTTCGATGAGGCGGCCACGGCCTATCTCGACGCAATCGTGCTCGATCCCCGCCGGGGCGAGGCGTGGTGGGGACTGAGCGAGCTTCGTGCCTACCGGTTCGATGCCGCGCACCGCGAGCGGATGGCGGCGTTGCTCGCCGACCCGACGCTTCCCGCCGGCGATCGCGTCTTCCTGCACTTCACGCTGGGCGCGGCGGACGAGGCGGCGGGCGACCATGCCGCGTCGTTCCGGCATTATGCCGAGGGTAACCGGCTCCATCGCGCCGGCATCACGCACGATCCCGGTCTCCTGCACCGCGAATGCGCAAGGGCGGAAGCGGTCTTTACCGAAGGTTTCTTCGACGAGCGGGCCGGCTGGGGATGTTCCGATCCGGCGCCGATCTTCATCGTCGGGCTGCCGCGTTCCGGATCGACTTTGGTCGAGCAGATCCTGGCGAGCCACCCGGCGATCGAGGCGACGATGGAGCTGAACGAGCTGCCCGCGCTCGCCCGCCAGATCGCAACGCACACGCCCGGGACGGCGCCGGCAGGCTATCCGGAAGCGCTGGGCGCGCTGTCGCGCGGGCAGGTCGCGGCCCTTGGCGAGGCGTATCTCGAGCGGACCCGGATCCTCCGGCGCGGCGGCCGGCCGCGCTTTATCGACAAATTGCCCGCCAATTTCCGGCTGGTAGGGCTGATCCGCCTGATCCTGCCCAATGCGCGGATCGTCGACGTCCGGCGCGATCCGATGGCGAACGGCTTCTCCCTGTTCAAGCAATTGCTGCCGATCGGGCACAGCTTCGCCTCCGACCTGAGCGAGATCGGTGCCTATCAGTCGGATTATCGGAAGATGATGGCGCTGTGGGACGCGCGCCTGCCGGGCCATGTCCATCGCCTTTGCTACGAGACGCTCGTCGCCGACCTGGAGGGAGAAACGCGGCGCCTGCTCGACTATCTCGGCCTGCCGTTCGACCCCGCCTGCCTTACCTTCCACGACACCCAGCGCCAGGTCCGCACGCCGAGCGCGAGCCAGGTCCGGCGGCCGATCGATCCCGCCGCGGTCGACCGATGGCGCGATTACGAACGCTGGCTGGAACCGTTGCGCGCCGCGCTATCCTGACCGGCCTGCCAGATCAGGCAGATGCGGCGTCGGGGTCACTGGCACATGTCAGGGGTGTCATGTTGTCCGTAATTGCGCATTCGTAAGCACCGACTCTTCCACACTGGCGCACGATCCCAATGGATTTAGCTCTCCGTCGACGTTGGCGTGTCCGCGTAAGGGTCAAAATCGATCGGCATGTCGTGGACGAAATAGGCGCAGTTCTCGGACGTGTAGGCTACCTCTGGCATATCCATGCGGTGCGTGATGCCGCTATAATGGCCTATCAGCGCCCTGCGCTCCATTCCCGGCACATTAGCATAACTGCCGCGATGCATCAGCCGCCCATGCCAGATCAGCGTGTCGCCCTTGCGGGCAATGAATCTTTTCCGCATGGCCCCGCGCCGCGTGATTTCCAGCTCAACCGCGTCATTCACGAACCGCTCGGCCAGCGTCGGCCAGGGCCCGGCCATCCGCTCCGTTTCGTTGAGAAAGAGGCGGACACGATGACTCTTGAGCAACGGCCAGCGGTGCGAGCCCGGCACAAATTCAAACGGGCCGCAATCGGGATGGATATCGTCGAGCGCGATCCAGACGGCCGCATACCAACTGTTGACGTAAGGGGGGTTTAGATAGTCATCCTGATGCCAGTTGCGGTCGGTGGATATCCATCCGGTCAAATTGAGGTGCAGCCCCATTTCCTCGCCGATGAGATGGCCAAGCAGGCGCACTAGCGGCGGATAGAGACTGATCGCGCGCAGTTCGGGAATGTGCATGTAGGGCACGGGGCAGGCCCAACCGCCAGCATTGGGCACCCGCGCCCGAACGGAGCAATAGGTGTCGATCAGCGCATCGGGAATGAAGCCCGGCTTGATAATAAAGCCGTCGCGCCGCCACGCCCGCTGATCTTCATCGAGCCTGCCTTCGTCGAGTTCGGCGCGGTCGAGAGGGGGTACGAGTGCATCGTCGACCGTCTCGCTCAGCATCGAGAAGTCAATGTCAGCGGCCGAGGGAAGGCGGCCGTTCAGCACCTCCAACAGCAACTTTTTCTCGGTCTCCAAATCGATAACCCGGTCCAGCAGCGCATCGGGTGCGTTGCGCTGGGGAACAATCGGCGTGGACACAATCGGCAGGCTAGCTGGGCGACGCCCTTCCTGCTCGTCCGAATGACCATGATCGACATAATGGCGATATGCCTGCGTCTCGCCTCGCGCTACCGCTGCAGCGACATCGGGGTTGTACGCTAGATATCGAGCCTCGTCGAAAAGACTGCGCGGAAGAGGTAAACGACTTTTCCGCGGGCCGATCGGTGCCCTATGTCGTTTTTTGAAGATGCCAAACATGATCGCTTTTGTATGACTCAAACAATACCTTAACCGGCGAAATGAACCGCCTCAGGCGCCGTCTGCCCGCTCCGCCCATGGCCACGGCACCCGCGGATCGGCCGCATAAGCGAAGTCGATGCGCCCAAGATCGATGTTGGGCGAATAATAGGGATCGTTGTCGAGCCTTTCGGCCCAGCGCCGACGCATCCATGCGGCCTCCTCGTCGAGCCGTTTGGCACGTGCCCCATGCTTGTCGCTGCCGCGGGTGCGGCTTTCCTTATGGACCAGCGTAATATCCGGGTCAGCCAGAATCTTCAGGCCCATCTCCCGGATCTTCAGACACAGATCGACATCGTTATATGCGACACGCAATTCCTCCTCGAAGCCACCGACAGCCAGGAAATCGGTGCGGCGTACGAACATGCAGGCGGCGGTGACGGCGGATACTTCCTGCAGCAGGCGCGCCTTGCCGAGATAACCGGGTAGGTGGCCGTCCAGCCCCAAATGCGGAATGCCGGCAACCCGGTGCTCGCCCATGCCCAGCGCGATGCCGAAATGTTGCAGCGTGCCGTCTGGAAACAGCAGGCGCGCGCCTACCATTCCGATCTCACCGAGGCTGAGGAACGCGCGAGCGCGATTCAGCCAGTCGGCCGAGATGACCTCGGTATCATTGTTGAGGAAACAGAGAATGTCACCGGTCGCCGCCCGTGCCGCCATGTTGTTGATCCGCGAGAAATTGAACTCGCCGGGATCACGGACGACGCGGATCTCGTCGCGCTCCGCCAGCTTCTCCAGATAAGCCAGCGTCGCGGGATCATCCGATCCGTTGTCGACGATGATGATCTCGGTATTCGCCGCGTCGCGCTCGAGAATGGACGCCACACATGGTTCCAGCAGATCGTATCCGTTCCGCGTGGGAATGATGATCGAGACGGACGTGTCGAACTGGCGCGAGGGGCGAATGCCCGTACAGCCCGGCGCGAAGCCTTCGATCGATCGGAACGGCAGGCCTGTTCGCTCGAAATGACCGTTTATCGCACTCTGCGCGGCGACAACGGCATAACCCTTCTGATCGGCTGCCATCGCGGTCGATCCGGGCATGATCCGCCAGTGGTAGAGGATATGGGGGATGTGGACGATGCTGTCCGGCCCCGCCGCCTCCAGGCAGCGCAGCGTCAGGTCGTAATCCTGGCTGCCTTCCAAACCCAAGCGAAACCCGCCCACCTGTTCAATCAGCGCGCGGCGATAAACACCGAGGTGGCTGACCATATTATGGCCGTACATTAGGAATTGGTTGAAGCGCCCCTTGAAGTAAGGCTGTACGCGATAGCCCTCGAGCGTGACCTTGTCCTCGTCCGAATAGAAGATATCGGCGTGCGGGTGGCGATTGATATAATAAGCCAGGACGAAAAGCGCATAATCTGGCAGTAGGTCGTCATGGTCGACCAGGACGACGAAGTCGCCGGTCGCGAGCGCCAGAGCGCTGTTACTGGCGGCTGAGATGTGACCATTGAAAGGGCGTGCGACGTATCGGACGCGGGAATCCCGGGCGGCGTAGTCCGCGAGGGTTTCGAGGACGGTGCGATCGGGCGAATTGTCGTCCGCAACGCAGATTTCAAATTCGCCGTATGACTGTTCCAGTAGGGAATCGAGGCACGCCCGCAGCAGGTGCGGGGGCGTGTTGTAGGCCGGAATTATGAAAGAGAAGCGGGGATGGATGCGGAATGCCGCCGCCATTTCCGCCATGCGCTCATAATCGGCGGCACGGGGGGCGCCGTTACGGGCGAGCCAGTGACGGTAGTCGTGGCTGAAATTGATCGCCCGGCCGAGATCGAAACCAAGCGCCAGCGCGTGCGAAGGTAGTTGCGGCTTCGCCTCATCACGGGCGATGGTGTTGCGCAACAGTTCGAGCAGTCGGTCCATGTCAACGTCGACAGGTGCATCGTCGCGTACGACGCGCTCAATCTCGTCGGTATCGGCAAGGGGGGTGACAGTCATCCGCGGCAGGCCAAGGAGGCTCGGTCGCTCATCCGGATCGAACCGGATTTGATAGATGCTTGCGGGATCGACGAGCAGGATTGCCGCCTTGCCGGCGGTGAAGGAGAAATGCGTGCTGTCGCGCTCGTTGAAGCCGTTGCCGCAATCGACGTAAATCTGGGCGATCGGCGGGATATCGGCGTCAAACACGGCCGTTTCGATCGTGAGCAGCGCCATGGGGGTGGTAGGCTGCGCACCGTCCTTCCACTCGAAGACGATCCAAGGATCGTGCGACAGCGCTTTGAGCCTATCTCTACCGTCTATCGCGACATCGTGGCAATCGGTAGCGCGCAAGGCTGTCACATGGCGCCCGAGATCGGAGAGGAGCGGCGCGGGCGCCGGATCGCCCTTTGGAACGAGGCCGGCGATGCTCTCCCCAAACAAGGTATAGAGATCGCGCCTCGCTTGCGCGCTGCCTGCAACGGCAGCTTCCCGCAGCCGCTCGATCCCGCCTTGGCTGTTACCCGTAGCGAGAAGCGCATGGCCCAGATGCAGCAGCAGATCGGGATCGCCAGGGTTCAGCTCCAGCGCCTGCCCATAGGCCAGAAGAGCTTCCGACTGACGTCCGCCCTCCTTCAGCATATGGCCAAGCTGGACCCAGATCGGCCCGTCGCCCGGCATCAGTAGCAGATGTCGGCGATATTGCTCAGCCGCCTCTGCCCAGGCCCGTAGGTCGCGCGCCTGATTGCCCTGGACGCTGAACCGTGATCGGCTGCGAGGACGTTTCCGAAAAGCAGGCAGGCCGAACATCGAAACTTTCTATGCCGAGAAAGGCGCGCATCTGCGCAGGACGGCCCCTGTTTAGGCGGGATCGCTTTCGCAGGCCAGTCTTGCAGCCATCAGACTGATCGGCCCTGCAGTCGGCTATGTACCCCCCAAGCCTCGTTCACGTCGTCGAAGTGAATAAGCGACCCCCCATAAAGCACCGCGCCGCGCGTGCAGTAGGCGTTCAGCGTGTGGGGATCGTGAGAGATCATAATAAGCGTGCCCTTCTCGCGCCGGGCTACGAGGGCCGCCTCCGACCGCGCACGAAAGCGTTCGTCACCGGCGGCGGTAATCTCGTCCACCAGATAGCAGTCGAACTCGATCGCGAGACTGACACCAAAGGCAAGGCGCGCCGCCATACCAGCGGAATAGGTCTTGACCGGCTGGCGGAAATAGGGCCCGAGCTGGGCAAAGTCCTCGACATAGTCGAGCAATTCCTGCTCGGGACGATTATAGACACGGGCAATAAAGCGCGCATTGTCGGCACCCGTGAGGCTCGTCTGGAAACAATTGGCATAACCGATTGGCCAAGAGGTAGTCATCTTCCGGGTGACGATGCCCGTGGTCGGCTGTTCGACCCCCGAGATCAGTCTCATCAGGGTCGACTTGCCAGCGCCGTTAGCCCCGCAGATGCCGATCGCCTCTCCCCGGTTGACCGTGAAGCTAAGCCCGGAGAAAACCCTCTTCTCGAACTTGCGTCCGTGGTAGGTCTTGCTGACGTTGTCGAAACGGATCATCGGAGGGGTTCTCTCATATCGATGCATATATGCGACACGGTGGGTTAATTCCACCTGACCGGTGGCGATTCGACGCGTAAGCCCGCCGCGTTGTGGCACAGCGGCGCGATCTCCCGAACTGGCTTGCCGCAATGCGAGGCACCATTCGGCGCATACTCTTACGCCGCTGCGGTGAATGCTTCCCCCCCGGCCCGTCAGGCTTTAAGAACGATCATCACTCAGCATTCGGATGCTTGTTCACGTGCCAAGATCGTCGTCATTCGTACCTGTTTTTGCGGACAAGATTACAATTTCGGGGCGGC
>NZ_JBMDXG010000331.1:0-7867 GCF_048594985.1 Sphingomonas sp. | reverse complement strand
TAGGCCGGGCGGCAGATAAACGAAAGGGCGGCCCGTCGCCGGACCGCCCTTCCCTTCGGGCACGAAACCCTGCGTGATGCCGCGCTTACTTGAGCTCGACGGTCGCGCCGGCTTCCTCGAGCTGCTTCTTGAGCTTCTCGGCCTCGTCCTTATTGACGCCTTCCTTGACGGCCTTCGGCGCGCTCTCGACGAGCGTCTTCGCCTCAGTCAGGCCCAGGCCGGTGATGGCGCGGACTTCCTTGATCACGTTGATCTTCTTGCCACCGTCGCCGGTGAGGATCACGTCGAACTCGGTCTTCTCTTCCGCCGCCGGGGCACCGGCGCCACCGCCGGCCGGAGCCGCGACCGCGACAGCAGCGGCGGCCGAAACGCCCCACTTCTCTTCGAGCAGCTTCGAAAGCTCGGCCGCCTCGAGGACGGTCAAAGCGGACAGGTCGTCAACAATCTTCTGCAGGTCTGCCATGATATTCTCCGTTGGGGCACGAAGCGCCCCGCTAAGTCAGGTTTATGCTTCTTCCTTGGCCGCATAGGCCCCGAACACGCGTGCGAGCTGGCCCGCGGGCGCCTGGACGATCTGGACCACCTTGGTCGCGGGCGCCTGAACGAGGCCCACGATCTTGGCGCGCAGCTCGTCGAGGCTGGGCAGCTCGGCCAGCGCCTTCACGCCGGCAACGTCGAGCACGGTCTCGCCCATCGCGCCGCCCACGATTTCCAACTTGTCGTTGGTCTTCGCGAAATCGACGACGACCTTGGCGGCCGCGACCGGGTCCACCGACGTCGACAGCGCCGTCGGGCCGGTCAGCAGATCGCTGAGCGACGCGTAGGGCGTGCCTTCGGCGGCGATGCGGGCAAGGCGGTTCTTGGCCACTTTGTAGCTGGCGCCGGCTTCGCGCATCTTCACCCGGAGCGCCGTCGACTGCGCGACGGTCATGCCCAGGTTGCGGGTGACGACGACGACCGACGTCTCCCCAAAGGTGCGGTTCAGCTCTGCGACCAGCTCGGACTTTTGAGCACGATCCATTGCCATCTCCGTTTCGTCCGGAGCGGCATGCCCCGGACGCATTCGAACCGCACGCGGCGCAAGCCACGAGCGGCAAAGTCCGATGGGGATGGGATACCTGACCATGCGGGCGCGAGGCCCGTCAGGCAGACCGGCAGATCGCGAACGAACCGCCGAAAAATCTCTTCCCCGTCTCGGCAGGGCATTAAGCGTGGGCGAACACCACGCACCTGCTGTCTCGGACGGAGCCCGGCTGGCCAAAGCCCGCCGGACGCGGACGCGCCTCTAGCCGAACGACGGTGAAAGTCAAGGAAGCGCCTCCAGACGGAGCGTACATACGAAAAGGGCCGGGATCGCTCCCGGCCCTTCGTGTTTCGATCGGCTCGGCCTTAGGCGGCCGACACCTCGGCCGGATCGACCTTGATGCCCGGGCCCATTGAGCTGCTGACGGCGACCTTACGCAGGTACTTGCCCTTGGCGCCCGACGGCTTCGCCTTGATCACCGCATCGACGAGCGCGTCGAAGTTCGCGCGCAGATCCTCGGCCGGGAACGACGCCTTGCCGATGCCCGAATGGATGATGCCGGCCTTTTCGACGCGATATTCGACCTGGCCGCCCTTGGCGGCCTTGACCGCGCCGGCGACGTCCATCGTCACGGTGCCGAGCTTCGGGTTCGGCATTAGCCCCTTCGGACCCAGGACCTTACCGAGACGACCGACCAGACCCATCATGTCCGGGGTCGCGATGCAGCGATCGAAATCGATCGTGCCGCCCTGGACGATCTCGAGCAGATCCTCCGCCCCGACCACGTCGGCGCCCGCCGCCTTGGCTTCGTCGGCCTTGGCGCCGCGCGCGAACACGCCGACGCGGACATCCTTGCCGGTGCCCTTGGGCAGCGTGACGACGCCACGGACCATCTGGTCGGCGTGACGCGGATCGACGCCGAGGTTCAGCGCGACCTCGATCGTCTCGTCGAACTTGGCGGTGGCGTTCGCCTTCGCGAGGCCGATCGCCTCGTCGACGCCATGGAGCTTGACCGAGTCGACCGACCAGCTCTTCTGCTTCTTGCTCAGCTTCGCCATCGGATCAGCCCTCCACAACCTGCAGGCCCATCGCGCGCGCGGAGCCTTCGATGATCTTCGTCGCCGCTTCGACATCGGTCGCGTTCAGGTCCTTCATCTTGGCCTGCGCGATCTCGGCAACCTGCGAGCGCTTGATCGTGCCCGCGGACACCTTGCCCGGCTCCTTCGAACCCGACTTCAGGTTGGCGGCCTTTTTCAGGAAGTAGGTCGCGGGCGGCGTCTTGGTGACGAACGAGAAGGAACGATCCGCATAGACGGTGATCACCGTCGGCAGCGGCGTGCCCGGCTCTTCCGAACCGGTCGCGGCGTTGAACGCCTTGCAGAATTCCATGATGTTGACGCCGCGCTGACCGAGCGCGGGGCCGATCGGCGGCGACGGATTGGCCTTGCCGGCCGGCACCTGCAGCTTGATGTAACCCGTAATCTTCTTCGCCATGTTTTCCTCCTATGGCTTAGCGGTCCCAGCGGCCCGACGGGCCTCCCGCGCATTTCCCGGCTCGCGCCGGAAACCCTTGACTTACTTGACGCGCTCGACCTGGTCGAATTCCAGTTCGACCGGCGTCGCGCGTCCGAAGATCGACACCGAAACCTTGACGCGGCCACGATCGAAATCGAGCTCCTCGACCACGCCGTTGAAGCTCGCGAACGGCCCTTCCAGCACCTTGACCGAATCGCCGATGTCGTAATCGACCTTCAGCTTGGTCTTGGGCGCCGCGGCGGACGCCGCCTCGTCCTTGGTGTTGAGCATGCGTGCCGCCTCGGCATCGCTGATCGCCTGCGGCCGGCCGCCGACGCCCAGGAAGCCCGTCACCTTCGGCGTATTCTTGACGAGGTGATAGAGATCGTCGTTCATCGAGCCCTTGAGCAGGACGTAGCCGGGCATCAGCTTGTGATCGCTGGTCACCTTCTTGCCGCGGCGGACCTGCTGGACCTGTTCGGTCGGAACCTCGACGCCGTCGACCAACTGCTCGAGACCCAGCCGGGCCGCGTCGGCCAGGATCTGATCCCGCACCTTGTTCTCGAAGCCCGAATAAGCGTGGATGATGTACCAGCGCGACATGTGTGTCCTTGACCTCGAAGGTTAAGCGGCGAGCGACAGCAGGAAGCGGACGATCCGGCTGAACGCCCAGTCGACCCCGAAGAAGAAGATCGACAGCACCGTCGTCATGATGACCACCATCACGGCGGTCATCACGGTTTCGCGCCGGCTCGGCCAGACGACCTTGGCGGTCTCGGCCCTCACCTGCTGGATGAAGGTGGGGATGTTGCGGAACCAGCCCGCCACGCCGCCCTTGCTAGCCTCTGCCACGCTCTTCCTTTGCCAAACTCAACGAAAATGGGGCCATGCGGCGGCACGCCCCCGTTTGCAAGGAAGCACCGCTTCGGCCCGCTGCTTTTCGAACCTTATCGCTCCTGGGCCGAACATCTTACGATGGCAGGAGTGGAGGGACTCGAACCCACGGCCCTCGGTTTTGGAGACCGATGCTCTACCAACTGAGCTACACTCCTCCGGCCCGGAAGCGGAGCGCGACATAGCGGCGGGGTCGAGGGAGCGCAAGTAGCGCGCATGATTCGAGAGATTAACGGGCGTTAGTGAGACGAGCCGTGCCGCGCCGTCGTCGATTTGATCCGCGATGCCACAGGATGATCGGGCCGACGCGGACTCCGCTCCATTCGCCGCAGTACGCTTCCGTTCGCCGACGATCGCACTTTATGGCCCTAACCGTCAGCGGGATCGGGGGATCGTCCGAATATGTTCAAGCGCACGAAGGCGGCTCTTTGTTCCGCCCTCTTCATTGCCACGGTCGCGGTGCCGCAAGCGGCGAACGCCCAGACCTTCTGGCAGTGCGCGCCCTTCGCCCGCATGTTTTCCGGCGTACAGCTGTTCGGCGCGGCGGCGTCGTGGTGGAACCAGGCGATCGGCAAATATACGCAGGGCCATGCGCCCAAGCCCGGCGCGGTGCTGGTGTTCAAGGCGATCGGATCGATGCGTTCGGGCCACGTCGCGACGGTAACCAAGGTGATTTCCGACCGCATCGTACAGGTCACGCACGCCAACTGGAGCAACCGCGGCGGCGTCGAACGCGACGTCAAGGTCGTCGATGCTTCATCCAACGGCGACTGGAGTACGGTGCGCGTCTGGTACGGCCCGATCCGTGACATCGGGACGAAGGCCTATCCTACCTACGGCTTCATCTACTCGGGCGCCAAGGCCGCGACCCGTGATGGCGAGGAAGCCGCGGCAGGCCTGCTGAACAAGGCCTCCTGATCCCGAGCCGGTAGCCTTTTCGCGAACGGGGCTCTAACGGCGCCCGATGGACGTTTCCGATCTTCGCGTCGCCCTGTTCTCGGGCAACTATAATTATGTCCGCGACGGCGCCAATCAGGCGCTCAACCGCCTGAGCGGCTATCTGCAGCGGCAGGGTGCGAAGGTGCGCATCTACAGCCCCAAGAGCAAGACGCCCGCCTTCCCCGCCATCGGCAAGGTCGTGGGCGTGCCCGCCATCCCGATTCCCGGCCGCACCGAATATCGCATGCCGCTCGGCATCACGCCCAAGATCCAACGCGACCTGAAGGAGTTCGGTGCGAACATCTTCCACGTCGCCATCCCGGAATTCCTCGGCCACCGCGCGGTCACGCTGGCGCACAAATGGAACAAGCCGGTCGTCGCCTCCGTCCACACGCGCTTCGAAACCTACCCGCGCTATTACGGCTTCGCTTTCCTCGAGCCGCTGGTCGAGGCGGGGCTGCGCCGCTTCTACCGCCGCTGCGACGCGATCTTCGCCCCGTCCGAATCGATGGCGCAGGTGCTGCGCGAACAGCGGATGAGCTACGATGTCGGCATCTGGTCGCGCGGCGTGGACACCGACATCTTTTCGCCCGCGCGGCGTGACCTGCATTGGCGGCGCAGCCTGGGTATCGCCGACGAGGAGCCGGTGGTCGCCTTCATCGGGCGGATCGTGATGGAAAAGGGCCTCGACGTCTTCGCCGAGGCGATGGACGTGCTGCGCCGCCGCGACATCAAGGCGCGCGTGCTGGTGATCGGTGAAGGGCCTGCCCGCGCGTGGTTCGAGGGGCGCTTGCCGCCCGGCGCGGTCTTCACCGGATTTCAGCGGGGCGAGGATCTCGGCCGCGCGATCGCGTCCGCCGACATGCTGCTCAACCCGAGCGTGACCGAGACGTTCGGCAACGTCACGCTGGAGGCGATGGCCTGTGGCCTGCCGGTGATCGCGGCGCGCGCGACCGGCAGCCTCAGTTTGGTCGAAGACGGGGTCACCGGCCGGCTGATCCGCCCCGGTGCGAACGAGGCCTTTGCTCAGGCGCTCGCTTTCTATTGCGGCGATCCGGAAGCCCGCGCGGCCTCGGGCGCTGCCGGACGCGCTGTCAGCGAACGATATTCATGGGACTCGGTCAACGCCGCGCTGGTCGAGGGGTATCTGCGCATCATCCGCCATCGCGAGGCAGGCAACAGGCCGATCAACCGGCCGCGCTGACCTTACCCGACGAACGCGAAGTCATCCGAGCTGGCTTTAACGGAGGCCTGAGTGCGGCATTCACGTCCTTGGCAGGTCACCCGGTCAAGAAGAGACAGCGCGCGATACTCACGCCGACGAGGAACGCCGCAAGAGAGGCGACGACCAGCGCAAGGCCGATCAAGGGAACGCGCGCAGAAAGCGGCAGCTTGGACAGGCTGCTAATCATGATAGCGCTAACGCCAAGCGTCGATATTCGTGCCGACAACACGGCGGAGTTTCACACCGCCTGATCGATGACACCCGTCTGGGACATTGGTGCCCCGGGAGAGACTCGAACTCCCGACCTGCGGTTTAGGAAACCGTTGCTCTGTCCTGCTGAGCTACCGGGGCGCCGTGCCCGCCGTCCGTAGGTTTGACGGATCGGCGGGTCAACGCTCAACCACGCTGGAGGGGCGCCGCCCGGCGAAGGGGTTTCAGGCGTTTTCAGCGGTGCCCGGCTCCGCCATGTCGCGATGTTTCTTCGCCAGCAGGCTGTCGGGCGTGACGTGGCTGATCGCCGCCTGCAGCTTATTCTGCCAGCCCGATACGATGTGGCCGGCTCCCGACATCAGCGCGTCCCATCCGTCCTGCGCGACCTTCGCGGCATCGTCCTTCTCCTGCGTGCCGACCTTGGTGTCGAGCATGTCGGCACGGTCGAAGAATTCGGTCTCGGTCGCGCCGGGCATCAGCACGGTGACGGTCACGCCGCTCTCACGCAGTTCCTCGCGCAAAGCGTAGGAGAAGCTGTCGAGATAGGCCTTTGTGCCGTTATACACCGCCTGGAAGCTGCCCGGCATCAGGCCCGCGATCGAGCCGGTGATGAGGATGCGGCCCGATCCACGCGCCTGCATGTCGCGCGCCACCTTCTGGATCAGGTAGGTCGTGCCCGTCACGTTGGTGTCGATCACGCGCCGCCAGTCAGCGACGTCCTGCTCGACGAAGGCCCGGCCGAGACCGCGTCCGGCATTGGCGAGCAGCAACTCGACCGGCCGGCCGTTGGCGGCCTCGATCAGCCGATCATTGCCCTCGAACGTCGCGAGATCGGCCTCGATCGCGGTGACCTCGGTTCCGTGCGTGCGGAAGTCGGCGGCAGCGCCCTCGATCAGCGGCTCGTCGGCGACGACCAACAGGTCATAGCCCTCCTGCGCGGCAATATGCGCCAGTTCGAAGCCGATGCCGGTGGACGCACCGGTGACGATGGCAAGTTTTCCGTTACCCATGGGTCTGGCTCCTCAAGCAGGCATTTCGACGCTGATCTTCTCCAGCCCAGGCTTGAGGACGATCTTGGTCGTGGTGTTCTGGTGGTCGTGGAACAGCTTGTAGCCGTCCGGCGCATTTTCGAGCGGGAGACGATGCGAGATGAGGAAGGTCGTATCGACCTTGTCTTCCAGGATCGCGTTGAGCAGCCCCGGCATGTAATGCTGAACGTGGGTCTGGCCGGTCTTCATCGTCAGCCCCTTCTCCATGAAGGCGCCCATCGGGAATTTGTCGACGAAGCCGCCATAGACCGCCGGCACCGAGACGCGTCCGCCCTTGCGACAGGCGAGGATCGCCTGGCGCAGCGCGTGGATGCGATCGGTGCCCAAGAAGGTCGAAACCTTGAGCTGATCGACCACATTGTCGACGAACAGGCCGTGCGCCTCCAGCCCGACGCTGTCGATCACCGCGTCGGGGCCGATCCCGCCGGTCATCTCCATCAACGCGTCATAGACCTTGATATCGTTGAAGTTGATCGTCTCCGCGCCGAAACGCGCCGCCAGTTCGAGACGGTTTGGAAAATGATCGATCGCGATCACGCGCTCGGCCCCCATTAGGAACGCCGACTGGATCGCGAACAGGCCCACCGGGCCGCAACCCCACACGGCGATGGTATCACCGGGTTCGATGTCGGCATTTTCCGCCCCCATCCAGCCCGTGGGCAGGATGTCCGACAGGAACAGGACCTTGTCGTCGTCGACCCCGTCGGGGATCACGATCGGCCCCACGTCCGAATATGGCACACGGACATACTCGGATTGTCCACCCGCATAGCCGCCGGTCATGTGGCTATAGCCGAACAGCCCGGCCATGCGGTTGCCGTAGGCCAGTTCCGAAATATCCTGATTGTCGGCCGGGTTGCTGTTGTCGCAGCAGCTATATTGATGCTTCGCGCAGAAATAGCAGGACCCGCACGAGATGGTGAAGGGCACCACCACGCGCTGCCCTTTCTTCAACGTCGAGCCCGATCCCGTTTCGACCACCTCGCCCATGAATTCATGGCCGAGGATGTC
>NZ_JBMDXG010000330.1:0-14120 GCF_048594985.1 Sphingomonas sp. | reverse complement strand
CATCAGAAGCGGTAGGTGAGCGTGCCGAAGATGTTGCGATCCTCGCCGACGAAGCAGTCGCCGCGCGCGAGGCAGGCCGCATAGAAGTCCTTGCCGAGCAAATTGGTGGCGTTGACCGTGAACAGCCAGCGCTGCCAGCCGATCTCGACCAGCCCGTCGACCAACGTGTAATCGGGCGTGCGGATGCCGCCGGGGAAGGCGGGGCCATAGCTGCGGGTCGCGGCGACATGGCGCACGCCCGCGCCGACGCGCAACGTCGCGTCATTGCCCAGCGCGACCGTCTTGGTCCCCCAGACCGACGCCGTCTCCTTGGGCACGTTGTCGAGCTGGACGCCCGTGTCGGCGACCTCGGCCTTCACGTAGCTGTAATTGGCGATCAGCTGATAATTGCCGGGCAGCATCCGGCTCGCTTCGATTTCGAAGCCCTTCGACGTCATGCTGCCGACCTGGATCTGGTCGCGCGGGTCGGGCGTGCTGTCGTCGCTGACCGGCCGGTTGTTCTCGCGGATGTGGAATGCGGTCGCGGTCAGCAGTGTCGCCGCGTCCGGATGCAGCTTCACGCCGCCCTCGAACTGCCGGCCGCGTGTGGGCTTGAACGAACTGCCGTCGGCCAGCGCCCCGGCGATCGGCTGGAAGGATTCGGTGTAGCTGAAGAACGGCGACACGCCCTTCACCACCTCGGCGATGATCCCCGCGCGCAGGGTGGTCGCATTGTCGGTCTCGACCGGGGTCCCCGGCGCCGCGCGCGAGCGGACATGGTCGCGCCGCCCGCCCAGCACGATCGACACACGGTCCCACAGCCGGATCTGGTCCTGGATGTAGAAGCCGAGCTGCTTCTGCGACGTGTCCTCGCTCGTCGGATTTCCGGTGGGGATCCCGCCGCCGTAATCCGACAAAGCGTCGTAATCGATATTGTAGATATCGATGAATTCGTAGCCGTAGCCGCTATTCTTGCGGACGCGGTTCCAGCTGTAATCGACACCCGCCAGCAGCACGTGCTCCACATTCGCGCCGGTGTTGAAATCGACCCGGAGATTGTTGTCGGTCGAGAAGATGTTCATCCGCGCGCGGCTGCCGTCGGCATAAAGCCCGATCACCCGCTGGTTCGAACCCTCGACGAACGGGTCAGCCGGGTTGGCATAACTGTCCGCATAATGCGTGAAATAGGTCAGGTCGCTGTCGATGTAGCGCGCCTTCAGGTTGAGGCGGAGCTTGTCGCTGAAGCGGTGCGTGACGATGCCCGTGCCCTGCAGCAGGCGGCCGTCATAGCGGTCCCAGCCGGGCTTGCCGATGAACAGGTCGTTGGGCAGCTTGCCGTTTGGATTGGGCAGCAACGTGCCGACGAGCGGCGGGAATTGCGATGTCGAACCGCTGTCATCCTCCTGATACAGGCCGATCAGCGTGATGTCGGTCGCGGCGTCGGGCTGCCAGCGGAGCGACGGCGCGATCATCACGCGATCGTCGGGCACATGGTCGGTCTGCGTCCCCGAATCGCGCACCCGCGCGACGATCCGGCCCGCCACGCCGTCGGTGATCGTGCCGGTCAGGTCGGCCAGCGCCTCCTTCCGGTCGAACGATCCGTAGCGGATCGCGACCTCGCCATGATTTTCGAACTGCGGGGTCTTGGACACGCTGTTGACCAGCCCGCCGATCGAGCTCTGCCCGAACAGCACCGACGCCGGACCGCGCACCAGCTCGACCTGCGAGAAATTATACGGGTCCGACCGGATCGTCGCATAATAGCTGAACAGGTCGCGCATCCCGTCGCGGAACTGCAGCGCGTTGATGCCGCGGATCAGCAGGCCGTCGACCCGGCTGTCGGGGCCATATTGGTTGGCGACCACGCCCGATGCGTAGCGCAGCGTGTCGCTGAGCGAGAGCGCACCCTGCGACAGATAGACCTCCGCCGGGATCACCGTGATCGGCTGCGGCGTCTGGACGATCGGGGTCCCGGTCTTGGTGCCCGCGCTGCTGGCGAGCTGGGTGCCGGTGACGATCACGTCCTCGCGCTCGCGATCCTCGATCGTCGGATCCTGCGACCAGGCCTGACCCGCCAGCATCGTGCAGGCGAGGAGAGCGAACGTCCGTGTCATGATACCCCTTACTCGATTGTTTGATGCGCCTCTAATGAGAGGCGTTCGCAATAGCAATCGGAAAGAGGACAGATGCGCGTCGGCCCCGGCCCGGATGGAGCCGGACCGGGGCCTCGCGGTTCAGCAATGGATGCCGTTCAGGCCTTGGCTTCGGCCTTGGGCTTGCCGCCCTTGCGCTTCGCCTTCGGCGCGGCGGGCGTGATCTCGAACGACAGCGCGCCGTCCTTCAGGTGGACCTTCACCTCGCCGCCCTGGACGAGCTTGCCGAACAGCAGCTCCTCCGCCAGCGGCTGCTTGACCTTCTCCTGGATCAGGCGACCCATTGGCCGCGCGCCATAAAGCTTGTCATAGCCCTTCTCGGTGAGCCACGCCTTCGCGTCCTCGTCCAGGCTGATGTGCACGTCGCGGTCGGCGAGCTGCAGTTCCAGCTGGAGGATGAACTTCTCCACCACGCGCCCGATCACCGGCGTCGGCAGGTAGCCGAACGGCACGATCGCATCGAGCCGGTTGCGGAATTCCGGCGTGAACATCTTCTTGACCGCATCTTCCTGCGCATCCTCGCGGCTCATCGCCCCGAAGCCGATGCTCTCGCGCGCCATGTCGGCGGCGCCCGCATTGGTGGTCATGATCAGGATGGTGTTGCGGAAATCGACCGTCTTGCCGTGGTGGTCGGTCAGCTTCCCGTTGTCCATCACCTGCAGCAGGATGTTGAACAAATCGGGATGTGCCTTCTCGATCTCGTCGAGCAGGAGCACGCTGTGCGGATTCTGGTCGACCGCGTCGGTCAGCAGCCCGCCCTGATCATAGCCGACATAGCCCGGGGGCGCGCCGATCAGCCGGCTGACCGAATGGCGCTCCATATATTCGGACATGTCGAACCGCTGGAGGGGAATGCCCAGGATTGATGCGAGCTGGCGCGCCACCTCAGTCTTGCCGACGCCGGTCGGGCCGGAGAAGAGGTAGTTGCCGATCGGCTTGTCGGGATCGCGAAGCCCTGCGCGGCTCAGCTTGATCGCCGACGACAGCACCTCGATCGCCGGGTCCTGCCCGAACACGACGCGTTTCAGATCGGGGTCGAGGTTCGCGAGCACCTTCGTGTCGTCGTTCGAAACCGACTTGGCCGGGATGCGCGCCATCGTCGCGATCACCGCCTCGATCTCCTTGGCCGTGATCGTCTTCTTGCGCTTGGCCGGCGCCACCAGCATCTGCATCGCGCCCACCTCGTCGATCACGTCGATCGCCTTGTCGGGCAGCTTGCGGTCATTGATGTAGCGCGCCGACAGCTCGACCGCCGACTTGATCGCGTCGGGCGTGTACTTGACCTTGTGGTGCGCCTCGAACGCGGAGCGCAGCCCGGTCAGGATCTTGACCGTGTCCTCGACCGTCGGCTCGTTCACGTCGATCTTCTGGAAGCGCCGCAGCAGCGCGCGGTCCTTTTCGAAATGGTTGCGGAACTCCTTGTAGGTGGTCGATCCGATGCAGCGGATCGTGCCGCCCGACAGAGCGGGCTTCAGCAGGTTCGACGCATCCATCGCGCCGCCGCTGGTCGCGCCCGCGCCGATCACCGTGTGGATCTCGTCGATGAACAGCACCGCGTGCGGCAGCTTCTCCAGCTCGTTCACGACCTGCTTCAGCCGCTCCTCGAAATCGCCGCGATAGCGCGTGCCGGCGAGCAGCGCCCCCATGTCGAGCGAGTAGATCACGGCATCCTTCAGCACGTCGGGCACCTGGCCTTCGACGATCTTGCGCGCCAGCCCCTCGGCGATCGCGGTCTTGCCGACGCCCGGATCGCCCACATAGAGCGGGTTGTTCTTCGACCGGCGGCACAGGATCTGGATCGTGCGGTCGACCTCGGGCCCGCGCCCGATCAGCGGATCGACCTTGCCGTTTTTCGCCTTCTCGTTGAGGTCGACCGTGAACTGCTTGAGCGCGCTCTCGCCCTTCTTGGCGCCGCCTTCGCCCTTCTGCTGCTTCTCTTCGTCGGCCCCCTTCACCTCGCGTGCCTCCGTCGCCTGGCCGGCCTTGCCGACCCCGTGGCTGATAAAGCTGACCGCATCCAGCCGGCTCATGTCCTGCTGCTGCAGGAAATAGACCGCATAGCTTTCGCGCTCGCTGAACAGGGCGACCAGCACGTTGGCGCCGGTCACCTCCTCGCGGCCGGAGGACTGGACGTGCAGGATCGCGCGCTGGACGACGCGCTGGAAACCGCTGGTGGGGGAGGGGTCGTTGCCGCTCTCGGTCTTCAGCGCGTCGAGCTCACTGTCGAGATAGGCCGACACCGCGTCCTTCAGATCGTCGAGGTCGACCCCGCACGCCGTCATCACCTTGGAGGCATGCGTGTCCTCGACCAGCGCGAGCAGCAGATGCTCGAGCGTGGCATATTCATGGTGCCGCGACGAGGCCGCGGTCAGCGCGTTGTGCAGGGTCTGTTCCAGCTCGCGGGCGAAACTTGGCATTAGTCGATACTCCCGCAGGGCAGATAGGGGTGTTGCCCTGCCGCCACAGATGTGTGAACGCCACCGCCTCCGATCAAGCACCCCGCCCAAATGGCGGGGGTTGCGAGGGGCTCCGCGCCCGTCATCGCTTGAATAGGGCCTCGGCGCTTGAGCGATGGTTAACGGCGCGCTCCATGCGCGCCCGCGTCCGCGCGATCTCCGCCTCCAGCGCCGCGATCCGCGCCGCCAGCTCGTCGTTGGAGAAGGGGTCGAGGTCCTGCCTGACGAGCGCGACGAGCGGATCGTCGGTGCGCTTGGGCAGGATGTCGTCGAGCTCCATGACCGGGATGGTTGACCCTTCGCCCGAGTCTGTCAAATCCGCCCGGCGCAATTCGCCGTCGGCGCGTCCGGTCGCCCGCGCTGCGCAACGATGGAGACAGAAATGACCGACCTTCCGTCCACGATGCGCGCGATCGATCCCGAAGCGGCGGGCGGTCCCGATGTGCTGCGGCTGGTCGATCGTCCCGTGCCGCGCCCGGGCGAGGGGGAACTACTGATCCGTGTCGCCGCCGCCGGGGTGAATCGCCCGGACATCCTGCAGCGCCAGGGAAACTATCCGCCCCCGCCCGGTGCGCCGTCGATTCCCGGCCTCGAAGTGGCGGGAACGGTGGTGGCGCTGGGCCAGGGCGCCGACGCGCGCCTGCTCGGCCGGCCGGTCATGGCGCTGCTCGCGGGCGGCGGCTATGCCGATTACGCTATCGCGCCCTCCGGGCAGTGCCTCGCCGTGCCCCCGGCTCTGTCGATGGTCGAGGCGGCGGCCTTGCCCGAAACGCTCTTCACCGTCTGGTCCAACCTGTTCGAACGCGGCCGCGCCAGCCCCGGCGAAACCGTGCTGGTCCATGGCGGGACCAGCGGCATCGGCACGATCGCGATCCTGCTCGGCAAATTGTTCAATCTGACGGTGATCGTCACCGCCGGCGGCGCGGAGAAGTGCGCGCGCGCCCGCGCGCTCGGCGCGGATCATGCGATCGACTATCGGGCGGAGGACTTCGTGGCGGCGGTCAAGGCGATCGCGCCGTCCGGGATCGACGTCGTGCTCGACATGGTCGGCGGCGACTATCTGCCGCGCAACCTCGCCGTGCTGGGGCCGGAGGGGCGCCACGTCTCGATCGCGGTCCAGCGCGGCGCCACCGCCGAAATCCCGATCTGGCAGGTGATGCAGAAACGGCTGACGCTGACCGGGTCGACGCTGCGCGCGCGCGATGTCGGGTTCAAGACCGACCTGCGCAACACGCTCGCGCGCACGGTGTGGCCGTTTCTCGCCGACGGCCGGCTGCGTCCGGTGATCGACGCGACCTTCCCACTCGGCCGCGCGGCCGACGCGCACGCCCGGATGGAGGAGGGCGCGCACGTCGGCAAGATCGTGCTGGTGATGGACGGCGCGTGACGGATCACGCGCCGCAGGATCCGATCAGCAGGCGGCCGTGACCGGGGCCATGCGCTTGCGACGGCGCAGCGCACCGCCGACCACGCCAAACCCGGCGATCATCGTCAGCCAGCTCGCCGGCTCGGGCGCGGGGGCGGCGAAGGCGTTGCCATACACGCCGGTTGCCTTGGTCTGGGTCAGCTGCGTCTTGCCGACGTTGGCATAGATCACGGCGAGGTTTTTGAAGTCGCTCACGCTGGGCGCGATATTGGCCAGCGGCCCGTTGGTGCCCACCTTCCCGCTCGCGTCGTTGGTATAGTCCATGCAGCTGCCGGTATTGGCGTTAGTGTAGATCCGGTCCGAATCCTGCAGGCCGAGTGCGTTGCCCATTTCCTGGCAGGCGATGTAGGTACGGAAGGCGGCATTATTGTATTTTGGCTGCTGGAAATAATAATCGTTGAACTGGATGGTTGCCTGAACGATCGATCCGCCGCTGGTCCAGACCGTTGTGTAGCCCAGCCAGCCATTTGCGCCATAATTACCGTTGCAGACCTGGACGGTGCCGATCGAGGCCTTGCATGCGCTGCCCGTCGATTTCCCTGCGGTCACGATATAGTTGATGTTCGGCGTCTTCGACCACGTGTTCGCCGAATTTTGCAGGTAGGGCTTCCATGCCGCGCTGACATTACTGCCGACCTGGATGTTGAGCTGCCCCGTCCGCGCCCAACTCCAGCCGTTCCACGACTGCGGCAGCAGCGTGGCCGACGCCGGCATGGCGCCCAGAACCGATGTCAAAAGGGCGCAGACCCCCGTTGCGCGCAACGCGGCTTTCGAAACTGACATTGATTTCCCTCCCGGTGGCGAACCGATTCCCTTGCCCCGCGCAACGTCCCCGGTTCGCCTCTTCGCTCTACGCTCGTTATGGTTAACATTCAGTGACCTTGCGCTGTATCGTTTCGGCGGTGCGACAAATTGCGTGGGGCGGCGCGCATGGCCTCCAACAGCGTGCGAACGGCCTGCCAACAGGTGTTAACCACGTCGAATCTATAGGCGCCCGTTAACCATGTTTGTGCACCGCACAAAAATTTGTTCGTTTTTTCTCGCGACGCGGAACCGATGTGTTAAAAGGTTGTTTACCTCGCGCAATCCGTACCCAAGCGTGGGGTAAGTTTTGTATGTGTAGGTAGCTTTGCTGACGTGACTGGCGTGCGATACGTTCGACAGACTTGGGCAAGGCAACCGCATTCCTTCAGGGAGAATGTGGATGCGTAATGCTATGATGACGGCTCTCGCGATCGTGGGTGCGATGGCCGCTGCCACCACTGCCAATGCGGCGGCGGTGGTTTTCGACGGCAACTACGGGAGCTTCGGCGCCCAGTATGACAATGCCGTCGATTTCACGAACACCTGGACGATCACCCTGCCCGAAGACGGCACGCTCAGCGGCGGCCTGCTTTCGGCCAAGGTGACCGGTCTCGCCGGGATCACCTTTTCGTCGGTGACGTTCAACGGCACGGCGTTGACCCCGATGCCGGTCGGCACGAACCAGTATTTCGATCTGGCCGAGACGTTCCTGAATGCCGGCACCTATTCGCTGGTCGTCAGCGGCTCGGCGGGCGCCAACGGCGGCCGTTACAGCGGCGAACTGGCCTTCGCGCCGTTCGACAATGGCGGCAACCCGGGCGGTGCGGTTCCCGAACCGATCAGCTGGGCGATGATGGTCGGCGGCTTCGGCTTCGTCGGCGGCGCGCTCCGCGCGAATCGTCGTCAGAAGGTCGGCGTCACCTTCGCCTGATCTTTCTGCTTCGGCAGTACAGGAAGGCCTCCGGGGTTACCCGGGGGCCTTTTTGTTTATGGGCTGCCGGCATCGATCGGGGATGGTTGCGGCCCCTCTCGCTCGGCCGTGACACGGAATCGTCTGATTGCCGCGCTATCTTTTGTGTCTTCGTTGCATCGCATTGGACTTTTCTGCTCCCGCTTGGGCTGCCATGGGGAACCGATGGAAGAAAAGGTCGTTGCGCCGCGCCCTGGCCGGTCGATTCAGGTCTGTTTCTTTTTCAATGCGCAGCGGCATCAGCTGCTGCATGGCATCGCCACGGCGGCCGCGCTCGCCCGCACGCCCGGTTTCGACGTGCACGTCGTCTCGCCGTCGCAGGCGCATATCGATTATGCCCGACAGGCGGTCGATCGCCTGGGCGGCGCGCCGGTCAGTTTCGTCCATGCCCGCTCGTCGCTGCTGGCCGCAGGCATGCGCCGGACAGGCAGCGTGGTCCCGCCCAAGGTGATGAGCCTCGCGCTGCTCGCGCCGTGGCTCAAGCGCTTCGATGCGATCGCGCTGCCCGAACGCACGTCGATCCTGCTCAAGCGGATGGGGGTGCGCCATCCCTCTTTCATCCACCTCGATCACGGCGCGGGGGATCGCGCCGCGGGCTTCGATCCGCGTATCCGCCATTTCGATTTCGTGCTGATGGCCGGGCCGAAGCATCGCGAGCGGATGATGGCCGAACGCCTGATCCGCCCGGGCGCGCATGCGGTCGTCGGCTATCCCAAGTTCGAAGCGGCCGACGCGGTCCGTGATCCGGATTGGCGTCCGTTCGCCGATGCGCGCCCGGTGGTGCTCTACAACCCACATTTCTGCACCTTGGGGTCGTGGCAGCCCTGTATCGAACAGGTGCTGGCGGCGTTCGCCGGCCAGGACCGCTATAATCTTATCCTCGCGCCGCATGTCCGCTTGCTCGATGGCGATGCGGCGCGGACGCGGTGGGGGGCGCTGCTCGATCGCTACGAGGGGCATCCCCGCATCCATATCGATCGCGGCAGCGACCGCGCGATCGACATGACCTACACCACGCTCGCCGATCTCTATCTCGGCGACGTGTCGAGCCAGGTGTACGAATATCTCCGCACCCCGCGTCCGTGCCTGTTCCTCAACCCGCACAAGGTCGATTGGCGCGATGACGAAAATTATGCCCACTGGCATTTCGGCCCCGTCGCCGAAAGCGCCGACGGCCTGATCGACGCGGTCGACCGCGCCATCGCCGACCATCCCCGCTGGCGCGCCGCGCAGGCGGAGGGGGTGGCGCGCACCTTCCTCCCTGGCGGGGGCGCGGCGATGGCCGCATCGGCGATCGCCGGCCACCTCGCGCACCGTACCCATGCCGCGCCCGTCGCCCCGCGCCCGCGCCGCCGCTGGGCGCGGGCCTCGCGCGGCGTGGTGGTGCCCGCGCGACGCGCGGCGATGATTCTGCCGCTGGTTTTTGCCGGGTGGATGCTCAACGAAACCATCACGCCCAGCTTCTCGCGCGCGGCGGGCAGCAGCTTCGTCGACGATGCCGTCGCGGCGCACCGCGTCACGCTGCTGCGCCAGGATATGGCCAGCCAGCGCGAATCGGATCGATATGACCCCGCCGAAATCCGCCGTGCCACCGGCATCGCCATGCCGGCTTTGCCCGCCGGATGGACCGTCGGCGATTCGCAGCTTTACCCCTCAAGCGGCGGCGACATCGTCCAGCTTTTCCTGCGCACGCCTGCCGGCGATCGCGTCTCGCTGGTCGGCATGCGCGTCGAAACCAATGCCGATGCGCAGCCCGTGCTCGCCAATCGCGCGGCCGAGCGGATCGCCTATTGGGAAAACGGCGAATTCGCTTACGCCTTGGTCGGTACCCTGCCGCCCGCGCGCCTGCTCACGCTCGCGTCGGCGGTCGCGCGCGACTGATCGCGCCAGCTCTCCTGCACCATTGTCATAAAGTGTTACTGCCGCGCCGAGCGCGGATCTTGGCTGGCAGTTTGCCCGTTTGTTGGGCATGATGCCTAATAATAAGGCATGATCACCTGCTAAGGAGCTTTAGGATGCCCGTTTCCGCCCTGGTCCTGACCGCTGCTCTGGCCGCCGCCACGCCGGCGTCGGTGTCGCACGAGGTCGCCGTCCAGCATCGCGATGCCGCCTATCAGGTCAGCTATCGCCCGCATGTCCGGACCGAGATGAAGACGGTCGGCATGTCCGCCGGGACGCGCCCGAGCACCGAGCGGTGCCGCTGGGAGATGATTGTGCAGGTCGAGCGCCAGATCCGCCGCCAGGGCGACACCGCCAGCGTCGATCGGCTGCTTCCCGATGCGCACGTGATCCGCGGTGATCGCCCGGGCAGCTGCACGATCGGGCGCGACGCAATCGAGGCCGCACACGTCGCCCAGCGCGACAAGCTGCAGGCACACGTCACGCGCGTCGCCAGCGCCGACCATCCGAATGTGCTCGCAGACATCGATTCGGCGCGCGCGCTGGCATCGAACTGAACGGATGCGTCACGCGCCGCTCGCGCTCTGCGCGGCGTTGATCGGATCGACGGGGGCGGCGGCGCAATCCGCCGGCCCCGTTTTGGCGCTCGAGGCGACGAGCGACCTGCGCGCGCGCGGGCTGAGCTGGAGCGGCGGCCGCGCCGCCGCGCGCGCCTTCGCCGACCTGCCCGTCGCGGGCGGATTCTCCGTGTCGGCCACGGCGGCAAGCCTGCGCGGCAGCGCGCGGCACGGCGGCGCCGATCTCGGCCTCGATCTCGGGGCCGGCTGGCGGACGGATCGGGGGCCGTGGCGGTTCTTGGCCGGCGCGACCGGCCATGTCTTCGCCGGCCGTTCGCGGCTGAACTATGCCGAGGGGGAAGGCGCGGTCTCCTACCTGATCGGCCCCGCCACGATCGGGCTGGCCGCCGCTTATGCTCCGCGCCAGGCGGCGATCGGCGGCGACAATCTCCATCTCGGGCTTACGCTCGACCTCGGCATTCCGGGCACGCCGTGCACGCTCGACGGCGGGGTCGGCCATTCGTCGGGCGAGGCGGCGGGGCGGCACCCGGAACGCGCGGCGCGCCTGCGGCCGGACGGCGACTATTGGGATTACCGCGTCGGCGTGACCTATGTGCGCGGGCGTCACGCGCTCGGCCTGCGCCTCACCGGCACCTCGATCGACGGCGCGCGGCCGCCGGCGCCCTATCAGGACGCCCATGTCGGGACGCGCCTCGCCGCCGCGTGGCAGGTGCAGCTCTAGCCCCAGACGCGAAAAAGACCGGCGGATTGCTCCGCCGGTTTAGTCGTCCGCAGGAGGAACCCTGTGAGGGGCGGCCGCGTCCCGGCCGCCCCGATCTCGTCAGTAGTTGTAGGCGCGCTCGCCATGCTCGGAGATGTCGAGGCCTTCGGCTTCGACCTCGGCCGCGGGGCGGAGCCCGATCGTGTGCTTGAGCGCCAGGAAGAGGATCGCCGAGACGCCGCCCGAAAGGACGAGGGTCAGCAGGACCGCCTTGATCTGGGTCACGACCTGGCCGGCCATGTCGTAGGTCCCGGCAACCGACGGGAAGACCGTATAGTCGACCCAGCCCTGCCCACCGAGCGCCGGATCGGCGACGATGCCGGTGCCGATCGCGCCGATGATGCCGCCGACGCAGTGGATGCCGAACACGTCGAGCGTGTCGTCATAACCCAGCGCGTTCTTCACCGTGGTGACGAACAGGAAGCAGACGATCGAGGCGACCATGCCGAGGATGATCGACGTCATCGGCGCGGCGAAGCCCGCCGCCGGGGTAATCGCGACGAGGCCGGCGACCGCGCCCGAGACTGCGCCGAGCAGCGACGGCTTGCCATGCTTGACCTGTTCGATGACCGCCCAGGCGACCGCGGCCCCCGCCGTGGCGACGAAGGTGTTGACGAAGGCGAGCGCCGCATAGCCGTTGGCTTCGAGGTTCGAGCCCGCATTGAAGCCGAACCAGCCGATCCACAGCAGCGAGGCGCCGATCATGGTCATGGTCAGCGAATGCGGCGGCATCGGCTCGGCCTTGTAGCCGTGGCGCTTGCCGATCACGAGGCAGCCCACCAGACCGGCGATGCCCGCGTTGATGTGGACGACGGTGCCGCCGGCGAAGTCGAGCGCGCCCCAGCCATAGAGCAGGCCTGCGTCCGACGTGTTGTCCGACAGGAAGTCTGGGCCCGCCCAGTACCATACCATGTGCGCCATCGGGAAATAGACGATGGTCAGCCACGCCACGACGAAGATCAGCAGCGGGGTGAACTTGATGCGCTCGGCGAAGGCGCCGACGATCAGCGCCGGCGTGATGCAGGCGAAGGTCATCTGGAAGGCGATGAACGCATATTCCGAGATGTAGACGTTGTTGGAGAAGGTCGCCGCGACCGAGGACGGGCCGACGCCGGCCAGGAACGCCTTGGAAAGGCCGCCGAAGTAGGGCGAGCCGCCGGTGAAGGCCATCGAATAGCCCCACGACACCCAGCAGAGTGCCGCGACCGAGACGATCATGAAGACCTGCATCAGCACCGAGAGCATGTTCTTGGTGCGGACGAGGCCGCCGTAGAACAAGGCGAGCGCCGGAACCGACATCATCAGGACGATCGCCGCGGAGACGAGCATCCAGGTATTGTCGCCCTTGTTGATCATCGCCGCCGCCTGCTCCGCGGTGGGCGCCTTGATCGGTCCGTCCTGGGCGAAGGCGGGCATGGACATGAGCGTGGCCGCAAGCCCCGCTCCCGCCATCCGCATGTGGTTGAGAAGCTTCATGGAGTCCCCCTTATGCTTAGAGAGCGGTGTCGTCGGTCTCGCCGGTGCGGATGCGCACCACCTGGCCGACGTCGATCACGAAGATCTTGCCGTCGCCGATGGCGCCGGTGTTGGCCGATTGCTGGATCGCCTCCACCACGCGCGGGGCGAGATCGGCGCTGCAGCCCACCTCGACCTTGATCTTCGGCACCATGTTGGTGCTGTATTCGGCCCCCCGGTAGATTTCGGTCTGGCCCTTCTGACGGCCGAAGCCCTTGACCTCGGTCACGGTCATGCCCTGCACGCCGAGTGCGGAAAGAGCCTCACGCACGTCGTCGAGCTTGAATGGCTTGATGATGGCAATGACGAGTTTCATTGTGCCTCCCTGCGCTATCGCCCGGCAGGCAGTTCGCAAGGAGCGTGCCAAATGGCTCGCAGGGCCGAATGCGGCCGTTGGGCGCCCGCGACCGCCCAACCGTTAGGCAGGAATCAATCGATGCCCGCTTTTCGGGCACACACGGGGGCGAAACCCGGCGGCAGCGCCGGTCACGCTGCCAACGCGGCTACCAGTCCTTGGTTTCCGCGATCGTTGCTTTTTCCTCGGGCCGCGTCGCCCGGCCCAGCGCGGCGTTGCGCGCGGGAAAGCGGCCGTGGCGACGGATCACGTCGCGGTGCAGCTGGCAGAAGCGCAGCGGCTCGGGCAGGCCCAACGCCTCGAACAGCGCCACCCCCTCGTCCTGCGCCGCCAGATCCTCGGCATGCATGAACGGCATATAGAGGAAGTGGCGCTCGTCGCGCGTCATCGTCGCGTCCAGCCCGCGCGCCACCGCCTCGCGCGCGACAGCCAGGGCCAGCGGATCGGTCGCGAAGGCTTCGGCCGAGCCGCGAAACATGTTGCGCGGAAACTGGTCGAACAGGATCACCGCCGCCAGCGCCTTGTCGGCGGTGCCGAGGAAACGGTCGGCGGGCCGTCCGCGCCATTCCTCCCATAGGCGCCCGAACCGCGCCGTGATCGCGCTGTCGGTCTCGCGCGAGCGCACCCACCAGCGATCGGGTCCGATCTCCTCGAACCAAAAATCGAGGATCGCGCGCGCGCCGTCGGCCGATCCGGTCATGCGCCGGTCCCCATCCCGCGCCGGTTCACGCGGCCGTGCCGCCCACCGTGATCCCGTCGATCAGCAGGGTCGGCTGGCCCACGCCCGCCGGCAC
This sequence comes from Sphingomonas sp., assembly GCF_048594985.1. GTDB lineage: Bacteria > Pseudomonadota > Alphaproteobacteria > Sphingomonadales > Sphingomonadaceae > Sphingomonas_I. The sequence goes on along the minus strand of NZ_JBMDXG010000330.1, from coordinate 431 downwards.
CGACTGGCCGCCCTTGCCGCAGATGCCGACGCCCTCGTCCAGCGCCATGTCGTTGCCGATCGCCGCCACCTTGGTCAGCACGGTCGGCCCGTCGCCGATCAGCGTCGCGCCCTTGATCGGCGCGCCCAGCCGGCCGTTCTCGATCCGGTACGCCTCGGTGCACGAAAAGACGAACTTGCCGCTGGTGATATCGACCTGCCCGCCGCCGAAGCTCTTGGCGTAGATGCCGTTCTTCACCCGCGACAGGATCTCCGCCGGATCGTCCTGGCCGCCATACATGAAGGTATTGGTCATGCGCGGCATCGGCGCGTGCGCGAAGCTTTCGCGCCGGCCATTGCCCGTCGGGTCGACCCCCATCAGCCGCGCGTTGAGCCGGTCCTGCATATAGCCGCGCAGGATCCCGTCCTCGATCAGCAGCGTCTCGCTCGTGG
>NZ_JBMDXG010000033.1:0-1793 GCF_048594985.1 Sphingomonas sp. | reverse complement strand
GTCGCGCAGCGCATGAGTCAGCTCCGCCAGGCCCTGCGCGTCCCAGCCGTTCGCTCCGAAGAAGCGCGCGTCGAATGTCTCGTTCGTGTGAATGTTGCGGATGGCGAGGCGTTGTTCGGGCAGCGCGGCGAACGCGCCCTTTCCGACAAACATCGCCGCGCCCGTGGCCAGCGCGCCGCCCAGCAGCCGCCGGCGGCCCAGTTCCATGTTCAACATCAATAACGGTCCCGCTCTGCGGAAAGAAAGCCGCAAAACGGCGTTCCACCTGAGTGCCCAATTGCCAAGATAGGAGTTTAGCACGCGTGGTTAAACTAAAGGTTGCCGGTGTTTGCCTCGCGATTGCAACGGCTTGTCTTGGAAATGCGGGAATGGCGGCCGCGCCGACGGAGAGCTCGGCACCCGATCTGGGAACGCTGCAGGTTCAGGTGCTGCTCGACCGGCTGGGCTTCGGACCCGGGATCATCGACGGCCGGCGCGGCAGTTCGCTGGTCAAGGCACTCAAGGGCTTCCAGGAGGCGCGCGGACTGCGCGTGACGGGCGAAATAAATCGCGCCACGCTCGAAGCGCTGCGCCCGGACATGGTCACGCCGGGCGTGGTCGGCGTGGCGTTGAGCCGCTGGGCGTTGGCGGGGCCGTTCGTCGGACCGCTTCCGAGCGATCCCGCCGCGCAGGCGAAGTTGGCGACGATGGGTTATTCGGACGTGATGGAAAAGCTCGCCGAGCGGTTCCATACCTCCAAGGCAATCTTGGTCGCGCTGAACAGCCCGCAGACCCGCCTTCGCGTCGGCACCGTGATCAACGTCCCCAACGTCCTGCCGGCCGAGATTGCCTATCCCGACAGCCTGAAGCCCGAATGGCGCGACTCGCTCCGGCAGTTGAGCGTCTCTTCGTCGCAGCCGCGTGCCGAGCGGGTAGTGGTCGACAAGTCCGACGGGGTGCTGCGCGTCTACGGCAAGGACGATAAGCTGGTCGCGCAGTTTCCCGCGACGATGGGCAGCGAGCATGATCCGCTGCCGATCGGCCGCTGGAAGATTCAGGGCACGGCCTATCTGCCGCCCTTCCACTACAACCCCGATCTGTTCTGGGACGCCGACAGCAAGGACGACAAGCAATTGCTGAAGTCGGGTCCGAACGGACCGGTCGGCGTGGTGTGGATGGACCTCGACAAGCCGCATTACGGCATTCACGGCACCTCGCACCCCGAGACGATCGGGCGGGCGGAAAGCCATGGCTGCATTCGCCTGTCCAACTGGGATGCGGCGCGCCTCGCAATGATGGTGCGCCCGGGAACGCCCGCGGTGTTCCAGCCGTGACCCGGCTCGGCTGGTGGCTGCTGGCCGGCTTCGCGGCGGTCATTGCGATTTTCGTCCTGCTACTGCGGCAGGGGGGCGGGCCCGTTTCCACCACGACCACGCTATCCGTCGTCTCGGCCGATGCGGGCGCCACGCTCGCCATCCCGGTCGCTGGCGTCGCGGCCGACGCGCTGACCGACAGCTGGGGGCAGGAACGGGGTGGCGGCAGCCGCGATCATCGCGCGATCGACATCATGGCGCCGCAGGGCACGCCAGTGCTCGCAGCGACGGCGGGTACGGTCGAGAAATTGTTCGACAGCAAGGATGGCGGGCGCACCGTCTACATCCGTCGCGACGATCCCGCCTGGCAGGATTATTATGCGCATCTCGATAGTTACGCGCCTGACCTCGCCGAAGGAATGAAGGTCGAGCGCGGGCAGGTGATCGGCGCGGTGGGCTCGACCGGCTCGGCGAGCGAGGCCGCCCCGCACCTTCATTACG
>NZ_JBMDXG010000329.1:0-2511 GCF_048594985.1 Sphingomonas sp. | reverse complement strand
CTGATCAGTCCGGAGGGCCAGTCGACCCCGTTCGGCACGGTCCCGCGGATCGTGTCCTATCGCGTGGCGGCGGTGTTCGAAACGGGCGTCTACGATTACGACAAGGCGTTCGTTGTGATGCCGATGGCCGATGCGCAGACGCTGCTGATGTTAGGCGACGCCGTCGGCGCGATCCGCATCCAGACCAGCGATCCCCAGCGCGTCGAGCGCATCCTCGCCCCGCTGGCGCCGCAAGTCCGCAGCGCGGGGCGGATCAGCGACTGGCGGCAGATGAACTCCTCGCTGTTCGAAACGGTGGAGATCGAGCGGGTGATGATGTTCATCATCCTGTCGATCATCGTCGTAGTGGCGGCGTTCAACATCCTGTCGTCGCTAATCATGCTCGTCCGCGCCAAGGCGCGCGACATCGCGATCCTGCGGACGATGGGGGCGAGCCGACGCGCGATGACGCGGATCTTCGTCGCGATCGGCCTGTCGATCGGCGCGCTCGGCACGGTGGCGGGGCTGGGGCTCGGTGCACTGTTCCTGTTCTTCCGCCAGCCGATCGTGAATCTGATCCAGCGGATCACCGGGCAGAATCTGTGGGATCCGTCGATCCGCTTCCTGTCCGAACTGCCGTCCCGCACCGATCCGTTCGAGATCCTGCTGATCGTCGTGATGACGATGGTGCTGGCCTTCCTCTTCACGCTTTACCCCGCGCTCCGCGCGGCGCGCACCGATCCGGTCGAAGTGCTGCGTTATGAGTGAGGTGGTCGCGGTGCGCGGCCTGACCCGCGCCTTCACGCAGGGGCAGCGGACGATCCACGTCCTGCGCGGCGTCGATCTCGACATCGCGCCCGGAGAGATCGTCGCGCTGCTCGGGCCGTCGGGCTCGGGCAAGTCGACCCTGCTGCAGGCGGTCGGCCTGCTCGAAGGGGGGTTCGATGGATCGATCCGCATCGCGGGCGAGGAAGCGTCGCGGCTGGACGACGAGGGGCGGACGCGGTTGCGGCGCGACGCGCTCGGCTTCGTCTATCAATTCCATCATCTTCTGCCCGATTTCACCGCCGAGGAGAATGTGGTCCTGCCGCAACTGATCCGCGGCGCGGAGCCGGGGGCGGCATCGGGCCGCGCGCGCATCCTGCTGACCGCGCTGGGGCTCGCCGAGCGGCTGGATCACCGCCCGGCACAACTTTCGGGGGGCGAGCAGCAGCGCGTCGCGGTCGCCCGCGCGCTCGCCAACCGGCCCGCGCTGGTCCTGGCCGACGAGCCCACGGGCAATCTGGACGAGGCGACGTCGGACCGGGTGCTCGCCGCCTTCCTCGATCTGGTGCGGGGCGAGGGCGCCGCGGCGCTGGTGGCCACGCATAATGAGCGGCTGGCGCGGCGGATGGATCGGGTCGTGCGGCTTCACGACGGGCAACTCGCCGAACTCTGACTATCCCCGGCTTCAGGGGATTTTTACCGGTCGAGGTTACGGCGCCCGCCATGACGTGGCTGGGGCGCCTGCGCGCATCGGAGCGGGGATCGATCATGGTCATGGGCGCGATGGCGCTTGTGGCCGCGATCGGCATGTCCGGGCTCGCGGTCGAGGTCGGCAACGCGTACAGCGTCAAGGTTCAGCATCAGCGCGTGGCCGATGTCGCCGCGCTGGCGGCGGCTTTGGCCTACCTCACCGCGCCCACCGCCGGCACGCTGGACGCGGCGGCCAAGGACGTCGCGCTTGCCAACGGGCTGGCGCGCGCCACCACCACGGCGGTGCTGTCGCCGGACAAGTCCAAGGTGACCGTCACCGTGCTCGGCGCCGTCCCGCTCGTCCTGACGCGCGTGCTCGGCAGCGGGGTCAGCCTGCCGATCCGGAACGAAGCCGTGGCGAGCCTCGTGGCGGCGGACACCGGCGGCGGCGCCTGCTTCCTGGCGCTCAAGGGATCGGTTGCAAACGGGATCGTTCAGTCGGGCGGCGTCACGATCGAAGCGACCGATTGCGGCGTCGCGACCAATGCCGGCGTCGCGCTCGAATCGAGCAGCACCGTCATCCAGAATGCAAGCGAGGTGCTGATCGGCAAGTCGCTGTCGGGGCAGAAAAGCTGGATCCGGAACACCAAGCCCGAAAACATCAAGGACGGGCGCGGCACGCCGGCGGCCGATCCTTATGCCAACGACGCCAAGCTGCAGCAGGCCTTTGCCGCACTCGGCTCCTTCACCCAACCGGCGTCGCCGACTGCACCGCCCGCCGTTTCGTCGCCACCATCCTGTTCGGGTCCGCCGGTGACGCTCCGTTACAACAATCCGGAACTTGTCCCGGGCATGACCCGAACCAGTCAGTATGGCGGGGACTTCGTCGCGCAGGGCGGGCGGACTTACACGATCGACAAGCTTGCGTTGGAAGGGGGCACGACGCTGACCTTTCAGGGATCGGCGACGGTGAATATTTGCGGTGGCGGGGGCGTGGCGATCGTGAACGATGGCAACAAGCTTCAGTTCGCTGGTGGCACGTTTAACATCCGGGGATCGGTCAAGACGGGGTCTGCC
>NZ_JBMDXG010000328.1:0-2995 GCF_048594985.1 Sphingomonas sp. | reverse complement strand
GGGGGTGCTCGGTGGCGGCGGGGGGGGGGCTGGGGGGGTGCGGCGCTGGGCCTGGCGCGCGGGGTCGGCGGCGCGCGGCCGTCGCCGTGTCGGGGCGGCCTGACCTTCAGACTCTTTCAACCAGTCGGTCTTTATGCTTGGATCGACTGCGGAGAGAGATGCGTGCCTTCGACGACGCACAACGAATCGCGGCGTGCCCGGCGCCGCACCACCCGTGCCGTGAGCACGATCCGCACCAGCGGGTCGGGCCCGATCGACGTGATGGTGCTCGACGTGTCGGCGACGGGCGTCCAGATCGTCACGCCGGCGCAGCTTTCGATCGGTCAGGAAATCAGCATCGGCCTGGCCGGCGCGGGCGCCACGCGCGCGTTCGTCGCGCGCCGTGACGGCGATCGCTACGGCTGTGCGTTCGATGCGCCGATCGGGCCGGAAGCGGCGGAACGCGCTTTCTCCAATGCGCCCGTGATCCGGCTCGGCCAGCGTGCGGCGGCGCCGGCGGCGGGGCAGGGCGGCGCGGACCTGCGCGAACTGTATCAGCAGCACAGCTTCTGGCGCGTCCCCATCGACGCCGTGCTGGTCATGCTCGGCATGATCGGGCTCGGCGTGATGGGCTGGCTGTACCTGATCTGATCGCGCCCGGGCCTCAGCGCCCGAGCATGTGATCCACCAGCGCGCCGAGTGTCGCAAAGCCGCTCGGGCGCATGCCGCTCGCGGGCTCGCGCGACGAAGCGGGGACCAGCGCGCGTCCGAACCCCAGCTTGGCGGCCTCCTTCAGGCGCAGGGCGGCATGCGCCACCCCGCGCACCTCGCCCGACAGCGCCACTTCGCCGAACGCGACCGCGTTTGCCGGCACCGGCCGCTCGGCCAGCGCCGAGACGAGCGCGGCCGCGACCGCCAGGTCCGCGCCCGGATCGGTGATGCGATAGCCGCCCGACACGTTCAGATAGACCTCGCAGGTCGAAAAGCTCAGGCCGCAGCGCGCCTCCAGCACCGCCAGGATCATCGCCAGCCGCCCGCTGTCCCAGCCGACCACCGCGCGGCGCGGGGTCGCCCCGCTCGCCAGCCGCACCACCAGCGCCTGGATCTCGACCAGCACGGGCCGCGTGCCCTCGATCGCCGGAAACACGGTCGCGCCGGCAATGCCCTCGTCGCGGTCGGTCAGGAACAGGGCGGATGGGTTCGCGACCTCGGTCAATCCCTGTTCGGCCATGGCAAACACCCCGATCTCGTCGGTGCCGCCAAAGCGGTTCTTCACCGCGCGCAGGATGCGATACTGGTGACTGCGCTCGCCTTCGAAGCTCAGCACCGTGTCGACCATATGCTCCAGCACGCGGGGGCCCGCGATCGTCCCGTCCTTGGTGACGTGGCCCACCAGGATCAGCGCGGTGCCGCGATCCTTGGCATAGCGGATCAGCTCCTGCGCGGATGCGCGCACCTGGCTGACCGTGCCAGGCGCGCCTTCGATCAGGTCCGAATGCATCGTCTGGATCGAATCGATCACGAGCAGGGCCGGCGGCGCGCCCGTGTCGAGCGTGGTCAGGATGTCGCGTACCGAGGTCGCCGTGGCCAGCTGCACCGGCGCGCCGCCCAGCCCCATCCGCCGCGCGCGCAGCCGTACCTGATCGGCCGCCTCCTCGCCCGAAATATAGGCGACGCGCGCGCCCGCGCCCGCCAGCTTTGCCGCCGCCTGCAGCAGCAGGGTCGATTTGCCGATGCCCGGATCGCCGCCGATCAACGTCGCCGACCCCGCCACCAGCCCGCCGCCGAGCGCGCGATCGAGCTCGGCGATGCCCGTCACCAGCCGGTCGGGCAGCGCCACGTCACTGTCGAGTCCGGCGAGCGCGAAGGCGCGGCCACCGGTGCGCAGGTCGTGCTTCGCCGCGAACGGGGTCACAACCCCGCCGGTCTCCTCGACCAGCGTGTTCCACTCGCCGCAATCGACGCACTGCCCCTGCCATTTGCTCGCGACCGAGCCGCACAGCTGGCATACGAAACGGCGTTGCGGCTTGGCCATCCTGCTCCCCTGACTTGAACGAAGCGGGAACATAGCGCGGCGCGACGGCTGCCGCAATTGCCGGCTGCGCGCAGGACAGGCGCGGGGCGGCTCAGCCGAGCGCGCGGTCGATCGCGCCAGCCAGATCGCGCTGCTGGAACGGCTTCTTCAGCACCTGCGCGTCCGCGTGATCGCGATCGAGGCCGGCGCTGCCGTAGCCCGTCGAAAAGAAGAACGGCACGCCCCGCGCGCGCAGAACGTCGGCCACTTCGAACGAAGGCCGCCCGTCGAGGTTGATGTCGAGGATGGCGAGGTCAATCGCGGCGGTCCGTGCCGCCGACAGCGCATCGGGCAGCCGCATCGCGACCTCGACGACCTCATGCCCCATCTCGGACACCATGTCCTCCAGCATGAAGGCGATGGTCATCTCGTCCTCGACGATCAGGATGCGCAGCGTCATGTGCCGCGCTTCCCGTCGAGCGGCGCGTCGATCCGGCAGACGAGCCCCGTCGGCGCGAAGTCGAGCGTGACCTCCGCGCGCATCTCGCCCGCCAGCCCGCGCTCGATCAGCCGCGATCCGAACCCGCGACGGCGGGGCGGGGCGCAAGGCGGGCCTCCGCTCTCGCGCCATTCGAGCACGAGCCGCGGCTCGTCGCGTTCGATCACGTCCCAGCTGACCGTCACCGTGCCCGTCTCGCCCGACCAGGCGCCATATTTGGTGGCGTTGGTGCCCAGCTCATGCACCGCGAGCGTGAGCGCGAGCGCGGTCTTGGGCGTGATTTCCGCATCCGGCCCGCGGATCGTGCAGCGATCTTCGGGGCAGCCGGGTTTTACCGCCTGCTCGACGACGCCGCGCAGCGACGCGCCGGTCCAGCGGTCGCCCGTCAGCAGATCGGTCGCCTGCCCCAGCGCCACCATTCGCGCGGCGAAGCGCTCGCGCGCCTGCGCGATATCGCCGCCGTCGCGGAACGTCTGCATCGCGATCGCCTGCGTCATCGCCAG
>NZ_JBMDXG010000327.1:0-5618 GCF_048594985.1 Sphingomonas sp. | reverse complement strand
CTCGCCACGACTGTCCTGTGTCGTATGGCGGGGCAACGAGCCTTTCCCCACAGGGCACGGCACACCAGCACCCGGGAAAGCGGGACCCCGGGTCAAGCCCGGGGTGACGAACGCTGGAGTTATTCGGGCCCCCATAAACGTCGGATCAGGCCGGTAAGGACGGCGCTCGCCGCCCCGCCCGGATCATTCCGCCAGCATCGGCCCCAGCGGGCGCCCGCCGAATAGGTGGACGTGCAGGTGCGGCACCTCCTGCCCGCCATGCCCGCCGATATTGGCGAGCACGCGATAACCCGGCTCGACCAGCTTGTGCTCGCGCGCGACCGTGCCGACCGCGCGGACGAAGCCCGCAATCTCGCTGTCGCTCGCGCGTGCCGCGAAATCGTCCCACGACACATATTGCCCCTTGGGGATCACCAGCACATGCACCGGCGCACGCGGCGCGATGTCGTGGAAGGCGAGCGCGAAGCTGTCCTCGTAGACCGTCTTGGCCGGGATCTCGCCGCGCAGGATGCGGGCGAAGACGTTGTTCTCGTCATAGGCGACGGCGGCATTGATCGGCATCAGTCGGTCCTCGCGGCTTTTTCGTCATGCCCCGACACGCCCTCGCGCCGGTCGAGCTCGGCCAGCACGTCGGCCAGCGGCACGCCGGCCTCGTTCAGCAGCACCATCAGGTGGAAGATCAGGTCCGCCGCCTCGCCGGTCAGCGCGGCCTCGTCCTCGGCCCGCGCGGCGACGATCGCCTCGACCGCCTCCTCGCCCACCTGGCGCGCGAGCCGCGGCCGCCCCGTGGCGCACATGCTGGCGACGTAGGAGGACGCCGGGTCCGCGCCGCGCCGGGCGGCGATGGTCGCTTCGAGGCGGGCGAGCGTGTCGGACATGCGCCCGTCCTACGCCGCGTGCGCCCGCACCGGCAAGCCGGCCGCCGCCAGCGCGGCGTGCGCGTCCGCCACCGTATGCTGGCCGAAATGGAAGATGCTTGCCGCCAGCACCGCGCTGGCATGGCCTTCGGTCACGCCCGCGACCATGTCGTCGAGCGTGCCGACCCCGCCCGACGCCACCACCGGCACGTCGACCGCGTCGGCGATCGCGCGGGTGAGCGCGAGGTCGTAGCCGCCCGGCGTGCCGTCGCGGTCCATTGACGTGACCAGCAGTACGCCCGCGCCGAGGTTCGCCAGCCGCACCGCATGCTCGATCGCGTCGATGCCCGTCGCGCGCCGCCCGCCATTCGTGAAGATTTCCCACCGCCCGGGCGCCACCGCCTTGGCATCGACCGCGCCGACCACGCATTGCGCGCCGAAGCGGTCGGCGATGTCCGCCGCCAGCTCGGGCCGCGCCACCGCCGCCGAATTGATCGCCACCTGGTCGGCGCCCCCCAGCCCAAATGCGCGCGCATCCTCGGGCGTGCGCACGCCGCCGCCCACCGTCAGCGGCATGAAGCATACCGCCGCCGTCCGCGCGACCACGTCGAGGATCGTACCCCGCGCCTCGTGGCTCGCGGTGATGTCGAGGAAGCAGAGCTCGTCCGCCCCCGCCGCGTCGTAAACCCGCGCCTGTTCGACCGGATCGCCCGCGTCGGCGAGGTCGAGGAACTGCACGCCCTTGACCACCCGGCCCCCCGCCACGTCGAGGCAGGGGATCACGCGGACGCGGACGCTCACCTCAGATCTGCTCGTCGCGCGCGAGGCGGAGCGCTTTGCGCAGGTCGAGCTTGCCGTCGTAGAGCGCGCGCCCGCAGATCACGCCCTCGATCCCCTCGGAGGCGTGGCGGGCGAGATCGGCGATGTCGACCAGCCCCTTCACGCCCCCGCTCGCGATCACCGGCAGGCGCGTGCTGCGCGCCAGTTCGGACGTCGCGCGCACGTTGCAGCCCTTCATCAGCCCGTCGCGCCCGACATCGGTGAACAGGGCCGCCGCCACGCCCACGTCGGCGAAGCGGTTCGACAGGTCGATCGCGGTCATGTCCGATTTCTCGGACCAGCCGTGCGTCGTCACCATCCCGTCGCGCGCGTCGACCGCGACCACGATCCGGCCCGGCAGCGCCAGCGCCGCCTCGCGCACCAGGTCGGGGTGGGTGAGGGCTGCGGTGCCGATCACCACGCGCCACACGCCGCGCTCCAGCCAGCGGTCGATCGCCGCGCGGTCGCGGATGCCGCCGCCCACCTGCACCCGGCCGGGAAAGCTCTCGACGATCTCGGCCACCACGTCGCCATTGACCGACTGGCCCTGCTTGGCGCCGTCGAGGTCGACGACGTGGAGGTGGTCGGCGCCGGCCTCGTGAAAGACGTTGGCCTGCGCGGCGGGATCGTCGTTAAAGATCGTCGCGGAATCCATGTCGCCTTCCAGCAGGCGCACGGCCTTGCCGTCCTTCAGGTCGATCGCGGGGTAGACGGTGATGCTCATTCAGGGACGCCAATCGAGGAAGCGGGCGAGGAGGGCAAGGCCATAGGCCTGGCTCTTCTCGGGATGGAATTGCACGCCGATCAGATTGTCGCGCGCCACCGCCGCCGTGATCGGGCCGCCATGCGTGGTGGTGGCCGCGATCTGCGCCGGATCGGCCGCGTCGAACGCGAAACTGTGGAGGAAATAAGCCTCGCCGCCTGCGATCAGCGGATGCGGCCGCGCGGGCACGACGTCGTTCCAGCCCATGTGCGGCACGCGCGCCTGCGCCTCGTCGGGGGTGATCCTGCGGACGGTGCCGCCGATCCAGCTGAGCCCCGGGGTCGTGCCGAATTCCTCGCCCGCATCCGCCAGCAACTGCATCCCCACGCACACGCCCAGGAACGGCGCGCCCGCGCCGATCACGCGCGCGGTCATGGCGTCGACCATGCCGGGGATCGCCGCCAGCGCGCCCATGCACGCCGCGAACGCGCCGACTCCGGGCAGCACGATCCGGTCGGCGCGCGCGACTTTGTCGGGATCGGCGGTCACCGTCACGTCGGCCGCGCCCGCCGCGCGGAGCGCGTTCTCGACCGACCGGAGATTGCCCGCGCCATAATCGATGAGCGCGAGCGCCTCAGGCACCGCCGAGCGTGCCCTTCGTCGACGGGATCGAATCCGCCTTGCGCGGATCGATCTCGACCGCCTGGCGCAGCGCGCGGGCGAGGCCCTTGAAGATGCTCTCGCAGATGTGATGGTTGTTGCGCCCGTACAGCGTCTCGATGTGCAGCGTCAGCCCGACTTCGCCCGCGAAGCTGTGGAACCAGTGTTCGATCAGCTCGGTGTCCAGCTCGCCCAGCCGCGCCTGCGTGAATTCCGCCTTCCAGACGAGGTAGGGCCGCCCCGAAATGTCGATCGCGACGCGGCTCAGCGTCTCGTCCATCGGCGAATAGGCGGTGCCGTAGCGCGTGATGCCGCGCCGGTCGCCCAGCGCCTGCTTCACCGCCTGCCCCAGCGCCAGCGCCGAATCCTCGGTCGTGTGATGCTGGTCGATGTGGAGGTCGCCGTCGCACTTCAGGGCGATGTCGATCAGCGAGTGGCGCGAAAGCTGCTCGATCATATGGTCGAGGAAGCCGATCCCGGTCGACACTTCATACAGGCCCGCGCCGTCCAGATTGACGGCGACGTCGATCGCGGTCTCGGCGGTCTTGCGGCTGATCGATGCGGTGCGCATGGGCTGCGGCCTATAGCGCCCATGCCGGGACAGGCAACGCTTGACCCGCCTCCGCCACGCGTTCAGGTGGACCGCATGAGCGAAAGCCCGCCCGACAGCCTGATTCCCTATGACGAAATCGTCCAGGACGCGCTGCGCGCCGTGGTCGGCCGCGTGCTGGGCCAGGTGGAGAAAGACGGGCTGCCCGGCAGCCACCATTTCTACATCACGTTCAAGACGCACGCGCCGGGCGTCGACATTCCGCGCCACCTGACCGAACGTTATCCCGACGAGATGACGATCGTCATCCAGAACCGCTACTGGGACCTTCATGTCTCGGCGACGGGCTTCGAGGTCGGGCTCAGCTTCAACCAGGTCGGGTCGAAGCTGGTCATCCCCTTCGCCGCGATCACCGCGTTCCAGGATCCGGCGGTCGACTTCGCGCTCCATTTCTCGGCGCAGGCCGACAATCAGGAGCCCGAGGAGATCCACGCGCCCGAAAACGATCCGGTGGTCAAGCCGGCCGAGGACGGCTCGAACGTCGTCTCGGTGGATTTCACCCGCAAGCGCTGACGCGCGGCGCGGCCTGCCGGCCGCCCGCCTCCAAGGCCGCTCCAAGGCGACCCGGCGCAAGCGTCGCCCACATCCCCACAACCGTCGCCCCTGCGCAGGCAGGGGCCCATCTCTCTCGCCTCCCCGCCGCACGCCGAAGAGCGACAGCCCGCCCGCGCAGGCCAGCGGTGTCACGCCTGACGCGGTACTATAGTTATTGTTACGTTAAACAACAAATCGCTACATTTCGTGACACTTCTGATCTAAAAACGTTCGTCGTCGAAGTTAACTATCAATATTGCTGCCGTTAACTCTCTTATAATATTGTGACGCTCTTAAACATTGCTACACGCCCCGCATCAAGCAGCGGGAAGTCCTGTGATGGTAAACAAGTTTGCGTATGCGTGTGTTGCCCTGGCGATGACGGCCGGGGCGGGTTCGGCCATGGCCGCGACCGCGTTCGAGGTTCGATACGAATCCGAACGCGCGGGCATGACCAACAGCTCAGCGACCTTCGCCCGGGTTGGGGTCGAAACGTTCGACAACCGCGCCTCGGCGGGCTCGTTCGCCACCGATTTCGGCGGCAGCCCCTTCACCGGCACTTATCGCTCCAGCACCGGCGGCGACGTGCGGATCCTTGGCTCCGATCAATATGGCGGGGCGGGCAACACCGGCAATTATGCCGTGGCGTTCAACAATTCGGGCTATGCTCTGGCGCTCGATCAGGGCGTCAATTATTTCGGCTACTGGCTGTCGGCGCTCGACGCCGGCAACACCGTCAGCTTCTACAGCAAGGGCCAGAAGCTGTTCAGCTTCGACGCCAACGACGTCCTGCGCGCGGTCGACAATGCGCCGACCGCCGACAAGGACCAATATTACGGAAAGCCCGGCACGGGCGCGACGCGCGGCGACCGCCGCAATTCAGGCGAGCCCTACATCTTCCTCAACTTCTTCGCCAATGGCGGCCTGACCTTCGACCAGATCGAATTCGCCGAAAAGCCCACCTATGGCGGCGGCTATGAATCCGACAATCACACGGTCGGCCTCTACACCGGCAAGGGGACGGGCACGAAGGTCGAGCTCATCGACAGCGAGACGCTGGCCCCGGTGCCCGAACCGGCGAGCTGGGCGATGATGATCGGCGGCTTCGGCCTGGTCGGCACCGCGCTCCGCCGCCGCCGTCCGGCGCATCGCGCCGTCGCGTGAGGGGATGGGGAGCAGTACGCCGCTCCCCCTTGACTCCCGTTCACGCCCCCAACCGTCGCCCCCTTCCAGCGTCGCCCCTGCGCAGGCAGGGGCCTATTTCTCTCGCCTCCACGCCACCGCAGGGCGGACGAGCCATGGGCCCCTGCCTGCGCAGGGGCGACGCTGGAAGGGGGCGACGGTTGTGGGGGCGTGAACGGGGGTCAAGGGGAGCGGCGTAACGCTCCCCCATCCCTTCACGCGGCGGTGCCGAGCGCCGGACGGCGGCGGCGGA
>NZ_JBMDXG010000326.1:0-16853 GCF_048594985.1 Sphingomonas sp. | reverse complement strand
CGCTGGTGGTGGGCGCCGGGGACAAGCTGGAGGGTCGCCAGATCACGGCGCCACGCACGATCGGCGACAAGTGGCTCGTGACGGGCGGCCTCAAGCCGGGCGACCGGGTCGTGCTGGCCGGCGCGATGATGCTGCGTCCCGGCTCCGTCGTGAAGCCGGTGCCGTGGACGCCCGGCACGCCTTCTGGGGCTCAACCCGGCGCTACCGCTCCGGCAGGAAAGTAAGCCACCATGTCGCGTTACTTTATCGATCGCCCGATCTTTGCCTATGTGATTGCGATCGTCGTGATGCTGGCGGGCATTCTGGCGATCCGCAGCCTGCCGGTCGCGCAGTTTCCGGCAATCGCGCCGCCGGCCGTCGCGATCACCGCGACCTATCCGGGTGCGGACGCGCAGACGCTGGAAAACACGACCACCCAGATCATCGAGCAGCAGCTGAAGGGCATCGACCACCTCCGCTACTTCTCGTCCTCGTCCTCCTCGGCCGGTACGGTCACGATCACGGTTACGTTTGATCAGGGGACCAACCCGGACATCGCGCAGGTTCAGGTCCAGAACAAGCTGCAGGCAGCGACGCCGCTGTTGCCGCAGGAAGTGCAGCGCCAGGGCATTATCGTAAACAAGTCGACGCAGAACATCCTGCTCTACGTCGGCGTCTATTCCGAAACCGGGCAGCACGACGCGGACGACCTGGCGGATATCGTCGCTTCCCGCATCCAGGATCCGCTCGCGCGCGTGACCGGAGTGGGCGAAACGCAGATCTTCGGCTCGCAATATGCCATGCGGATCTGGGTCGATCCGCTGAAGCTCAACAATTACGCGCTGACGATGGCGGATGTCACCGCGGCCGTGACTGCTCAAAACGCACAGGTCTCGGCCGGCCAGCTTGGCGCGCAGCCGGCGCCGAAGGAGCAGATGCTCAACGCCACCGTCTCCGTCTCTTCGCGGCTGACCAGCCCTGAAGAGTTCGGCCAGATCCGGCTGAAGAGCAATCCCGACGGTTCGGTGGTCCGGCTGCGCGACGTCGCACGCGTCGCGATCGGGGCCGAGAATTATACGTTCAGCGCGGAGTGGAACGGCAAGCCCGCGTCCGGTATCGCGGTGCGACTGGCACCTGGCGCCAACGCGCTCAACACGGTGACGGCGGTCAAGGAGCGGGTGACCGAGCTCGCCAGGGATTTCCCGCCCGACGTCAAGGTCATCTTCCCCTACGACACCTCGCCCTTCGTGCGGCTGTCGATTGAGCAGGTGATCCACACGCTGGTGGAAGCCGTGGTTCTGGTCTTCCTGGTGATGTTCGTGTTCCTGCAGAACTTCCGCGCCACCCTGATCCCGACGATCGCGGTGCCGGTGGTGCTGACGGGCACGTTCGTGGTTCTGGCGGCCTTCGGCTATTCGATCAACACGCTCACCTTGTTCGGCATGGTGCTGGCGATCGGCCTGCTGGTCGACGACGCCATCGTGGTGGTCGAAAATGTCGAACGCCTTATGACGACGGAGCATCTCAGTCCGCGGGAAGCGGCGCGCAAGTCGATGGACGAGATTACGGGCGCGCTGATCGGTATCGCGACCGTGCTTTCGGCGGTGTTCCTGCCGATGGCCTTCTTCAGCGGCTCGACCGGCGTGATCTATCGGCAGTTCTCCATCACGATCGTGTCCGCCATGGTGCTGTCGATCGCGGTGGCGCTGATCCTCACCCCGGCATTGTGTGCCACCATCCTGAAGCCGCACGATCCTAATCACGCCGAGGGCAATGGCCTGTTCGCGCGCTTCTTCCGGTGGTTTAACAAGAACTTCGACCGGGGCCGCGACCGCTATGAGCGAGGCGTGAAGTCGACCGCACGGCGGTGGAAACGGTCGTTGCTGATCTATGCGATGATCGTGGGTGGCATGGTCTTCCTGTTCTGGCGGTTGCCGACCGGCTTCCTGCCCGATGAGGACCAGGGCGTGATGATCGCGCTGGTTCAGGGCCCGCCCGGATCCACCACCGCCCGCACCCAAAAGGGCCTTGATCTGATCCGCGACCACTTCCTGCAAAATGCGGGCGAGGCGATCCGCGGCGTCTACACGATCAATGGCTTCAGCTTCGCCGGCAACGGCCAGAGCAACGGCATCGCCTTCATGCCGATGAAGGAATGGAAGGACCGCCCCGGCGCGGAAAACCGCGCCCAGAACATCGTGGCGAAGGCGATGGGAAGGTTTGCCCAATATAATGACGGGCTTATCTTCGCCGTCATCCCGCCGGCGGTGCAGGAGCTGGGCAATGCCACCGGTTTCGACCTGCAACTGGTCGATGAAGCCGGCATAGGACATGAGCGTCTGCTCGCCGCGCGCAATCAGCTGCTCGGCATGGCAGCTCAGAACAAGCAATTGGTGGGGGTACGCCCTAACGCGGTCGACGACGCTCCGCAGCTGAAGGTGCAAGTCGATCAGGACAAGGCGCGCGCCTTGGGATTGGATCTCGCGACCGTGAACAACACGATCGCCACTGCCTGGGGCGGCACGTACGTCAACGATTTCATCGATCGCGGCAGGGTCAAGCGCGTCTACGTCCAGGCCGATACCCCGTACCGCTTGGCGCCCGAGGACCTTGGTGACCTGTTCGTGAGGAGCTCCGATGGGACGATGGCGCCGTTCACGGCCTTTTCCACCACCTCGTGGCACAACGGGCCAATGCAGCTGACGCGCTATAACGGACAGCCTTCGATGGAACTCCTCGGCCAGCCCGCGCCGGGCGTCGCCTCGGGTGCCGCGCTCAAGGCGATGGAGGAAATGCAGGCCAAGCTGCCGCCGGGAACGCGGCTCGATTGGACCGGGCTCAGCTATGAGGAAAAGCTCTCAGGGGGTCAGGCACCCGCACTGTACGGCTTGTCGCTGCTGATCGTCTTCCTGTGTCTGGCGGCGCTGTATGAAAGCTGGTCGGTGCCGATCGCGGTGATGCTGGTGATGCCGCTGGGCGTCGTAGGCGCGCTGCTGGCGGCAAGCCTCACCGGGCTCAACAATGACATCTACCTCCAGGTGGGCCTGATCACCACGATCGGCGTGTCGGCGAAGAATGCGATCCTTATCGTCGAATTCGCCGAGGAGCGGCTGCGCGCGGGCATGAACGCCTTCGATGCAGCGGTCGAGGCCGCCAAGCTTCGGCTCCGCCCGATCCTGATGACGAGCTTCGCCTTCATCTTCGGCGTGTTCCCGCTGGCGATCGCAAACGGCGCGGGCGCAGGCGGGCAGAACGCGATCGGCCGCGCCGTGGTCGGCGGCATGCTCACGGCAACCGTCGTAGCAATCTTCTTCGTGCCGATGTTCTTCGTCGTGGTGCAACGCCTGTTCAACCGGCGGAAGGATGAGGCCCAGACTGGCGATGCACGCCAGGGGGAGGCACATTGATGCAGCGTACCCTTCTCACCGCCGGCGTCGCCATCGCCGCGCTCGCTCTGTCGGGCTGCGACCTCGCGCCGGACTATCATCGCCCGTCATCGGCGGTGCCGACGTCGCTTCCCAGCGGGGGCCCCTACCCCGCCCAGCCCGAAACGACGGCCGTGCCCGACATCGCGTGGCAGGACTTCTTCCTGGATGAAGGGCTACGCCGGGCGATCGATACCGCGCTTGCCAACAATCGGGACCTGCGTATCGCGCTCGCGAATATCGAGCAGGCCCGGGCGCAATATCGCGTCCAGCGCGCCGATCGGCTGCCGACGCTCAATGCCAGCGGATCGGTTTCCATCCAGCGCAACCCGTTCGGAGTCGCGGGCGCAGGCGGTGTCCCCGGCGGAGGCGGCACGACGCCGGGCGGCGGCACGGGCGGGGGCGGCACCGTCCCTGGGGGCGGCGTGGGTGGCGGCGGCCCCAATACCGGCGTCGGTGGCGGCGGCGCCGTGGCGACGTCAGGGGACAGCACGTTCGAAATCTATTCGGTCAATGCCGGCTTCTCGGCATTCGAGATCGATCTGTTCGGCCGTGTCCGCAACCTGACCCGTGCCGCGCTGGAGCAGTATCTCGCGACCGAGGAAGGCGCGCGCGCCACGCGGATCACGCTGATCGCCGAAACCGCGTCGGCCTGGCTGACGATGGCGGCCGATCAGGATCGCCTGCGCATCGCCCGCGATACGCTCGGCAGCTTCCGCGAATCGCTGAACCTGACCCAGGCGCAGTTCAAGGCCGGCGTTGCGTCGGAACTGGAGGTTCGCCAGGCGCAGACCAGCTACGATCAGGCGCGGTACGACATTGCGGCGCTGACCGCGCAGATCGCGCAGGATCAGAATGCGCTCAATCTGCTCGCGGGGACCACCCTGCCGGCGGATGCGCTTCCGACGGCTCTAGGCGACCGGGCGGTCACGCTGACCGACTTGCCGGCCGGCATCCGGTCCGATGTCCTGCTCCGTCGTCCCGACGTGCTTCAGGCCGAGCATCAGCTGATCGCGCAATATGCCAATATCGGCGCGGCGCGGGCGGCCTTCTTCCCGCGCATTTCGCTCACCGCCTCTGCGGGAACGCTCAGCACCGAATTGTCCAACCTGTTCGGCAGCGGGACGGGGGTGTGGAGCGTGGTGCCTTCGGCGACGCTGCCGATCTTCGACTTCGGGCGCAATGCCGCCAACCTGCGCTATGCGAAGGCCAGCCGCGACGCGGCGCTCGGCACGTACGAACGCGCCGTGCAGACCGCCTTCCGCGAAGTGGCGGACGCGCTGGCGCAGCGCGGCACGATCGACGAGCAGGTGGCGGCGCGCGTGAGCCGCGTAGGCGCGGCGGATACGGCGTATCGGCTGTCGGACGCACGCTATCGCGCAGGTGTCGATCCGTTCCTGACGACGCTCGATTCGCAACGCACGCTGTACGGCGCGCAGCTTGAACTGGTCGACACGCGGGTGATCGCGGCATCGAACTTGATCACGCTCTATCGCGCGCTGGGCGGCGGGCTGTCGACGCGCCAGCCCTGATCGGCCGTTGAATTGGGGCCGGCAGCGCTCGGCTGCCGGCCCCATCTCCAGCTGTCGTCAGAGGTCGGTCGAGACCGACAGCTTGAAAGTGCGCGGCGTCCCCTGGAGGAGGTCCGGGCGGAAGGCGTCGAAAGCGGAAGCCCAGTAGCGCTTGTTCGCGACGTTATCGACCAGGATGCGGAACGTCACCGGCTTACCCTGGACCACGGCGACATAGCGCGCCCCGATGTCGAAGCGCGTCCAGCTCGATAGATACAGGCTGTTGTCGAGGCTCGCCGCCTGTTTGCCCGTCTGGACGATGCGGCCGGTAAGGGTCAGGGCGGGGATGAAGGGCAGATCCCATTCGGCGTTCGCGTTGACCAGATATTCCGGAACGCCGATCGCATCATTGCCCTGGTTCACGCCGTTCTGCGTGCGGCGCATCTTGGCGTCGATCACCGTTCCGCCCGCGATGATCCGGAGTCCATGCGTCGGCTCCGCTTCCATGCTAAGCTCGATGCCGCGATTACGCTGGATGCCGAACGGCCCGAATTCCAGGAAGCCGGGACGGTCGCCATCGATGCGCAGGATCGATGTCTCGCGATCGATCTGGAACAGCGCGAGGCTCGCGGTCAGGCCGGCGGTCGAATATTTGCCGCCGACTTCATATTGCTTCGACGTGAAGGGCGAGAGGATCTGGCCGGCGTTGCTCACCGGCAGGGGATCGCCCCCGCTTGGGTTCGCGCCGCTGATCGGCGCGGTCGCGCCCTGCACCAATCCCTCGATCCGGTTGGCATAGAGCGACACCCCCGATACCGGCTTGACGATCAGGCCGAAGACCGGCGTGACGGCATCCTCGTCATAGGTATCGGTCAATTGGCCGGTCACGGCGGAATAGGATTTCGTCCGGATCGTCTGGAGCCGCAGGCCGGCGGTCAGCAGGATGCGATCGTCCCATAGGCCGATCGTGTCGGAGGCGAACGCGCTCGTCAGCCGCGTGCGCGAGATCGGGAAGGGATCCTCCAGGTCGCCGCCGGAAAAGGAAACCGTAGCCGACATCGGCAAAGCGACCGGATCGTAGATGTTCGTCAATCCCGGGGAGGTGGCATAGAATTCGTAGGCGTTGCGGTTGACCAGCCACGTCGCCGAGCCGCCGAAATTGACCTCGTGGCTGACGCCGCCGGCGGCAAGCTTCACGCGCAAGCCCGCCACGCTTGCCTCGTTATTGTCGGTGCGCGGGATGTAGGAACTGGAGACATTGGCCGCGCCGGTCACCGCGTCGGTCAGCGTCACGGTGCTATAGATCCCCTTCTCCGATCCGTCGCGCGCGCCGATCGCGGCGTAGAAGGTGGCGTTTTCGGTCACGTCATATTCGGCGTGAAACTGGCCGAATACATCGCGCAGCGTCGTATATTGCCAGTCCTGGCCGTAATTGACGTCGGCCTTGGGCACGCGCGGGATCACGCCGTTCACCCGCAGCTTCGGCCGCATATGCCGGACGTGGACGCGCTGGTACGCCAGATCGAGCGAGAGGCGGAGCGGGCCATTGTCATAGTCGATGGCACCCCCGACGACGTAGGCGCTGCGGAATTCGTCCTCGATCCCTACGTCGCCGCGGCGGGCGGCGCCGTTGATCCGTACGCCCCATTCGCCATTGCCGCCGAAGCGCCGCGCGACGTCGAAGCTGCCGCCGACATGCGCGCTCGAGGCATAATTCACGGTCCCCCGCGTCAGCGGATCGGCGCCGGCGCGCTTCGGTGCGAGATTGACGCTACCGCCGATGCCCGATCCTCCCGGCGCCGCGCCGTTCAAAAAGGCGCTGGCGCCGTTCAGCACCTGCACCGATTCATAGAGTTCGGGCGCGATAAGCTGGCGCGGGGCGATGCCGTAGAGACCGTCGAAGCCGACATCGTCCCCCGCCAACCCGAAGCCGCGAATGACGAACTGCTCCGCCGCGTTGCCGAAGCCATAGGAGGTCCGGACCGACGGATCGTTTTCAAGCACCTGGCCGAGCGTCTGCGGCTGCTGATTGAGGATCAGCGCGCTGTTATAGCTCTTGATCGCGAAGGGCACGTCCTCCGCCGCCTTGTTGCCGAGCGCGCCCAGGTTACCCGCCCGCTCGACCTGCGTTTCGTTGACGCGTTGCGCGGTCACGACGACATCCTCGTCCAGCGCCTGCGCCGATGCGGCCGTGGCGAACGCCGGCATGCACAGCCCCGCGAGCAGCCGGGCCATCGGACGAATGGTGGATTTACGCGTCACATTTCCCGTCATCGGGATTTTCCCCTTCTTGTCTGAACAGTTGCTCGCGACCGACGCATCGCCCACCCGACGACCGCCACCGGAGCGCCGAGAGCGGCCCAGGAAACGGCATCGCGCGCGCCGTCGCCGGTCAGCGCGGCGATCAGGCCGATCGTGCACAGCAGGCCGATCGCCAGCGGCACCGCGAATATGGTTCCGAGCGTTCGCTGGCGGGACGAGCGTCGCGTGGCGTTCATGGGCGCACCGCCAGCGTCGCCGCGCCGCTTTCGACCTCGCGCACGCGATCGTCGGATGAACCGCGCCCCTTGCCCAGCCAGAGATAGAGGCCCGAACCGAGCACGACGATCGTGAACAGGTTGAGCACGCCCCACAGCAGCTTGAGCGGCAGCCCGCCATAATCGCCGAAGTGAAGCGGGCGTGAGAGCGACAGCGCCCGGTAATACCACGGCATCGGCCGCGCGTCGGTGAGCGCGCCGGTCTCGGCATCGATCAGGGCGGTGGTCAGCAGCCGCTCCGTCAGCGGGGTCGAACCTTGGAAGAACACCGCATAATGATGCTTGCTGCTGAATTTGCCGCCCGGAAAGGCGATGAATTGCGGCTTCACACCGGGGATGGCGCGGCGCGCGGCGGCCATCGCGCGATCGAGCGATCCGTAGCGCGCCGGGGGCAAGGGCGCCCGGCCGGCATAGGCCGCCGTCATCTCCGCGAGCTCGGTTGCCTGCCAGGCACGGGTGATCGGCGTGACCAGCGCATTGATGATCCCCGTCACCCCGACGACCATCATCCAGGCGAGGCCGACGATGCCGAGCAGATTATGATAATCCAGCCATTTCAATCGGCTGCTGCGCGCCGTGCGGAGCGTGCCGAAGGGCAGCTTGCGCATGAAGGGCGCATAGAGGACCACGCCTGATACGAGCGCGACCGCGAACAGGAAGCCCATCAGGCCCAGGAACAGCATGCCCGGCAGGCCGAGGAACATGTCGGTATGAAGCTGGAGCAGGAACGCCATCACCCCGCTTTCATTCGCCACGCCGGTCGGCGCGCCAGTGGTGCGATCGAACAGCTGGATCGTCATCTCGCGCCCCGGCGCGTCGGGGCGCGGGCCGGTGGTGATGGTCATCGACGGCGCATCATTGTCGAATGCCATGAAGAGCGGCACCTCGCCCGGTCGCGCCGCCAGGGCCTTTTCGAGCATCACGTCCAGCGGCAGCAGGCCCGGCCCTTCGCCCGATGAAGCCAGGTTCGATCGCGCGGCTGCCGGCTGGCCGTCAGCGAGCGCGTCGAGCTCGTCATGGAAGATCAGCGGCAGGCCGGTGAGGCACAGCATGAGCAGGAAGGCCGTGCAGACGAGGCTCGACCATTTATGCACGAACAGCCACGCACGGACGGACTGGCGGGTCATAGCCAAACCAAGGTTACGTTACTGCGAGGCATTATCATATTGGCGATAAGCGCTTTGGCGGCGATGGCAAGCGCAAACGTCGGCGCGTCTGGCCGACGGGAAAGGCGAAGGTTGCCGGCGAGCGAGGCGGCCGACGGCGGGTCGTGCCGTCGTTACGCTATCGGGCTAAGTCGAGGATCGCATCCCATTCGGCATCGGGCACGGGGCTGACCGACAAGCGCGACTGGCGGATCATCGCAAGGTCCTTGAGCCGCGCATCGCCCTTCATCTCCTTCAGCGTGACGGGCCGGTCGAGCGGCCGCACGGGTGCGATCTCCACCGAAACCCACGCCTCGTTGGTCGGATCGGGCGCGGCGACACGCGTAATGCGCGCAATCCCCACCGCTTCGAGCCCGGTCACGCTGTGGTAGAACAGGGCTTCATCGCCCTCGGTCATGGCGCGCAGATTGGCGGCGGCGGCATGGTTGCGCACGCCGGTCCATTCGGTCCGCCCCTCGCGGACCAGATCGTCCCAGCCATAGGAGGCGGGCTCGGACTTCAGGAGCCAGTGTCGCATCAATCCTCGATCCGATCGGGTGTACGGATGGCGAGGTTCATCCGCGCCGCCGCGATGACGCGCCCCGGATCGTCCTGCCATGCGGACACGGACACGTTGGCGATCCGCCCGCCGACCCGCACCACCGTCCCGCACGCATAGGTGTCGGCGGGAAGGCCCGGGCGCATGAAATCGACCGTCACGGTGATCGGCTTGAAAATCGATCGCGCCTGCTCGCCATCTTCCAGCGTGGCGTCGATTGCGGCGATCGCGGCGATTTCCAGCAGTCCGGCGATCGCGCCGCCATGCAGGCGGTCGGGCAGGCCGATCAACCCCTCGGAACGAGGCATCAGCAGCAACGGCGTGCCGTCTCGCTCGCCGGCGATGCGGATGCCGAGGAAGTCGGCATAGGGCAGGAGGGCGACCGCGCCGGTCATGCCGGGTCGGTCAGCATGTAGGTTCCGGCCAGGTGCGCGACCGGATCGGCGGCGTCGCCGTCATGCGCGACACCGCGCACGAAGGCGACACGGCGCGTGAGCCGATAGCATTCGGCCCGGCCGCTGACCGTCGTGCCCGGCCGGGCGGGGCGAAGATAATCGATCCTGAGGTCGAGCGTCGCCTGCGGCAGGAGGGCCCCGCGCTTGACCCAGACGGCGAACCCGCTCGCCGTATCCATCAAGGACACGATCGGACCCGAGGCGAGAATGCCGCTCGTCCCATCGGAAACGAGACGCCGGTCATAATCCAGCGCAAGTTCGCACCAATCCTCACCATGCGCGACATAGCGCAGGCCGAGCGCCACGATGTGCCCGTCGCGGCGTTGCGCAAGCGCGGCGGCGGGATCGAAGGGGGCCGGGTCGGGCGGGATCATGCCGCGACGCATATGGCACCCCCATGACAGCGGCAAGGCGGATGACGCCGGGTGTCAGAGCGCGGCGCGGATCGCCCCGATATCGTAGCCTGCGGCCGCCGCGCGGGCGATCAGCTCGTCCCCGTCCGCGCCGGCACGTGCACGGGCCAGCGCCCACAGGAAGGTCGATCGCGTACCCGATCGGCAGAAAGCGAGGAGCGGCCCGTCCGCTCCGTCCAGCGCTTCCGCCATCGCCGCCACCTGGGCATCGCCAAAGCCCGAATGATCGACCGGAATGGCAACGTAATCGAGCCCGTGGGCGCGCGCCGCCGCTTCGATCTCGGCGCCCGCCGGCTGGCCGGGTTGCTCGTTGTCGGGGCGATTGTTGACGATCGCGGTGAAGCCCTGCGCCTTGGCCGCCGCGACATCGTCGGGGGTGATCTGACCGAAGACGGAAACGCGGTCGTCGAGCGTGCGGAACATCAGCGAGTCTCCTTGAATGGGCCGCTCTTAGCGGCTGGCACGCGCCGGAACAGCCCCGCTTGACTCGCGTTCGGGATGTTGTGGCATAAGAACATTTAGCGAACATGCATGAACGAGTCGTTCCCCCTGCCCGCGCTCCGCGCGCATCTGTCCGGTTTCGGCGTGGTGCCCGCTGCCGCGCGCTTCGGCTTCGGCGCGGAGGCGATCGATACGATTCTTGGGGGCGGCCCGTTGCGCGCGCGGCTGCACGAAATCTGGCCGGCGGACATCGCCGATGCAGGCAGCGCCACGGGCTTTGCGCTGATGCTCGCGCGGCGCGCGGCCGGCCCCGGCCCAATCGTGTGGATCACGGAGGAGCGGGCCACGCGGCGACACGGCTTGCTACATGGGCCGGGGCTTGCCGAACTCGGGCTGGAGCCGGGTCGCTTCCTGCTGGTGCGTGCGCCCGACGCGACGGCACTGCTGCGCACGGCGGGCGATGTGGCGCGATCGACCGCTGTCGGCGCGGCGGTGATCGCGCCGCAGGAGTCCGCAGGGTTCGATTTGACCGCCACGCGTCGGCTGACCCTGTTCGCCGAGCGATCGGGCACCACCACGATCCTGCTGCATCCCGCCGACCCGTGCATGCCGTCAGCCGCCACGACCCGCTGGCGCATCGCGGCCGCTTCCTCGGCGTGGCTGGAAGCGGATGCGCCGGGTGCGCCCGCCTTCCACGCCGAACTGCTCCGCCATCGGGGCGGGCGGCCGCTTCCACATCTGCGGATGGAATGGGACCGTGACCGCGCCGGATTCGCGCCGTTACCTGGCGCTGTTCCTGCCGATGCTGGCGGCGGACATCTGGCGGATGTCGGGTGAGGACGATCCCGGAGCGCTCGTGGTGTTCACCGATCGGCAGGCCAATGTCATCCGCCTGACCGCGCTGTCGCGGGCAGCGCTGAAAGCGGGCCTCGCGCCGGGCCTGACGCTGGCCGATGCCCGCGCGCGGATTCCCGGATTGCGGGCGGTGGAACGCGATCATGCGGCCGAGGCGGCCTTGCTCGCGCGCGTGGCGGCGGGCTGCGCACGCTATACGCCGATGGTCGAAAGCCAGCCGCCCGATGGCGCGATCCTCGACATCGGCGGCTGCGCGCATCTCTTCGGCGGCGAAACGGAACTGTGCGGGGAGTTGTCCGCGCGGCTCGAGCAAGGCGGCGTCACCGCGCGTCTCGCCTGTGGCGACACCCCCGAACAGGCGCGTGCGCTGGCCCGGTTCGGCAACGGGGGGGATGCGCTCCGCGATCTTCCCGTGGAAGCGCTGGAGGCCGATCCGGCGACTACGCTGGCGTTGCGGCGGGCAGGGCTCAAGACGATCGGCGCACTGGCGAGCCGCCCGCGCCGGATGCTCGCCGCGCGCTTCGGCGATCTGCCGCTCCGCCTCGCCCGCCTGCTCGGCGAGGAGGATAAGAGGATCAGCCCCGAACGCCCCCTGCCCCCCGTCTTCGCGCTGCGCCGTTTCGCCGAGCCGATCGGCCGGGTCGAGGATGCGCTGGCCTGTCTGGAGGAATTGGGGGCGCAGGCGGCAGCGATCCTGCTCGAACGGCACGAGGGCGGGCGCCAATTCGCCGCGCGTTTCTTCCGCACCGACAACCGGGTGGTGGGGGTCGAAATCGGCACCGGACGCCCCACGCGCGATCCGGCCCTGCTTGCCCGCCTGTTTCGCGAGCGGATCGACGCGCTGGCCGATCCGATCGATCCCGGATTCGGCTTCGACCTGATCCGGCTCGACGTGCGCCAGACAGAGCCGCTGGCACCGCGCCAGGAGGATCACCTCGCCCCCCGGCGCGAGGAGGAGGCGCTGGATGCGCTGGTCGACCGCCTCGTCGCGCGGCTCGGCCCCCAGCGCGTCCAGCGCGTGCGCCCGCTGGACCGGCATATCCCCGAATGCGCGGTGGGCCCCGCCTCGCCCTCCGCCACGCCCGACTGGCCTGTCCCGACAGTGGGTGAGCCGCCGCTGCGCCCGCTCCGCCTGTTCGATCCGCCCCAGCCGATCCAGGTCACCTACGCCTTGCCGGAGGGACCTCCGCGCCATTTCACCTGGCGCGGGCAGGCGCACGAGGTCGCGGCATGGGAAGGGCCCGAACGGATCGCGACCGAATGGTGGCTGCGCCGCGACCGGGGCGGCCGCACCCGCGATTATTACCGGGTCGAGGACAGGCAGGGCCGCCGCTTCTGGCTGTTCCGCCACGGCCTCCAGCAGCGCGAAGCGACCACGCCCGTCTGGTATCTGCACGGCCTGTTCGCATGAGACCGGCCTATGTCGAACTGGCGGCGGCGACCAACTTCTCCTTCCTGCATGGCGCCAGCCATGGATCGGATCTACTGGCGCGGGCACTGACGCTCGGCCATGCCGGGCTCGGCATCGCCGACCGCAATACGGTGGCGGGCGTGGTGCGCGTGTGGGCGGCGCTGCGCGACGCCAAAGCGGGATGCCATGAGACGCTTCCCGAGCCCCCGCCCGATTTCAAGCTGGTGACGGGCGCGCGGCTGGTCTTCGCCGATGGCACGCCCGACATCATCGCCTATCCCGAGACGCGGCGCGGCTGGGGCCGGCTGTGCCGCCTGCTCTCACGCGGCAATCTACGCGCGGACAAGGGCGACTGCGTGCTGCATCTGGCGGACCTGTTCGAATTTCTCGACGACCTGCTGCTGATCGTCCTGCCGCACAGTACCCGCCGCGAGGGCGAAGGGATCACGCGGCCCGACGGCAAGCAGACCTACCTCCCGGATGGCCGCGATCCGCCCCCGCCCCCCCCGGCCACACTGGATCGATCAGGGCTCGCGCCCGACCAGCCGATCATCGCAGGCGAGGAACGCGGCACGATCCTGCCCTTCCCGATCCGCTTCGCCCCGCCCGCCGACGCAGAGGAGGCGCTTGTCCGCCTGCTCCAGCGCCTGCGCCGGGCCGCGCCGGGTCGCGTCTGGCTCGGCGCAGCGAACCGCCATGCGGGCGACGACCGCCGCCGCCTTGCCCGCCTCGCCCGCACCGCACGCACGGGCGGCGTGCCGTTGATCGCGATCAACGACGTACTCTATGCCGCGCCCGGGGATCGCGCGCTGCACGACGTGCTGACCTGCATCCGGCTGGCCCTGACCGTGCCCGAAGCCGGACGGCGGCTGGAGGCCAATGCCGAACGCCACCTCAAGTCGGCGGACGAGATGGCGGACCTGTTCCGCGACCATTCCCAAGCGATCACGGAGGCGCTGGCCCTCCACGCGAGGATCGGGTTCGACCTCGCCGATCTGCGCTACGAATATCCGCACGAACCCGTGCCGGAGGGCTGGCGACCGCAGAAATGGCTCCAGCACCTCGTCGTCGCAGCGGCGCGCAAGAAATGGTCACGGCGCAGCGTGCCGCGCAAGGTGCTGGCCATGCTCGCGGAGGAATTCCGCCTTATCCGTAAGTTCAACTACGCTTATTATTTCCTGACCGTGCACGACGTGGTCGCCTTCGCGCGTGCGCAGGAGCCGCCGATCCTGTGCCAGGGGCGTGGATCGGCCGCCAATTCGATGGTCTGCTATCTGCTCGGCATCACCGCAATCGATCCCGCCGCGCACAATTTGCTCTTCTCACGCTTCCTGTCCGAGGAGCGCGACGAGCCGCCCGACATCGACGTCGATTTCGAACATGAGCGGCGCGAGGAGGTGATGCAGCATATCTACCGCCGCTACGGCCGCCATCGCGCGGGCATCGTGGCGACGGTGATCCACTATCGCTCGCGCTCGGCGGTGCGCGAGGTCGGCAAGGCACTCGGCCTGACCGAGGACGTCACCACCCGCCTCGTTTCCACCGTCTGGGGCAGCTTTTCCAACAAGATGGAGGAGAGCCGCTTCCGCGAGACCGGCTTCAGCCTCGATAATCCCGAGATCGAACGGCTCAACCATTTCGTGAAGGCGCTGCTCGACGCCCCCTTCCCGCGCCATCTGTCGCAGCATGTCGGCGGCTATGTCCTGACCGAGGACCGGTTGGATGAGACGGTCCCGATCCACCACGCCGCGATGGAGGACCGGACCTTCATCGAATGGGATAAGGACGATATCGACGCGCTCAAGCTGATGAAGGTCGATATCCTGTCGCTCGGCATGCTGACCTGCATCCGCAAGGCGTTCGACCTGATCCGCGATCTTGGCGGCGCCGACTATACGCTGGACAGCCTGCCCAAGGAGCAGGCGGACGTCTATGGCATGCTCCAGACCGGCGACAGCATCGGCGTGTTCCAGGTGGAAAGCCGTGCGCAGATGAACATGCTGCCGCGCCTGAAGCCCAAGGAATTCTACGACCTCGTCGTACAGGTCGCGATCGTTCGCCCCGGCCCGATCCAGGGCGACATGGTCCACCCCTATCTTCGCCGTCGTACCGGGCTGGAGGAGGCGGAGTTCCCCTCGCCGCACCCCGGCCATGGGGCGGCTGACGAACTGCACCAGTTGCTGGGGCGGACCTGTGGCGTGCCGCTGTTCCAGGAACAGGCGATGAAGCTCGCCATCACCGCCGCGCGCTTCACGCCGTCCGAGGCGAACCAGCTCCGCCGGTCGATGGCGACCTTCCGCCGGGTCGGGGGGATGGACAATTTCCGCGAAAAGCTGGTCAACGGCATGACGGCGCGCGGTTACGAACGCGATTTCGCCGAGCGCTGCTATCGCCAGATCGAAGGGTTCGGCAGCTACGGTTTTCCCGAAAGCCACGCGCTGAGCTTTGCCGTCCTCGTCTATGTTTCGGCTTACCTGAAGAAGCGTTATCCCGCCGCCTTCTGCGCGGCCCTGCTCAATTCGCAGCCGATGGGCTTTTACGCCCCGGCGCAGATCGTCGGCTGCGCACGTGCGCATGATGTCGAGGTCCGCCCCGTCGACGTGCTGCACAGCGGATGGGACAATAGCTTGGAGCGCACCGCGCAAAGGCCCGCCGTCCGCTTGGGTTTCCGCCAGGTCGGCGGGTTCAAGCAGGCATGGGCCGACGCAATCGTCGCGGCGCGCGATCGGATCGAGACCGGGGAGCCTACGCAACGGATCGAGGCGCTGGCGCGCGCCGGCGGCCTGCCGCCCCGCGCGCTCCGCCTGCTGGCCGATGCCGACGCCTTCGCCTCGTTCGGGCCGGATCGCCGCCAGGCGCTGTGGGCGGTGCGGCGCACGCCGGCCGATGCCCTCCCCCTCTTCGCCGCCGCCGACGCGCGCGAACTGCGCGAGGAGGAGGATGCGCGCCTGCCCGTCATGCCCGACAGCGAGGAGGTGGTGGCCGACTATCAGATGACGCGCCTGTCGCTGAAAGGACATCCGATGGCCTTCCTGCGCGACCTGTTCCGGCGCGAAGGCGTGCGCAGCGCGGCGGAACTCGCGATGCTCAGGGACGGGCGCCGCGCGCGGGCGGCGGGGGTGGTGCTGGTCCGCCAGCGCCCGGGCGAGGGCAAGGCGATCTTCATCACGCTCGAGGATGAGACGGGCATCGTCAACGTCCTTCTATGGGCGCGCGACTTCGAAAAATATCGCCGCGTGGTGATGGCCTCCCGCCTGATGGAGGTGCACGGCGTCGTCCAGAAGAGCGAGGAAGGCGTGCTCCACCTGATGGGCGCGCACGTCGTCGACCGCACCGCTGATCTTGCACGCCTGTCCGAGGATCATGCGCCGCGCCTCGATCCGCTGCGCGCCGACGCCTTCGCGCACCCGGTCCACACCGCTCAAGGATCGGGTGGCCGTCGGCATCCGCGCAATGTTCGCATCCTGCCGGCCAGCCGCGACTTTCACTGAAGCGCAACCTCGGCTAAGCGCATCGCGTCGGGGAGTGGCGCAGGCTGGTAGCGCACCTGGTTTGGGACCAGGGGGTCGCAGGTTCGAATCCTGTCTCCCCGACCAGAAATCCGCCAAAAATCTCGGCCGCGTTTTCGCGGTTTACATTCGGTTTACACCGAGGCGGAGCTCTGCCCGCGATTTTCGCCCAGATTGTCATTGAGCCGCAACCCCTTTCGATAGCATTTCGCCGATGGCGATCACCACCCGCGTCTGGTCCACGTACCGGCTTCGAATCGACGCCACGTCCTTGGTCGACCAGCCGAGGATGTCCGCAATCTGCTGATCCGTCAGGCCGGCCATCATGCACCGCGTCGCGAACGTCCCGCGCAGATCGTGGAGATGCTTGTCGATGCCCGACGCAATCTTCTGGTCATTGAAGCGGCTGCCAAAGCCCATGGCTGTCCACGGTCGCAGATAGCTGTTCAGCAACACGTTCGGCGGGAGCTCGGTGCGCTTGTCCTTCCGGCGCGCCGCCATCGCCGCCTCCTGGCGGGCCTTAATCTTTCCAAGCAACTCGCGTGCCTCAGGCAGGAGCGGGATGCGCGCGGTGTTCTTCCCCCGGCTCTTTGCGGTCTTCCAGATGATCGCA
>NZ_JBMDXG010000325.1:0-11808 GCF_048594985.1 Sphingomonas sp. | reverse complement strand
ACGCGCTACTACTAAGGCGCGACCAACGAACGCTACACCTCTGTCGCGGGCCAGCCGACCCGGCTGCGCGTGGCGGGCGGCGAGACCACCACCGCCGGCCTGTTCGCGGATCTCAGCGTACCGCTCGACGAGCGGCTGACGCTTACCGGCGGCGCGCGGGTCGATCGCTGGTGGATTTCGGACGGCCGCCTGCGCGAACAGACGATCGCCGACGGCAGTTACCTGACCTACACCGATTTCCCGGATCGCGACGGCACGCGCACCACCGCGCGCGGCGGCGTGTCGTGGATGCCCGATCCGCACTGGCGGCTGCGCTCGGCCGCCTATCTTGGCTGGCGCCTGCCCACGCTCAACGAGCTGTATCGACCGTTCCGCGCGGGCACCGATGCGACCGCCGCCAATCCCGATCTCAAGCCCGAACGCGTGCGCGGGATCGACGGCGGCGTCGACTGGATGCCGCTCCCCAACGCGCGCGTCTCGGTCACCGCCTTCCATAACAAGCTGGAGGACGCGATCGGCAACATCACGCTCGGCCGGGGGCCGGGCAATTTCCCGGGCGTTGGGTTCGTCGCGGCGGGCGGCGTCTATCGCCAGCGCGGCAATCTCGACGCGATCCGTGCGCGCGGCGTCGAATTCGACGCGCAGTTGACCGACGGCCAATGGCGTCTGACCGCCTCCTATGCCTACACCGACGCGCGCGTGCGCGGCTCGGGCCTATCCGCCGCGCTCGACGGCCTCCGCCCCGCGCAGACTCCGCCGCACCAGGCATCGGTCACGGTCGGCCGGACCGAATTGTCGGGGCTCACCACCACCGCGACGGTCCGCTACGTGTCGAGCCAGTTCGAGGACGATCAGAACAGCCGCCGGCTCGACGACGCGACCACGCTCGATCTGCTCGCGCGCGTACCGCTGCGCGGCAATCTCTCGCTGGAGGCGCGCGCCGAGAACGTCACGGGGACACGGGTCGAAGCGACGCTGTCCGCCGACGGTCTGGTCGAGCGCGCCACCCCGCGCACGCTGTGGATCGGGCTCAGGCTGGGCGGCTGAGCCCCAGCGCGGCGCCGATCGCGCCGTGCGTCTCCCCCGCCAGCCGCTTGCGGTCGAGCGTCGCGCCGTCGAGCGGGGCGAGGAAACGCAGCGTGACGCGCACGGGGGCCGGCCGGTTCAGCATCCGCTTGATCTCATGCCCGAAGCTCGCGCCCTTCGGCCAGGCGATCTCCGCCTGGCGCGCGCCATAATCGATCGCGACCGGCTGCGCCGCCGCCCCGGCGGCATTGGCGGATGAAAAGAGCGAGGCGCGGAACGGCGTCAGGCTCACCCCGTCACCCGTTCCCCCTTCGGCGAACAGCACCACCGGCACGCCTTCGTGCAGCGCTGCCGTCACCGCATCCGCCTGCACGCGGGCTTCACTCCGCCGCTGCCGCGCGACGAACACGCTTCCGCCCAGCGTGGCGAGCCAGCCGATCACCGACCAGCCCGCAATCTCCGACTTGGCGATGAAGCGCACCGGCACTGTCCCGCCCAGCGCGGGGATGTCGAGCCAGGACACATGATTGGCTGCGTAGAGCGCGTCGCCGCGCAACGGCTTGCCCTCGACCGTCACGCGCAGACCGAGCAGCCAGCCCGCGCCGCCCAGGAAGAACCGTACCCAATAGCTGCCCTTGCCGAACGTCCGGGCAATCGCGAACGGCGGCAGCGTCAGGAGCAGCAGGATCGCCAGACCAAGCACCCGGCCCGCCGCGCGGAACGTCATGCGCGGAGGCTCAGTCCTTGCGCTCGGTCGAGACGCCGTACAGCTCCATCCGGTGATCGACCAGGCGATAGCCGAGCCGTTCGGCGATCAGCTTCTGCAGCGCCTCCAGCTCGGCGTCGACGAACTCGATCACCTTGCCCGTCTCGACATCGATCAGATGGTCGTGATGCGTCTCGGCCGCCGCTTCGTAGCGCGCGCGGCCATCGCCGAAGTCGTGGCGCTCCAGGATGCCCGCATCCTCGAACAGGCGGACGGTGCGATAGACCGTCGCGATCGAGATGCCCGGATCGATTGCCGAGGCGCGTGCGTGCAGCGCCTCCACATCGGGATGGTCCTCGGCCTCGGACAGCACCCGGGCGATGACCCGGCGCTGCTCCGTGATCCGCAGCCCCTTGTCGGCGCACAGCGCCTCTACGTCGATCTTGCGCGGCATGATTCGACGCTAGAGCCAATTTGCGCCGGAAGAAAGTCTCTCGGAACACGGTCGCCACGGCGAGGCAGTCCACGTCCCGTCCGCCATCATCCGAGCGGCCGCGCGAGCGTGATCGCGTCGCGCAGCCCGCACGGGCCGCGATAATAATCGCGCCGCCGGCCGATCTCGGCGAAGCCCGCACCGCGATACAGGTCGATCGCCGCATTGTCGGCACGCACCTCCAGCAGCAGGCGCCGTCCGCCCCGTTCGCGCGCGATCACGGCGGTCCGCTCGATCAGCGTGCGCGCGACGCCCCGCCGCCGCCATTCGGGCGGCACCGCGAGCAGCAGCAGTTCGGCCTCGTCGATCAGGAAGCGGCTCAGCGCGAAGCCCGCATTCGCGCCGTCGATCGCGGCGAACGTCATCCATGTATCGGGCAGCGACAGGATGCCGAGGCACTGGCCCTCGTTCCACGCCTCGCCGAAAGCCGGGTCGAACGCCTGCCCCATCATCGCCATCAGCGCGTCGATATCGGGGGCGCCCGCCTCGCGCGTCGCGATCGTCACCGGGGCAACGCCGCGTCGGGGGCGCGTCCGTAGAGCGGGCTGGGGGCCAGCGTCGCGAGCGCGGGCGGCAACCGCCAGGCCTGCGCCGCGTCGGGCAGGCTGTCGCGCGCCTCGCCCTGTCCGCGCGCCGCGATCAGGGCGGCCGCGCCGGCTCCCAGCACCAACGCGTCGGGAACCGCCGCCGCCGCCTCGGCCGGGGGCAGCGACCGGACGGGCGTCAGCGCGGCCAGCACCGGCCGGCGCGCGAAACGCTGCACGAACAGCTCGCCATGACCGCCGGGAATCGCCACGCCTACCTGCGCCTCCCTCTCGTCCGCCGCATCCTCGCCCAGTTGCGCCGCGATCAGCGCGAGCGCGCTATAGCCCGCCACCGGCACGCCCCACGCAAGCCCGAGCGCGCGCGCCGCCGCCAGTCCGACCCGGATACCGGTGAAACTGCCCGGCCCGCAATCGACCAGGATCGTATCGGCGCGGGCAAGGCCCGCCTCGGCCAGAACTTCGCCGATCATCGGCACCAGCCGCTCGGCATGGCCGCGCCCGACCACCTCATGCCGCGCGGCGCGCACTCGCGCGCCGTCGAGCAGCGCCGCCGAGCAGGCGGCGGTTGCCGTCTCGATCACCAGCGCCGTCACGCGCTCAGACGATCTGGTTGGCGTCTTCGAACGATAGGCGCGGCAGGCGATCGTGCAACGTAGCCGGGTCGCCATAACCCAGCGTCGAGATGAAGTTGGTCTTGTACGGCGTGCCCGCGAAGAAGGCCGCGTCCACGCCCTTCGCGTCGAAGCCCGACATCGGCCCGCAATCTAGCCCCAGCAGGCGCGCGGCGATGATGAAATAGGCGCCCTGCAGCGTCGAGTTGCGGAACGCGCTCTCGCGGATCAGCGCCTCGTTGCCGACGAACCATGACCGCGCGTCGGTGTGCGGGAACAGCTGCGGCAGCTTCTCGTAAAATTCCATGTCCATCGCCAGGATGGCCGTCACCGGCGCTTCGCGGACCTTGGGCGCGTTGGTCCCCGAACAATGCGCCGCCAGCTTGTCCTTGCCCTCCGCGCTCGTGCACCACACGATCCGCAGCGGCTCCTGGTTGGCCGAGGTCGGCCCCCATTTCACGAGATCCCAGATCGCGCGCAGCGCGTCCTCGCCCACCGGCCGGTCGGTGAAGTGATTATGCGTGCGCGCCGTGCGGAAAACGCGGTCGAGCACGGCGTCGGACATGGCTTCGGTCATTCGATCCCCCTGCTGGGCCACGCTCAGGCGGCGCGGACCTCGGTCACCTCGGGCACATAATGCTTGAGCAATTGTTCGATGCCCTGCTTCAGCGTCGCGGTCGACGACGGGCAGCCGGAGCATGCGCCGTGCATCGCCAGATAGACCGTGCCGCGATCGAAGCCGCGATAGACGATGTCGCCGCCGTCATTCGCCACCGCCGGCCGCACGCGCGTCTCGATCAGGTCTTTGATCTGCGCGACGATGTCGGCGTCCCCGGGATTTTCGGCGAACTCGGCCTCGTCCTCGATCACGATGTCGTGCGCGGTTCCGGCCTTGAACAAGGGCGCGTGGCTCGAAAAATGGTCGAGCAGGACGCCCAGCACCTGCGGCTTCAGGTCGCGCCAGTCGACCCCCTCGCCCGCCGTCACCGCGATGAAGTCGCGTCCGTAGAACACCCCCGTCACGTCGCCGAGCGAGAACAAGGCGGCGGCAAGCGGCGACGCCTCCGCCTCGTCGGCATCGGCGAAGTCGCGCGGCGGCCCGGCCTCGATCACCGGGCGTCCGGGCAGGAACTTCAGGGTCGCCGGGTTGGGCGTCGTTTCCGTCTCGATCAGCATGGGGCCCATGTGGGCCGACGCGCCGATCGGATCAAGGCTGGCGGAGCCCTTGGACCCCGCCTTTCGCGCGCTTTGCGCTCAGATCGGCAGCGCTTGCTCCCCCGTGACCGCGAACGCGCCTTCGACGCCGGCCGCCCCGGTCCCGGGCTGTCCTCCGCCGACGGCGATCCGATATCCTCCGGCGACGACCTTGCGCGTGCCTTCCGCGGTCACCCCCGACAAGGCGCGCGGGTCCAGGTCGAAATGCACGCGCCGCGACTCGCCGGGCGCAAGCGCGATCCGCGTGAAGCCCCTGAGCGCGCGCAGCGGGAAGCCGGGCCGCTCGGGCATCGTCAGGTACAGCTGGACCACCTCTTCGCCCGCCGCCGCGCCCGTATTGCGCACGGTGACGTCGACGCCCAGGCTGCCGCCCGCGCGCAGCTTCTTCCTCGATAATGTCAGCCGGTCATAGGCGAACGACGTGTAGCTCAGGCCATGGCCGAACGGATAAAGCGGCTCGCCCTTGAAATAACGATAGGTCCGGTTCGCCATCGCATAGTCGCGGAACGGCGGAAGCTGGTCGACTCCCGTATAGAAGGTCACGGGCAGCCGTCCCGCCGGATTGTTGCGGCCCGACAGCGTCTGCGCGATCGCGGTGCCGCCCTCCTGCCCCGGATACCAGGCATCGACGATCGCATTGGCGTTCCTGGATGCCCAGTTCACCGACAGCGCCGATCCGTTCATGATCACCAGCACGAGCGGCTTGCCCGTCTCCTTGACCGCCTTCAGCACCGCTTCCTCGTCCGCCGGCATGTCCAGGCTGGTGCGGTCGCCGCCCGAGAAGCCCGGAATGTTGACCGTCATCTCCTCGCCTTCCAGCGCCGAGGTGATGCCCGCCACCGCGATGACGAGGTCGGCGGCGCGCGCGGCCGCGACCGCGCGCGCCAGTGCGTCGGCGCGCACCTCGTTCCACACGAAGCGCGGCGGGAAGCGGCTCGGCGTCTGCTCGATCCGCACCGCATGGGCCTCGCCCTTGCGCAATGTCATGGTGACCAGGTTGGCGCCGCGCTGCTGCGGGTTGGTGTTGTCGGCGACCAGCCGGCCGTCGATCCACAATTTGGCCGATCGGCCGTCGATCCCGATCTTGTAGACGCCGTCGGCCGGGGCGGCGACCTGCCCCGTCCAGCGTGCCGAGACGGTCTCCGCATCGGGGATCGCGGCGGGGGCGTTGCGATCGAACGCCACGCGCGCGTCGATCCGGGTCAGCGCCGGCGCGCCGGAGAACGCGCCGTTGCGCCAGAATTCGGCTTTCAGCCCCGGCTGCCCGTCGTCGGTCTTGAGCGCGGCGGTCGGCACGGGTTCGGCCACGCGCAGGAAATCGGTGCCGGGCTCGAACACGATCTCCGCATCGGGATATTCGGCGCGGATGCCGTCGAGCGGCGACACCGCCTGCAACGGCTGGCCGCGATAATTGCCCAGCATCGGATCGGTCTGGTCGGCGAGCGGGCCGACCACCGCGATCCTCTTCACCGCCGCCGGACGGGCCGGCAGCGTGCCGTCATTCTTCAGCAGCACCATCGACTTGCGCGCCAGCGTCAGCGCGAGCTCGCGATGCGCGGGGGAGTTCAGCGCGGCGTCGGCGACCTGGCCCGGCCGCACCTGCTCCGGCAGATCGAACATGCCCAGCCGCATCCGCGCGGTGAACAGCCGGCGCAGCGACAGGTCGACCTCGCTTTGCGTCACCAACCCCTGCTGCATCGCCTCGCGATAGCGGTCGTAATCGGAGGTAGGCCCCGGCGCGCGGCCATATTCGGTGCAGTCATTGTCGACCCCCAGCTTCAGCGACACCGCCGCCGCCTGCGCCAGCGTGCCGACGAAATGGTGCCCGCGCTGGATGTCCGCGATCGAATCGCAGTCGGCGACAACGTGGCCCTTGAAGCCCCAGGCATCGCGCAGCCGGTCTTTCAGCAGGAAGCGGTTGGCGCAGGCCGGTTCGCCGTTGATGGCATTGTAGGCGCACATGACCGACTCGACCTTGCCGTCGACCACCAGCTCGCGGAACGCGGGCAGGTAGGTGTCCTCCAGATCGTGGAGGCTGACGTCGAAATTGTCCGAATGGCGCCCGACCTCGGGACCGCTGTGGACCGCATAATGTTTGGCGGTCGCGGACACGCGATAATAGCGCGGATCGTTGCCCTGCATGCCCCGGACGAAGGCGACGCCAAGCTTGCCCGTCAGGAACGGATCCTCGCCATAGGTCTCCTGGCCCCGCCCCCAGCGCGGATCGCGGAAGATGTTGATGTTCGGCGACCAGTAGGTCAGCCCCTGCATGATCCGCGGCGCCTTGCCCGTCCGCTGCAGCATGTTCCACTTGACCCGCCCTTCGGTGCCGATCGCCTCGGCCATGCGATGGATGGCGGGGGCGTCGAACGTTGCGGCAAGGCCGATCGGCTCCGGAAAGACGGTGGCGTAACCGCCGCCGGCGATGCCGTGCAGTGCCTCGTTCCACCAATTATATTCAGGGATGCCCAGGCGCGGAACCGCACGCGCCTGATTGACGAGCTGTGACGCCTTTTCCTCCAACGTGAGGCGCGAGACGAGATCGTCGACCCGCCGCTCGACCGGCAGCGTGCTATCCTGGAATGGCAGCGTCCGCGCGACACCCGCGCACAGCGGCACGGTCGCGACGCATCCGATCGCGACCCGCGTGATCCCCCTCATTCAGCCCTCTCCTTATCATATATGATATGAAGATGCCATTCGCGCAGGCGCTTGCCAAGACAGCGCGGATGGCCGCAACCCGCGCCAGCGGCGATGGACCGGGTCAGGCCGGCAGAACGGCGAGCACGTCCGCGATGTAGGGTTGCGATACGGGCACGGTCAGCCCGTTCGACAAGGTGAGGATCGTCGTCCGGCCGGTCCTGCTGACCGATCGGATGGCCGCCCGCGCCGCCCACCAAGATCGATGCACTTGCAGCCCGTCGGTGCCGTTCAACTCCGCGATCGCATCCTTCAACCGCATGAGCACGAGGTGCGATCCGCGATCGGTATAGATACGCACATAATGGTCCTGCATCTGCAGACATAGCACCGTGCCCCGCACGGACGGGGGCAGCCGATCGACCAGCGGCGAGGGCGCGATCGCCGCATTCTCCTGCCGGTCAGGTTTGTCGTGCGTCGGATCGATGACG
Source organism: Sphingomonas sp. (assembly GCF_048594985.1). Classification (GTDB taxonomy): domain Bacteria; phylum Pseudomonadota; class Alphaproteobacteria; order Sphingomonadales; family Sphingomonadaceae; genus Sphingomonas_I. The sequence continues at coordinate 4,081 of NZ_JBMDXG010000325.1, read as the reverse complement.
GTCGCGGGGGCACCCGCCCCTGCAACGGGACCGGCCGTGGCGATGCGGGCCTCGCGCATGAAAGGACTGCCCCGGCCGCCCAAAGTCGCGGCCGCGATCATCTCCAGCAATCCGCCGATGACGATGGTCTGCGACAGCAGGTCGGCCATTTCGAACAGGCTGGGTTCCCACCGGTCGAGCCGATCCAGCGCGAAGGTGGCGAGCGACGCCGCGATCGGGGCGGCCAGCAGCACCTTGAGCAGCAACCGCTCCCACTGCGTCCGCCTGGGCCAACCGTCCCAGAAGGAGGCGAGCGCGATCTCGATCGGCGACGACACGACGAACCACAGCAGGCACATCGACGTCCAGAAGCCGAGATTGGTGAACAGCGGCAATTCGTCGGTATCGAACGGGCCGAGCCAGCCGAACAGGATGCCGACGATCAGCGCGATCGCAACGCGCCCCTGCGCGTCCACGCCTCGCGCCGCCTCCCGCATTTTCGCGAAATCACGCATCGCCGATGGTACGGTTTCGGGTCGTCATGGCCGCCTCGCGAACAAAGTGACGCACTGCCGCAAAAGCGTTTCGTGCGGCTTCCCTCCGGCTCCTAGCACGCCCGCCGGTCGTGGTGGAGAGTTACGGAATGCTTCGATATCCCGGATTGATCGTCCTCGGCGGGCTCGCCCTGCTCGCGGCGCCAGGTGCGGCGCAGCAGACGCTGGGCGATACGATTCCCAGGGCTGCCCCGGACACGCCCGCCGCGGTGGAACAGGGTGGCGCCACCGGCTTCATCGGCCTCGGCGCGGCGCTGACGCCGCGCTATGAAGGCGCCGACCGCTATCAGGCTTCGCCTTTCCTCATCGCCACCGTCGACTGGAAGGGGCTCGAATTTCAGTTGCGCGGGCTGCGCGCGCGGGTCGACCTCTTCGGCGAAAGCCCGTTCATGCTCGGGCCGGCGATCGGAACGCGCGGCAATCGCAACCGCGCCGACACGCGCGCGCCGCTCGACGGGCTGGACGCGATCGACCGGCCGGTCGAGGTCGGCGGGTTCGTCGGCTACCGGTTCGGCGGCAACGCGCGTGGCCAGGGCGAGATCGGCGTCGATCTGACCGTGCTCAAGGACGTCGCCGACGCGCATGACGGCGTCGTCGCGACCGGCCAGATCTCCTATGCGCTGCTCCGCGCGGGCCGCGTCTTTGCCGACATCGACGGCCAGATATCGTGGGCCGACGGCCATTATATGCGCACCTATTTCGGCATCACGCCCGACGAGGCCGCGCGTACCGGCTTACGCGCCACCCGCCCAGGCGACGGCCTGCGCGATGTCGGCGCGGGCGTGACCGCCGGCTTCCAATTCTCCCGGCGGTGGGGCGTGCTCGGGCGGATCGGCGCCACCCGCTATGTCGGCGACGCGCGCGACAGCCCGATCGTCGAGGACGGATCGCGCACCCAGATCACCGGCGGCGTGGGGCTGACCTTCCGCTTCTGACCGGCTTTCGCCGCCGCGTATCGATCTGCTCGCAACGAAGCACGAGGCCGAACATTATCGCCGGCGTAACGAACCGAGGAACGCCCCATGTCCGAGTTTCCGCCGGCCGGCACGGCCCGCCCGACCCGCCTGATCGTCCCCGCGCTGGGGCCCCTCTCTGCACGCGGCAGGGTGGCGAGCTACGTCCTCCTCCGCGTCGCCTTCGGCCTCACGATCGTCACGCATGGCCTGCCGAAGCTGACCGGCAGCGCGCACGGATCGATGGCCGATCCGATGGCCGGATCGACCAACCTCATCCAGAACGTGCTGCACCTGCCCTTCGCGCCGCAGCTGGCCTTGTTCATCGCGCTGCTGGAGACGTTCGGCGGGCTCGCAATCGCGGCCGGTTTCGCGACACGGTTAATCGCCGCGCTGTTCGTCGGGCAGATGGTGGCGATCTGCGTCGCGCTTGGACCCACCTATCCGTGGATCGACCGGGGGATCGAATATCCGATCATCCTGGGCGTGATCGCGCTGGTCATCGCCATGCACGGCGCGGTCGCCTGGTCGATCGATACCGCGCTGGGACGCGAACTCTAAAGGAAGCGGAGATCCCGGGAGGCGTGTGGCAGCCCTTGCCCCATGCGCCTCCGATCAAGCGGATCGCGAGCATCGTCAGGGGAATATCGAAGGACGGCGGCCTGCGAGCAGGCCCGAAAGCCGCGGTTCCGATCTGTCCCGCCCTCAAGCGGGCGAATGGTGCGGTCGAGAAGACTCGAACTTCCACGTCCTTTCGGACACAACGACCTCAACGTTGCGCGTCTACCAGTTCCGCCACGACCGCACATCGGGATGTTCCGGGGCACGCCCCGGCTGGTGAGGCGGTGCCCCTAGCAGAGGGTTTCGGACCCCGCAATGCCCCTCTCGCGTCGTCGCGAGACCGCCGCTCCCGCGTCCGTCCAGCCTTCAGCGCGCGTCGGTGCCGGCGAAGCTCACGCTGATGTTGCTCGACGGGTCCGGCACGTCGACCGCCGCCCCGTCGAAGCTCGCCTGCTGCCCCGGGCCCAGCCGCGTCACCGGCCGCGTGATCGTCCACGCATAGACCGTCCTGCCCTGCCGGTCCTTCAGCTCGGCGCGGATGTCGGGCACGCTCTGTTCGACGTCGGTCGGGTTCCAGATGCGCCCAGATACCGCGAACAACTGGCTGCCGCCCGCGATCATCCGCCAGTCGGGTTCGCGCGTGATCGCGATGCCCAGCGGCACGCGATCCTGTGCGATGCCCAGCCGTGAGGCGACGCGCTGCGGCCCCCACACGATCGACGCGACTCCCGCGCCCAGCCCGATCACCAGCAGGACGAGGATCAGCAGCAACCACGGCAGCCGCCTGCGCGACGGCGGCGCGGGCACGATAGCCGGGGCGGACGGCGCGGGCTCGACCGGCGGCTCGGGGGGCGTGACCGGCACAGGCGCCGCCGCCTCGGCGGGGGTGCGCGCGGGCTCGAACCAGCGCGTATCGCACGCGCGGCAGCGTATCTTGCGGCCCTCGGGGCCGATCGCGGTTTCCGGAACGTCGTAGGTCGCGCCGCAGTTCGGGCAGGTGAGCAGCATCCCCGGATCAAGCACGGGCGGCCCCGCCCCCGCAAGGGGTCGCGTGCGGCTTGCGATGCATCGCGCGCCCATGCCAAGGGGTCGGCGGGTTCGGCGAAGGAGTATCGCGCGCCGCATGGCCGCCATCGTGCAGTTCGACAATGTGGGCCTGCGCTACGGCACCGGGCCCGAAATCCTGTCGGGGCTCGGCTTCGCGCTCGCGCCCGGCTCGTTCCATTTCCTCACCGGCGCCTCGGGCGCGGGCAAGACCTCCTTCCTCAACCTCGTCACGCTCGCCGCGCGCCCCAGCCGGGGGATCGTCCGCCTGTTCGGGCAGGATACGGACGGGCTGCCGCGTGCGCGCCTCCCCGCGCTGCGCCGCCGGATCGGGGTGGTGCATCAGGATTCGCGCCTCGTCCCCGCGCTCACCGCAAGCGACAATGTCGCGCTCCCGCTCCGCATCGCCGGCATGGCGGAAGACGAGATCGCCCCCCGCGTGCGCGAAATGCTCGACTGGGTCGGCATGGGTCCGCGCCGGCACGCGCTGCCCGCGACCCTGTCGGGCGGCGAGCAGCAGCGCGTCGCCATCGCCCGCGCCGTGATCGCGCATCCCGAGCTGATCGTCGCCGATGAACCGACCGGCAATGTCGATCGGGAGATGGCGGCGCGCATCCTCCACCTCCTCCGCCACCTCAACGCGCAGGGCACCACCGTGCTGGTCGCGACGCATGATCTCGGTCTGGTCGGGCAGGTGCCGCGCGCCGTGACGATGCGGCTGGCGCGCGGGCGGATCGAGGCGTTGCCCACTACCCCGCGCGAGAGTGCGGCATGAGCCCCGCCGCCCCGCGCCCGGCCATCCCCATGGTGTCCGCCCCGCTTCTGCCCCCCGCGCGCCGCCCCGGGGCGCTGCCCTGGCTGGTCGCGGCGACTACCGTGCTAATGCTGCTCGCCTGCGCCTTCACGCTGGCGCTCGGCCGTGCGGCCGACACGCTGCGCGCGACCGAACGGCGGCTGATCGTGCAGGTGATCGCGGTCGATCCCGCGCGG
>NZ_JBMDXG010000324.1:0-1694 GCF_048594985.1 Sphingomonas sp. | reverse complement strand
TCCTTCTTGAGCTCGCGGCGGGCCTCGGAGAGGTCGGTCTTGTAGTCGAGATAGTGCGAATTGCTGTCGTCGAACATGCCGGCATAGCGGTCGCGGGCAGGTTCGTCGCCAGCCATGGCGGGCACGGCGGTCAGCGCGGCGACGGCGGCGGCGCAGGCGAACATCGGCTTGAACATCGTCTCACTCCTCGTTCGTTGCGAACGGGGGCAAGAACGGCGTCGGTGTCGCCGCCGTTCCTTTATCGCAGGTTCAGCTTCGGGCCAACGCGCGGCGTGCCGGCTGGAATCGCCGTTTCGAAACAACAGGTTGAGTACTCTTCTATCAGCCGCTCATGCCTCGGCGCGCTGCGGTGAACGGTGTCGCCCGGTCGTCGAACCAGCGACCGATTAACCCTTGTACAGCGCGTCCAGTCGCTCGCCATAGACCTGTTTCAGGACGTGCCGGCGGATCTTGAGGCTGGGGGTCAACTGCTCGTTCTCGATCGCGAACGGCGCGTCGGCGATGATGAAGCGGCGGACCCGCTCGATTTGCGACAGGTCCTTGTTGACCCGCTCGACCGCCGCGCCCAGCGCCGTCCTGTACGCGTGGCTGCGCGACAGCGCCGCGAAATCGCAGCTTGCCCCGCCCTTCGCACAGAATTCCTGCGTCCATTCGGGATCGGGCACCAGCACCGCGACCATATAGGGCTTGCGGTCGCCATAGATCATCGCCTGCACGATTTCGGGCTGGAGCGTCAGCATCCCCTCGATCTTCTGGGGCGCGACATTGTCGCCCTTGTCGTTGACGATGATGTCCTTCTTGCGGTCGGTGATCTTGATCCGGCCCTTCTCGTCGATCAGGCCGATATCGCCGGTGTGCAGCCAGACGCCCTTATGGGGTTCCGCCGGATCCGGCTTAAGCACACGCGCGGTTTCCGCGTCGTTGCGCCAATAGCCGTGCATGACCAACTCGCCGCGGACGAGGATTTCGCCGTCCTCGGCGATGCGGACCTCCGTATCGGGCAGCGGCGGACCGACCGTGTCCATCTTCAGGCCGGCGGCGGGGCGGTTGCAGGAGATGACGGGCGCCGCCTCGGTCTGGCCATACCCCTGAAGAAAGGTGAGGCCGAGCGCCTGGAAGAAATTGCCGACTTCCGGATTGAGCGGTGCACCGCCCGACACCATCGCCTTCATCCGCCCGCCGAACCGCTTGGCAATCTTCGGACGCAGCAGCCGCCCGACCGCGAAATCGGCGGGGAGGTCGCCGATCGCCGTCCGGCCCGTCACCGCGCGCCGCCCCTCGATCGCCACCGCACGGTCGAGCAGGTACGCCGGCACCTTGCCCTGCTTCTCGATCGCCTTGGAAATCCGCTGGCGCAGCACCTCGAACAGGCGCGGCACGACGACCATGATCGTCGGACGCACCTCCTCGATGTTCGAGGCAAGCTTGTCGAGGCCCTCGGCATAATAGATCTCGCCGCCCAGCCCGATCGGGAAATGCTGCCCGCCGGTATGCTCATAGGCGTGGGACAGCGGCAGGAAGGACAGGAACACCTCCTCCCCCCATCCGAAATCCTCGCTGATGACGGCGCAGCAGCCGGCGACATTGTGCAGGATCGCGCCGTGATGCTGCATCACCCCGCGCGGGGAGCCGCCCGTCCCGCTGGTATAGATGATGCAGGCCAGATCGCTCCGCTTGAAGAACGCCTGCGCGGC
>NZ_JBMDXG010000323.1:0-16902 GCF_048594985.1 Sphingomonas sp. | reverse complement strand
CCGTCCGCGCCTGAGGCGCGCCGCGCCCGGCGCGGCGCCGGAGGCCTCCATTTCGCTTGGGTTTCGACCCCCGAATCCCGATATGCTGGGCATGGCAACCGACCCCCAGACCAACGAATATGGCGCCTCCTCGATCAAGGTGCTGAAGGGCCTCGACGCGGTCCGCAAGCGTCCCGGCATGTATATCGGCGACACCGACGACGGATCGGGCCTCCACCATATGGTGTTCGAGGTCAGCGACAATGCGATCGACGAGGCGCTGGCCGGGCATTGCGACCGGATCGTGATCACGCTCAACCCCGACGGGTCGGTCTCGGTCGAGGATAACGGGCGCGGCATTCCGACCGGCATCCACCCCGAGGAGGGCGTGTCGGCGGCCGAGGTCATCATGACCCAGCTCCATGCCGGAGGTAAGTTCGAGAATACGTCCGACGACAATGCCTACAAAGTGTCGGGCGGTCTGCACGGTGTTGGCGTGTCGGTGGTGAACGCGCTGTCCGAATTCCTGGACCTGACAATCTGGCGGGACGGCGAGGAGCATTTCCTGCGCTTCGCGCATGGCGACGCGGTCGCGCCGCTCAAGGTCGTCGGCCCCGCGCCGGCGGGAAAGAAGGGGACGCGCGTCACCTTCCTGCCGAGCCCGGCGACGTTCAAGATCACCGAATTTGATTTCGAGAAGCTGGAGCATCGCTACCGCGAGCTCGCCTTCCTCAATTCGGGCGTGCGCATCTTCCTGGTCGACGCGCGCCATGCCGAGCATCAGGAGCATGAACTGTATTACGAGGGCGGGATCGCGGCCTTCGTGAAGTATCTCGACCGCGCCAAGACGCCGCTCTTCCCGGATCCGATCTCGGTCACGGGGCAGCGCGACGATATCGGGATCGACGTCGCGCTGGAGTGGAACGACAGTTATTACGAGCAGGTCCTCTGCTTCACGAACAACATCCCCCAGCGCGACGGCGGCACGCACCTGGCCGCGTTCCGCGCCGCGCTGACCCGTACGCTCAACAATTATGCCGACAAGTCGGGCATGATGAAGAAGGAGAAGGTCAGCCTCACCGGCGATGACATGCGCGAGGGGCTGACCGCGATCGTCTCGGTCAAGCTGCCCGATCCCAAGTTCGGATCGCAGACCAAGGACAAGCTCGTCTCGTCCGAGGTGCGCCAGCCGCTCGAAAGCCTGATGGCCGACAAGCTCGCCGAATGGCTTGAGGAAAACCCGCAGCACGCCCGGTCGATCATCCAGAAGACGATCGACGCGGCCGCCGCGCGCGAAGCCGCCAAGCGCGCGCGCGAGGCCAGCCGCAAGAGCGTGATGGGGATCGCCTCGCTGCCCGGCAAGCTCGCCGACTGCCAGGAACGCGACCCCGCCAAGTGCGAGCTGTTCCTGGTGGAGGGCGACAGCGCCGGCGGCTCCGCCAAGCAGGGCCGCGACCGCAACATCCAGGCGATCCTGCCGCTCAAGGGCAAGATCCTGAACGTCGAGCGCGCGCGTTTCGACCGGATGCTGTCGTCGAAGGAGGTCGGCACGCTGATCCAGGCGCTCGGCACCGGCATCGGCCGCGACGATTTCAACATCGAAAAGCTTCGCTACCACAAGATCGTCATCATGACGGACGCCGACGTCGACGGCGCGCATATCCGGACGCTGCTGCTGACCTTCTTCTACCGGCACATGCCCGACATCATCGAGCGCGGGCATCTGTTCATCGCCCAGCCGCCCTTGTTCAAGGTGACGAAGAACCGGCAGGAACGCTATCTGAAGGACCAGCCCGCGCTCGACGCCTATCTGCTCGATAACGGCCTGTCGGGCGTGCTGCTCGAAGGGGCCGAGGGGCAGCGCGGGGGCAACGACCTGCGCAACATGGTCGAGCATGCGCAGCGCATGGCGCGGCTGATGGCCTATGTCCCGCGCCGCTACGCGTACGACCTGGTCGAGGCGCTGGCGCTGGCGGGCGCGCTCGATCCGGCGCTCGGCGACCGGCGGGCGGTCGCCGCCGCGGTCGCCGCATGGCTGGGCCGCGCCGATCCCGAGGCGCGGTGGGAGGTCGAGGCGACCGGTGAGGGCGGCTTCCACGCGCGCCGGCTGTGGCGCGGCGTGACCGATCACCATGTGGTCGATGCGGGCTTCGTCCAGTCGGCCGAGGCGCGCAAGCTGCACACGCTCGCGAGCGAGCAGGCGGACAGCTATGCCGCGCTATCGCGGCTGGTGCCGATCGGCCTCGCCGAAGCGGACGAGGGTGCCGACGATGCCGAGGAGACGGCAAGCGCCAGCACCAAGGGCATCACCCGAATCGCGCGTCCGTCCGAACTGCTCGAGGCGGTGCTGGCCGCCGGGCGCAAGGGCGCGGCGATCGCGCGCTACAAGGGGCTTGGCGAGATGAATGCCGAGCAATTGTGGGAGACCACGCTCGATCCAACCGCGCGCTCGATGCTGAAGGTCGAGGTGGCGCAGGCCGACGTCGCGGACGAGATCTTCACCCGCCTGATGGGCGACGTGGTCGAGCCGCGGCGCGAGTTCATCCAGGAAAATGCGCTGAGCGTCGCCAACCTCGACGTGTGACTCAAGCTGGCCGGGGCGGCGATCCACCGCCCCGGCCAAGCGCTTCAATTGTGGCGTGCGGTGGCGATCGCGCCGGGGCGGGCATCGAGCTGGATCAGGCTGGCCCGATCGGCTTGAAGCGCCCTTCCATCGAAACGGAACGCCTCGATCTGCTTGGCGGCCGAGCATTGCACCATCACCAACGTCTCATCGGTGCGCCACGCCGCGCCCTGGCACCAGGCGCCGGTCCGCGCCTCCGCCACGGGCACGAGCCCGCTGGCGCCGGTGCGGAACACGACCAGTAATCCGTAATCCTTGTAAGCTGGCGAGTCCCTGGGCGCGGTCGAGCCATTCTGGACGACGGCGGCGAGGTAACGCCCGCTTGGCGACAGGCCGATATGCTCGGGCGTGATGCCGGTATCGACCTGATCGATCATCCGCCCGGCGGCGAGATCGACGATGCCGATCGCGCCCGGCTTGGGCCCGCGCGTGGCCGACGGCGCGCGGCCGCCGAGATGCGACACATAGGCGCGGTCGCCCTTGGGGCTGATCGTCAGGCTGTAGGGCTGCGGCCCGATCGCGATGCCGTCGCCCGCGCGCGTCAGCCGCTGACCCGCAACCGCCAGCGGAACGAGGCGGCTGGTGCCCATCGCCACGACATAAGCGGTGCGGCCGTCGGGCGCGAAGCCCACGTCGGCCGGGCGCGTCTTCGGATCGAAGCGGATCGTGTCGAGCGGGGTCAGGCGGTGATCGGCGAGCGCGAAGACCGAGACGCTGTCCGCCTCCATGTTGGCGACCAGCACCAACGTGCCCGCCGGGTTGATCGCGACGCCGGCCGCGCCCGCGCCGGCATGCGCGGTCTGGACGAGACGCGGCGCGGCGGGACGCGACAAATCGATCAGCGAGACGATGTCTGCATGGGCGAGCTTGCCTTCGGCATCGAGCGTCTGCGCCGCGGCGACGATCACCAGCCGGCTGTCGCGGGTGAGCGCGACGCCCGAGGGCGGGCCGACCACGCTGCCGGGGACGGGCAGGGTCGCGAGCTGGCGGACGGGCGTCCGCCCCAGATCCAGGACGGTGATCGAATCGGCGGTGCGCGGGGCGTCGGGCTCGGCGGCGGGACGCGCCTTGCCGTCGTTGGCGGAGACCGCGATCTGCGCGGGAGACCTGGCGGCGAGCGTGAGGAAAGCGAGGGCCGCGCAGGTATGAATTTGTCGAATCATGGTGCTTCCCCTTCGGAAAGGATCCGGGACCGGGCCGGCATCTTCATCGGGGAAGGCCGGTCGCGGCCGGACAAAGGTGCCGCCCGTCGTGGCTTCGACGGGCGGCAGTGGGGGGACAGGCGAGTTAGAGGTTCACGCGCAGACCGAGCGAGATGAGCCGCCCGATCGGGTTCGAGACGAACCCGTTATAACCCCAGGCGCCGCCCAGGATGCCGGCGGTGTTGCCGTTGTAGAAGGGCGGATCCTTGTCGAAGAGGTTCTGCACGTCGACATAGACCTGCCAGCCGTTGAGCACGCTTTCGTCGCGGAACTCGTACTGCAGGTGGAGGTCGAAGGTGTTGTTGGCCTTCACCCGGTCGCCGCCGCCCGTGGGGTTGCCGGCGGAGTCGACCGTGATCGGGATGACCGAGGTGGACGACCAGTTGCGATAGCGGCCGGTATAGTTCCAGAACAGGTCGGCCGAGATACCCGCCAGGCTCCAGCCGAGCTGCGCGCGGTTCTTGAACTGAACCGACGGGAAGGTCGTGTTGTAGCCCGACGTGTTGAGGATCGAGAAGTTGGTCCCGCCGCCGAAATTCTGGGTGAATTTCGTGAAGTAGGTGCCCGACGTGCCGAACGTGAAGCGGCCCGCCGATCCGATCTCGGTCTGGTAGCTGAGCTGGTAGTCGATACCCTGCACCTTCAGGTTGAGCGCGTTGCGGCTCGACTGATCCAGCAGGAAGTAGACCACCGGCGGCACCGCACCGGAGATGGTCGCGCCATTGTCGACATTGGCGAAGGTATTGATCTGCTCCGCGGAACAGCCGGTCGGGCACAATGTCAGCAGATCACGCAGACCGGCCGAGTTCACGATCGCAGTCGGGCTCGGCGAACTCACGCCGCCGATGAACTTGTTGCTGAAAAACGTGAACGAGCTGACGAAGCCCGGCAGGAAACGCGGCGAGAAGTCGACGCCCGCCGACCAGCTCCGCCCCTTTTGCGGGACCATGTTGGAGAAGCCGCCGCCGAGCTGACGACGCAGACCCGAGGGGGTGGCGCCGCTGCCGAGCGTGCAGACCTGGCCCGCCGTCGCCTGCGCGCAGGAGATGTTGGTGTTCTGGATGATCGCGTTCGGGATCAACCGCACGTCGGGGTAATTGTTGACCGGAACGTTGATCGAGCCCTGCGTGCCGACGCTGCCCGACGCATAGAGATAGCCCTGCGTCGGATCGCCGATCACCGCCGTCGGCGGGGCCACGAACGCGCGGCTGTAATTGCCGCGCAGCTTCAGGCCGGGGGTGACTTCCCAGTTCGCGGCGAACTTCGGATTGGTCGTGTCGCCGACGTCGCTATATTTGTCGTAGCGGCCCGAAATGCTGACGTCGATCCGATTGGCGAGCGGAATTCCCATCTCGGGCGAAACCAGCGGGATGTAGAGTTCGGCATAGGCCGACTTCACGGTCCGGTCGTAGCGGTAGACGCGGAAGTTTGACCCGTTGGTCGTCGGGCCGGTATTGTTGCTGCCCGCAATCTTCTGTTCCTGGTTCTGCCAGAAATATTCGCCGCCGACCGCGACCTTCATGTCGCCGGCGGGCAGTTTGAACAGCGAGCCTTGCAGGTCGAGCTTGGTCTGGTTGAAATTGTTGTAATTCGTGTTCGAGGTCTGGTTCGTGTAGAGGCGGCGCAGCGTCGCCTGCGAGGTCCGGCCGGTGCCGACGCCCCATACGTCGATCGCATTGTCGACGGTCAGCGGGAATTGCGTTGCGATGACGTTCTGACCGGCGATGTTGGTGACGGTGTAATTGCCCGACACCTGCGTCGTGCCGTTGAGTGCGAGCATGGCGCAGGCGCTGCAGAACGTGTCGACGTTGTTGAGCGAGGAGCGATTGCGGCCGAAGGCATCGCTGAACGTCAGCGTCCAATTATCGCTGAGCTTATAGTCGGCGATGAAGGTCGCGTAGATCGAATCCGAATCCGACTCGCTGGTGCCGTAATCCCCGTCATCGCGCAGAGCGAGGAAGTTGATCGCCTGGCGCGTGCCGTTGGGCGCGCCCGTCGGGTTGGTATAGAACGGATTGACCTGACCCTGCAGAACCGGAACGCCGGCCGCGATCGAGGTGCCGACGGCGGCTTGCGAGAAGGCCGCGCCGTTGAACGTGCCCGGCCCCTGCGGATTCTTCGTCTTCTGATAATTGTAGTTCAGCATCGCGGTGACCGACAATTTGTCGGAGAAGTCGTTCACCACCTTCATCATCGCGTTGGCGCGGAACTGCGCCGATATCAGGGTCGAATAGACCGAGTTGTTGCACGGCGCGTTGGTCGCGTTGTTCGCCACGGTGCTCGTCGCGCCGGGCGACAGGAACACGCCCGACGGCGTCGCGCCCGAGCTCACGCCCGTCACCTGGATCGTCGCGGGGTTGCACGAGAAGCTGTTGTTGTTGCTGCCGCCGACATCGCGATAATCGCCGCGGCTGGCGAAGCCCCGGTCCTTGTTGCGCAAGTTGCTGCCGTCGCTGTAGCCGCCGGCGACATAGACGCCGCCCGTGTCCCAGCGCGTGCCCCAGATGAAGTTCACGTCCTTGACGTTGTAATTGTCGGCGAAGCCGTAGCGCGCGTTGATGTTGATGCCGTCATAGGTGCGGCGCGTGATGAAATTGACCACGCCCGCGACCGCGTCCGACCCGTAGACCGACGATGCGCCGTCGGCGAGCACCTCGACCCGCTGGATCGCGCTGACGGGAATGATGTTGGGATCGCTCTGCGCGAACTGCGTGCCGCCGCCGGGCAGGCGCAGGCCGTCGATCAGCACCAGCGTGGTGTTGGACGAGGAGCCCGCAAGGCTGTGAATCTGCGGCGAATAATAGGAATAGGCGTTCTCGCCCTGCGCGACCGAGCCCGCGGTCGAGATGGACGGCACGGTGTTGACGATCTGCGACACGTTGACCGGCGCGACCTTCTCGATCGCCTCCTGCCCGAGCGACACGAGGTTGGAGCCGATCGGGGCGACGCCACGGATCACGGTGCCGGTGACGACGATGTCCTGATCGGATTGGGTCGTGTCGGCCACGACCGGAGTGGGCGTCGCCCGACCCACGACTTCACCCTGATCGGACGTGACGTTGCCCGTTCCCGCCGCGGTCTGCGCGGTCGCCCCGGTCGGCGCGAGCATCGCGGCAATGATCGCGACAAGCGATCCTTCCAGCCCAATGCGTGACGAAAGTCGCATTTCGTGACCCCTTTCTGATTGTCATCCCCTCGGCCGCTAGGATTTTCATATCCTATACGATCCAGAGATAGAGGCATAAGGCTGTCGACTAACGTCCGTCAAGTGCACGCAATCAATAAGGAGAGAGCGAGACCGTTCTACGGCGAGCAATTATATAATAGGCGTCTCGCGCTGCGCCGCAGGGCCTTAAAGATAAGACTAAATTAGAGATCGTTATTGTGCGGATGCGAAGTTTTGTTTGCGCTAACATGCTGCATCACGGCACGAACGGGAGGGGATTTGCAATTAACCAATGCTTATCGTCGATTTCAGGAATGAATAGGCCGACATGAACACACGCCGAAAGCCGCGCATGCGATCGCATGCGCGGTCCGGAGCCGGTATCAATCCGCCGACGGCTATTGCCGTCCGCCGGACTCCACCGTGTAGTTATGCAAGCCGCGCGGGTAGGGATTGATGGCGACGCGCGTCCCCATCTGCCCCACGGGTCCACCGAAGCTGGCGCGGTGCCAGCGGCCTTCGGCGGCGGTCACGACGTCGCCGGGCGACGCGGTGAAGAAAGGCACGCCCTCGATCTGATAATCGATGTTGCCCTCCATTACGAACCAGAATTCGTCATAGCCGAAATGGTAGTGACCAAGGACGCTGGCCGGTGGCGTGGGCGTGCCGCGACCGCGGATGTTGTTCACGAACATATGGTCGCTGGCGATGAACGCGCCCGCGCGCGCGCCGCCGCCGATCACGTCCTTATAATAATCGAGATAGGGCTTGTGTGCGCCGTCATAGACGCCCGGCCCGCCCGACAGGACGGCCTGCATATAGGTATAGCCCTTCACGTCCTTCGGCTTGTTCGGCTGGCTCGTCACCGGATAGATGGGCAGATCGCCGGCGGCGTGTACCTCCAGCCATAGAGCGGGTTCGGTGCCGATCGCCTCGACCGTGAAGGGCAGGCGGAAGGGGACGTTGATCTCGAACCCCTTGGTGGCGACGAACGGCTCCTGCCCCTTGATCTGGACGCGAAGCTGCCCGCCCCACACGATCATCGCGGTGCGGTTATCGGGATACTGAACCTCGGGCATGCGCCCGCCGGGCGCGAGCTGGTGCCAATCCGCCGCCAGATCGTCGTTGCGCACGATCGGCTGGACCCAGTTCTTCTCGCCTTTGTGAAGCGCGAGCACGTCGGCCAGCTTCCACCAGGCGCGGTTCGGCGATTCATAGGCGCGGTAGGGGGTACGCTTGGGCGCCCAGCCGATCTCGAGCGGGGGCCGCGACGCGCCCGGCGGCGGCCCGCCCGGGGGAGGCGCCTGTGCGATCAACGCGGTGGCGATCGATGCGCCGGCACATAGTCCCAGCGCGGCCTTCAGCAGCGTCATCGCACTCTCCCTCTATCGCGATCCGCTCAGCGGCAGGATCGCTTGTTTCCTATACGATATGATCTTAGCGCTTGCAGTCAAATGGAAAAGACGAGGAGAGTGACCGCATGAAACAGGCTTTCCGCATGACCGCGCTGGCGATGGCCGCACTGCCGACGATGGGCTTCGGCGCGACGCCGGCACAGGATTGCGCCGCGATCGACGACGCGGCGTCGCGACTGGCCTGTTACGACCGCGCGGCGGGACGGGGCAACACGCCGCCCCCCGCGCGCCCGTCCGTGCCGTCACCGGCGGCATCACAGCCTGGGCCGGTGGTGCACAGCGAAAGCCCGCCCCCGGCACCGCCCGCGCCCGTCGCCGCGACGGGGCGCCAGCCCGTGCCGGGCCGGGACCAGCTGCGCAGGCGCACCGATTTCGACAGTCGGATCGTGGCGGTCGAGCGGCTCCGCCGCAACTATCACCGGCTGCGGCTGGAGGACGGCACGGTCTACGACACGGCGGTGCAGGGGCTGCCGCCTGCGGTCGGTACGCCGGTCCATGTCCGGCGCACGCCCGTGGGCACGACCTATTTCGACCTGCCGGACGCCAAGCCGATCGCGGTCAGGATGCCACGCCGGCTTTGACGTCGGCGGGCACATCCTCCGCGACCTTGTCGTCGGGGACGAGCAGCCGGTTGGGATCGACCACCGCCCACGCGCCCACGCCGAGGAGCACGACGGTCGCCCCCGCGACGAACGCGGCGGTCCAGCCGAACTGCGCCGCGATCCACGGGGTCAGCGAGGCGGTCACCGCGCCGCCGATCTGGCACCCCATGTTCATGAAGCCCGAGACGACCCCCGTGTGCGGCCCCGCTATGTCCGCCGTCACCGACCAGAAGGAGCTTTGCGACAGGTACATGGCCCCGGCGCCGCCCGCGAGCACCAGCACCGCCACCGTCGCGTCGCTCGCGGTCGAACCCAGGATCAGAAAGATGCCGGTGAGCACGAACGAGACCATCGCGAGCCCCGACCGGCCCCAGTAAAGCCCCCGCCGCGCGGCGATGCGATCGTTCAGCACGCCGCCCGCCAGACAGCCGGCGGTCATGCACAGGAAGGGCCGCATCGCGTAGGCCGCGCTCGACTTGATATCGAGCTGGCGCGCCTCGGCCAGGTAGATGAAGAACCAGCTGAAGAAGATCCAGATCACGTAGCCGAAGGCGAAATAGCTCCAGAACAGGCCCCACACGTTGCGGCTGGTGAGCACAATGCCCCACGGCACCGCAACGCGCTCGACCGGCTTGGCCGGCGGAAGGCCGGCGCGGATATGGGCGAGCTCACCCGCATCGACGCGCGGATGCTCCTCGGGCCGGTCGCGCGCCACCCAGTACCAGACCAGCCCGGCGACCAGCCCGAGCACCGCGCAGACGTAGAAGGAGGCGCGCCAGCCGCCCCACAGGATGATCGCGGTGATGAGCGGCGGGGTGATGCCCGAGCCCGCGCCGACGCCGGCGAAGATCCAGCCATTGGCCTTGCCCCGCTCCTGCGCGGGGATCCAGCGCGCCACGAACTGATTGCCGGACGGGTAGACGACCGATTCGCCGATCCCGAGCGCGAAGCGCGTCAGCGCGAGGAACAGCAAGGCGTTCGCCCCCGTGGGCGAAATCAGCGCGGTCGCGGCGGTGAACACGCCCCACCATAAAAGCGCGCCGGTCAGCACGATGCGCGGACCGAAGCGCGCCGCCAGCCACCCGGCCGGCACCTGGAACAACGCGTAGCCAACTAGAAACGCACTGAAGACCCAGCCGAGTTCGACCTGATCGATCGCATATTCCTGGCGCATCGCGACGCCCGCGACGGAGATGTTGGTGCGATCGAGAAAGGCGATCGCGCTGATGACGAACAGCAGGAAGATGAGGACGAGCCTCATCCGGGAACGTGGGCGTGACGCCATGCGAGGATCCTCCCGACACCGCGGCCTGATGACCGTCGGCGCAAATAATATCATATATGACTTTTCGGCGGATGCTTGTATGCCCGAACCCGAGACCGGATCAACCGGCCATATCGACGGGAGAAGGGGCTTTGAGGAGACCTCGCGCGGCGGCCCTGGCGGGCGGCCTGCTGATGTGCATGGCAACGAGCGGAACGTGGGCGGCAAAGCCGCTGGCCGAGCGGATCGGGCATACCGACCCGTCGCGCTTTCGGCAGGCAAGCGGCGTGCACGGCGGCGCGGGATCGATGAAGTTCGGTCCGCTGCTCGGCACCGACGCGCTCGCCAGCAACCTGATCTTCGTCCATCGCGGCGAGATCGCGCCGCGCAGCGGGATCGGCCAGCATTTCCATAACCAGTGCGAGGAGATGTTCGTCATCCTCGACGGCGAGGCGCAGTTCACGGTCGATGGCCGCACCTCGACGCTGAAGGGGCCCGTGGGCGCGCCCAACCGGATGGGCGCGGCGCACGGCATCTATAATGCGACCGACCGGCCGCTGCAGTGGCTGAACATCAATGTCGGCACGACCAAGGCCTATGACAATTTCGACCTGGGCGATCCGCGCGTCGGCGTGCCGATCGACCCGATCCCGCAATTCATCACGATGCGGCTCGACCGCGCGCTGCTCAAGCCGATGGCGGCCAATGCCGGCGGCGCGGGGCAGGTCCTGTATCGCCGCGCGCTCGACCCGGCCGTCTTCTCGACCGCCTGGTCCTATGTCGATCATCTGCTGCTGGCGCCCGGCGCATCGGTGGGGGCCGCGACGCAGCCCGACATGAGCGAAGTCTATTACGTGATGGGGGGCGAAGGCGAGATCACCGTCGGGACGGAGACCGCCAAGGTCCGCGCGGGCGACGCGGTGCCGGTCGATCTCGGCGAGAGCCGCGCGCTGCGGCAGTCGGGGGCGGCCCCGCTCGAACTGATGGTGATCGGGGTGGCGCGCGATCTGGACGCCAAGGCGCGCTATCGCGCGGCGATGGCGGCCTTGCGGCCCCGGCGCTGATCCACGGATTTTGACAAGGAGGGATGCGATGAACCGGCGTGGCTTGCTGAAGATGATGGGGCTGGCGGGGGCGGTTGCCGCCGTGCCGGGGGCCGCGGTGCGCGCGGCGCCCGCGACGGGCAAGAAACCGATCGTGCTCTATTGCGATCTCGCGGTCGATCCGAAGCGCGAGCAGGAGATGCTGACCGCGTTCCACACGCGCTTCAAGCCGGCGGCGGAAAGCTTTCGCGGGCGCGGCTTCCTCGATCTCAAGATGCTCAAGCTGCGCAGCGTGATCCAGGGCGGCCCCGCCCCGGCGGCGGGCATCAACTATCGCTTCCAGCTCACCTACGAGAGCGAGGAGCAGCGCCAGGTGTGGATCAAGTCCGACATCCACCAGGAGGTCTGGCCGCTGATCGAGAATACGGTGCTCAACAAGGATTATCTGGTTCTGCTCACCGACAGCGTCTGAGCCGTCCGCCGCGCACCGTTCCTAGCATTCAGGAGAGTTTCCGCATGATCCGCCTGCGCCTCGCGCTTGCCGCCTTGTCGGCGCCCATGCTTCCCGTCGCGATCCCGCCGGCCGCCGCGCAGCCGGCGGCGGCCGCGACGGTCGAGCGGCTCGATCCCGCGCTCGACGCGGTGATCGCGCCGGGGACGCGGATCGAACGTATCGCGACGGGCTTCATCTTCGCCGAAGGGCCGATGTGGCGCGACGGGCGGCTGTGGTTCTCCGACGTGCAGGGCGACAGGGTGGTGGCTGTCACCCCCGCCGGCAAGACCGAGACGCTGATCACCAATGCGGGCGGCTATAAGAACCCGCCGGCGGGCGCCAATATCGGCCCGAACGGCATGGCGCCCGCCGCCGACGGATCGGTCCTGCTGACCCAGATGGGCGCGCGCCGGATCGTGCGCGTCGATGCGAACAAGGCGATCCATCCGTTTCTCGCCGAATATCAGGGCAAGCGTCTTAACAGCCCGAACGACCTCGTCGTCGCGGGCGACGGGGCGGTGTGGTTCACCGACCCGCCGTTCGGATTGTTCAAGGGGATGGACAAGGATCCGGCCAAGGAACTGCCGTTCAACGGCGTGTTCCGGTACGCCAACGGCAAGCTGACCGCCGCCGCCACGGACATGCCGCTGCCCAACGGGATCGGCTTCGCGCCCGACGGGCGCACGCTGTACGTCAGCAATTACGGGCCGGAAATGTTCATCCGCGCTTATACGGTCGGGGCAGACGGCGCGCTGTCGAACCCGCGCATCCTCACCCGCTTCGACGCGGCGCAGGGCGAGGGCGGGCCCGACGGCCTGAAGGTCGATTCGGCGGGCAACGTCTGGGCGACCGGCCCGGGCGGCATTTCGATCATCACGCCCGCCGGCAAGGTGATCGGACGCATCCGCATGCCCGAAGTCGCGGCCAACCTCGCCTTCGCGGAGGACGGCCACGTGGTCTACATCACCGCGTCGAGCAGCGTCTATCGCCTGCGCAGCGCGGTGGCGGGCACGCTGCCCCGCCACATGCGGGAGTAGTGACGGGGGTCAGTCGACCCGGCGGAGGTTGGCGGCGAAATGCGCCTGGCGTTCGGCATAGCCGGACGCCGACCGCCTGAGCCCCTCGATCATCTCGGGCGAGAGCGCGCGCACCGCCTTGGCGGGTGCGCCGATGATCAGGCTGCCGGGATCGAAGCTTTTGCCCTCGGTCACGAGCGCGCCCGCTCCGATCAGGCAATCGTCGCCGATCACCGCATCGTTGAGCACGGTCGCCCCCATGCCCACCAGCACGCGGTTACCCAGCGTGCAGCCGTGAAGGATGGCGTGATGTCCGACGGTGCAGTCGGTACCGAGCGTGAGCGGGCTGCCCGGATCGGAATGGAGCATCGCCCCTTCCTGGACGTTCGTGCGATCGCCGAGCTGGATGGGCGTATTGTCCGCGCGGATCACCGCGCCGAACCAGATGCCGACCTGCTCGCCCAGCCGGACGTCGCCGATCAGGTCGGCCGAAGGAGCGACCCAGCTCGACCCCGGAACCCGCGGCGCGCGGCCGTCAATCTCGTAGAGCGGCATTATTGCGCGGCGGGGGCGGGCGCGCCGTAATGCGCCGCCAGATAATCGGTGATCGTCTTCGCCTCCTCGGGCGATACCTCGGCGCCGCGATCCGCCATGCTCTGCACGGTCGCGGCCCAGTCGGTCGCGCTCTTGTGTTTGGCGAACACCTGGCCCGTCGTGTGGCAGAAGCCGCACCGTTCGTTGATCAGGTCGAGTCCCGGCCCCGGCGGGGGCGCGGGATCGGCCGCCATGGCATGCGCCGCGAGCAGCGACAGCGCCCCCAGGGCGAGAAAGACGGCGGGACGCTTCACAACATTTCCTCTCACGCGCGAATCCTCAAGGCAGGGCATAGGCCACGACCGCGTCGCTCGTCGCGGGCGAAAAGGCGAAGCCCCCCGTGGCGACGACGGCCACCATCTGCTTCCCGTTCTTGCTGCGGTAGGTCATCGGCGTGCCGTAGTTGGAATCGGGCATCGTCGCCTGCCACAGCAGCTTGCCGCTGCGCGTTTCGAACGCGCGGATCTGCTTGTCCTTGGTCGCGCCGATGATCGTCAGGCCGCTGGCGGTGGTGATCGGCCCGCCCGCGCTGATCTGTCCCGCATCCTTGAACGCCGGGTCCTGATTGTCGCCGAGCGGACGGCGCCAGGCGACCGTCCCCTTGTTGACGTCGACGGCAACCAGTTCGCCCCACGGCGGCTTCTGGCACGGATTGCCGCTCTGCGGGTCCATGAAATAGGCGTAGCCTGCCTTCATGCCCCACGATCCGTCGGGCTGCTGCGCGAGCTGCTGCGGGCTGGCCAGCGCGTTGATGTTGATGACGTAAAGCCCGAGCTTGGGATCGAACGCGCCGCCGCCCCAATCGACCCCGCCGAGACTTCCCGGGAAGGAGTTGACCGCGCTGTCGGCGCGCAACGGCTGGAACGGCTTGCTCGGCACGACCTTCAAGTCGGCCACGATCTTCTGGCACGTCGCGCGGAGCGCCGGCGAGGCATCGACCAGATCGGCCTCCTCGTAAGACAGGCGCGCCAGCGGCGGCGGCGCGACCGGCATCGGCTGCGTCGGCCACGGCTGCTCGCCAGGCACGTCGGTCTCGGTCGGGACCGGCGTCTCGCGCACCTCGTAGATCGGCTTGCCCGTGACGCGGTCGAGGATGAACATGATCGCGGTCTTGTTCATCACCGCGATCGCCGGGATCGTCCGCCCGCCGCGACGCACGTCGATCAGCGTCGCGACCGGCAGATCGAGATCCCAGATGTCGTGGTGCACGGTCTGGAAGTGCCAGAGATACTTGCCCGTCTTCGCGTTCACCGCGACGATCGAGTTCGAATAGAGATTGCTGCCCCGGCGATCCGCGCCCCAGCGGTCGAAAGTCGGCGCGCCGATCGGCAGATAGGCGATGTCGCGCTTTTCATCGACGATGACGAAGGTCCACACGTTCGTGCCCGAACGCTGCTTCCAGCTTTCGCCCTCCCACGTGTCATGGCCGGCTTCGCCCGGCTGGGGGATGGTGCGGAAGGTCCAGACGAGCTTGCCGGTGCGCATGTCCCACGCACGCACGTCGCCGGCCGCGCCCTTGACCGGCATCTCCTGCACGCGCGACCCGGTGATGACGAGGTCCTTGTAGATGGTCGGCGGGCTGCTGAGGCCGAGCGGCGCGCCGCGCATCCCGTTCATCACCTCGGGCGTCTTCATGTCGACGATGCCGTCCGCGCCGAAGCCCGTTGCCGGTCGGCCGGTCGCGGCGTCGAGCGCGATCAGCTTGCCCGAGCGCGTGCCGAACACGATGCGCGCGCCGTCGCCCTTGCCGCCGGGCCAATAGGCCACGCCGCGCGTCGACGGCTGGTCGCGATTTGCCAGGTCGTAAGCCCACTTCTCGCGCCCGGTCGCGGCATCGAGCGCGACCACCCGGCGATAGGGCGTGGACAGGTACATCGTTCCGTCGACCACCAGCGGGGTCGCCTCCGACGCGGAGAAGCCGGTGTTGAAGCGCTTCGCAACCTCGGCGGGAAGAGGCACCGTCTCCGCCTGCGTGCCGGCGGGACGCATATGATAGGTCCACGCCTCGCGCAGCGTGCCGACATTGGCGGGGGTAATCTGGGTCAGCGGCGAAT
Source organism: Sphingomonas sp. (assembly GCF_048594985.1). GTDB lineage: Bacteria > Pseudomonadota > Alphaproteobacteria > Sphingomonadales > Sphingomonadaceae > Sphingomonas_I. Next base: position 1,451 of record NZ_JBMDXG010000323.1, on the reverse strand, counting down.
GGCGCGCGCCGCCGCCGTCGCGGCCGTAGCTTTCCCAGTCCCCGGGCCCGGCGGCCTGGAGCGGGGCGCCGAGCATGGCGGTGGACATGAGGGCGAGCATGGCGGCGCGCGCGCGACGCGGGCGCACCTGTGGCTGCTGGTTCAAGCGGCTCTCCGTTTCGGCCGGATGAAAATGGTCCGGCATCGTTGTTCTTTGACGGTCGCGATGCTAGCAGCCGCGCAAATCATATACAATATGATCCGAGGGGCGCGCGAGCGCTCGATCTGCGCTATGGCCCTCGGCAATCGCGCCAACGGACAAGGAGACGGATGATGGGGACGCTGCCGCTTGCGGGCTTGAGGGTATTGGACATCTCGCAGGTGATGGCAGGCCCGTTCTGCTGCATGCTCCTGGGCGACATGGGCGCGGACGTCATCAAGATCGAGCCGCCGCGCACGGGCGATTCGACCCGCCATTCGATGGGCTTCCGCCTGAAGGGCGAGGACAGCCCGGGCTTCCTCGCGCTCAACCGCAACAAGCGCAGCATCACGCTGAACCTGAAGGACGATGCCGACCGCGAGGTGCTCTACGCGCTGGTGCGGAGCGCGGACATCCTGGTCGAGAATGCGCGGCCCGGCGTCGCCGCGCGGCTGGGCATCGATTACGACATGCTGGCCGCGATCAACCCGCGGCTCGTCTATGCCAGCATTTCGGGCTTCGGCCAGACCGGCCCGTGGGCGCAGCGGCCGGGTTACGACCTGATCGCGCAGGCGATGTCGGGCATTCTCAGCTCGAACGGGTTCGAGGGCATGGAGCCCGCCAAGAATTCGATCGCGGTCGCCGATCTCGGCGCCGGCCTGTTCTCCTCCTACGCGATTTTGAGCGCGATCATCGGGCGCGAGAAGAGCGGCAAGGGCCAGTATATCGACGCCTCGCTGCTCGAAGCGGCGATGGGCCTGTCGGTGTGGGAGACGACCGAATATTGGGGCACGGGCAAGCCGCCGGTGCCGATCGGATCGGCCAACCGCATGTCCGCCCCCTATCAGGCGGTGATGGCGTCCGACGGCTGGTTCGTGATCGGCGCGGCCAACCAGAATCTGTGGCTGACGATGATAGCCGTGATCGGGCGTCCCGAGCTGCAGGACGATCCGCGCTATTCGACCAACGCGGCGCGCGTGGCGAACCGCCTAGCCCTGATCGAGGACCTCGCCCCCACGTTCGTCACGCGGACGGGTCAGGAATGGATCGACGCGCTGCTCGATGCGGGCGTACCGGCCGCGCCGATCCTGGATTACGGCCAGGCGGTGGCGAGCGAACAGGCGGTCGCGCGCGACATGGTGCAGATGATCCCGCACCCGGTCGAGGGCGAGTTCCGCGCCCTCGGCTTCCCAGTGAAGATGCGCGGCACCCCGCAGGAAGTACGCCTGCCCCCGCCGCTCCTGAACGAGCATGGCGACGAACTGCGCCGCGA
>NZ_JBMDXG010000322.1:0-6737 GCF_048594985.1 Sphingomonas sp. | reverse complement strand
CTGCTGGAACGCCTTCGGGCTGACCGCCGTCACCAGCACGCCGTCGACGCCGCCGCCGGTCTCGCGCCGGATGACCTCGACCGGATCCTGCTCGCGCGCATTGACGGTGATGGTCGCGCCGAGCCGGCGTGCGAGATCGAGCTTGGCATCGTCGATGTCGATCGCCGCGACGTTCAGCCCCATCGCCCTGGCATATTGCACCGCCATGTGGCCAAGCCCGCCGATCCCGCTGATCGCGACGGTGTCGCCGGGCTTGGTATCGGTGACCTTGAGCCCTTTATAGACCGTCACGCCCGCGCACAGCACCGGCGCGATTTCCGTGAAACCGATCGTGTCGGGTAGGTGGCCGACATAGTTGGGATCGGCGACGACATAATCGGCAAACCCGCCATTGACCGAATAGCCGGTGTTGAGCTGGCTCTCGCACAACGTCTCCCACCCGCCGAGGCAATGCACGCAATGGCCGCAGGCGGTGTAGAGCCACGGCACGCCGACGCGGTCGCCCTCCTTGATGTGCGTCACGCCCGCGCCGACCTGCGACACGTAGCCGACGCCCTCGTGGCCGGGGATGAAGGGCGGGCTGGGCTTGACCGGCCAGTCGCCCTCGGCGGCGTGAAGATCGGTATGGCACACGCCCGACGCCTGGATCGCGACCTGGATCTGGCCCGGTCCCGCCTGGGGCACGGGCACTTCGTCGATCGTCAGTGGCTGGCCGAAAGCACGAACGACGGCTGCCTTCATGGTAGCTGGCATGATGGGATCTCCTCCGGTGACGGGCCGGCCTTGCACGCGGCAACCGCGCCCGCATTGCGCCGGATCAAAAGGGTAGGGCGGCGTGACGCATCGCGTCCGGATCGGCTCGATGTCCGGATAAAATGCGGCTCATGCTTGCCGCAGGTGCCACGGTCCTTCGAACCCGCGTGACAAGATATCATGGGTTAGCGCTACCAGCCGAAACATTATCCGGTGTTCAAATGGGTTTGCACCCGAATGTCCGGAGATCGGAATTCCCACATTCGCGGATATTTTTTCTCTCGAAGCCAATAAGCCAAACATAATTTGGCATATGGAAAAAATAAAGGAAGCACCTTCGGCGGCTCTTGCCCTAGGGTGAAGATGCAAAGGGTTTCAGCATGATCCCGGGACGGAGCGATCCGAACCCGGGGCAGCCGAAGAATAAGGGGGTTATCAGTATGTCGATTCTATCGTCCCGTCCGCGTGCGTCCGCCCTGCGGATCGCGTTGCTGGCCGGCACCTTGCTGTCCGTCCCGACCGCCGCGCTGGCGCAGGCCGAAGCGGACACGACCGAGCGGGCCGAGGCCGGTGCGAGCGGCGGCGACATCGTCGTCACCGCGCTCCGCCGCAACACGCGCATCCAGGAAACGCCGCTCGCCATTTCGGCGACGTCGGGCGACGATCTGGCCGCGTCGGGCACGACCAGCTTTGCCGATCTGACGCGCAACGCGCCGTCGCTGCGCATCGTCGACAGCGGCCCCGGCCAGCGCCGCGTGCTGATCCGCGGCATCCAGTCGTCGGGCGAGGCGACGGTCGGCGTCTATTATGACGAGACCCCGGTCTCGGGCTCGGTCTCGACCTCGTCGGATGCGGCCAGTTCCACCCCCGACTTCCGCCTGTTCGACGTGGCGCGCGCCGAAGTGCTGCGCGGTCCGCAGGGCACGCTGTTCGGATCGGGATCGATGGGCGGCACGCTGCGCGTCATCTTCGAAAAGCCGAAGGCCGACCGGATCGAGGCGGCGGTCAGCGGCAACCTGTCGACCGTGAAGGGCGGCAGCGAGGGCTGGTCGGTCGACGGCATGGTCAACCTGCCGCTGATCGAGGACAAGATCGCGCTGCGCGTGGTCGGCAACTATAACCGCTTCGCGGGCTATGTGGACAATATCATCCTGGCGAACGACCCCAACGCCAAGAACGTCGCCGACACCACGCCGGCGGGCGACCGCTACCTGCGCAACCGCAAGAACATCAACGATGGCTACAGCGCGGGCGGCCGCGCGCTGCTCCGCCTGACGCCGACCGAGCGGCTGACGGTCGACCTCGCCGCCTTCTACGAGAAGGTCAGCACCGAATCGCCGATGTGGCGCCCGGAATCGAGCGCTGCGGTGGGCCGCAAGTTCGTGTCGTCGGCCCGCGGCCGCGCCGGCAATTATGACGAGAACCGGATCTACAACGCCACCGTCCGGTACGAGTTCGACGGCTTCAACGTCGTCGGCGTCACCTCCTATTTCGATCGCGACCGTACGCAGGTCTCGGACGTCAGCGACACGTTCAACGGCCGCGACACCGCCGCCGGATGCCGCCAATATCTGCTGCGCAACGCGGGCACCTGCAGCGATGCCCAGCTTGGCGGCTATCTGACCGCCACGCGCGCGATCCAGCAATCGTCGCTGCTGCAGCCGCAGAGCGTCAAGAACTGGGTGAACGAACTGCGTGTCAGCTCGGACAGCGATAGCCCGTTCCAGTGGACCGCGGGCGTGTTCTTTGAGGATCGCGACACCGTCGTGCGTTCGACCCTCGCCATCGCCGATCCGATCACCGGCTCGCTTTCGGACGTGAACAATCCGGCGACCTTGGCCTATGATCGCACGATCAGCGATAAGCTCAAGCAGAAGGCGGCGTATGTCGAGCTGAGCTACGACATCCTCCAGAACCTGACGTTCACCGCCGGCACGCGCTATTACGACTTCAAGAAGACGGTGGGCGGCCGGATCGACGTCGGCCAGATCCATTACACCTCGGTGGTCACGCCCTATACGGAAGCGACCAACAAGGAAGACGGCTTCATCTACAAGTTCAACCTGTCGTGGCAGGCCAAGCCCGACCTGCTATTCTATGCGCAGGCGGCACAGGGCTTCCGCCCCGGCGGCGTGAACCAGGTGATCGGCCTGCCGGCGGCGCTGGCCGGATATTCGTCCGACAGCCTGTGGAACTATGAGCTCGGCGCCAAGACCAAGGTCATGCCGGGCGTGTATTTCAACGTCGCCGGCTATCGCATCGACTGGGACGACCTGCAGGTGTCGGCGCGTACCTCCGGAACCGGATCGGTGTTCGGCCTGATCGCCAATGCCGGCGCCGCCCGCATCTGGGGCGCGGAAGCCGAGCTGGACGCGAACATCACGCGCAACCTCTCGGTCAGCGGCAATGTCGGCTATACCGATGCCAAGCTGTCCGAGGACCAGATCAGCTCGATCGTGGTCGCCACGGGCCGCAAGGGCGATCGCCTGGCCTATATCCCGCGCCTCACGGCGGGTCTCGCGGTCGAGTATAACCGCCCGATCACGGACGAAATGGATGGCGTGATCCGCTTCGACGCCAGCCATGTCGGCAAGTCGTACAGCACGCTCGCCCCGGCGGACGTGTACCGCCGCGTGATCCCGTCCTACCAGCTCGCCAACCTGCGCTTCGGCGTCCAGGAGCCGAGCCTCGACTGGGGCGTGTACCTCTACATCAACAACCTGTTCGACGACACGGCGATCAACAATATGAGCGCGAGCGCCAATACCGGCGGGCTGACCAACGCCTTCAGCTCGCCGCCGCGGACCTTCGGCATCAACGTGACGAAGCGGTTCTGATCATCGGGCGCGGGCCTTCGGGTCCGCGCCCATTTTCTTTGGGGGAAGGGGACACACAATGAGAATCGCAAAAGTCACGATCCTGTCGCTGATGGCGGGCGCCGCGTGCATCGCCGGTGGAGCGATCGCGCAGACCGCCGCGCCGGCCAAGGTCGAGGCGGTCAAGCCGCGCGCAGGCGCGAACCCGGCGCCGGCGCGCAAGTCGGGCGAGGGCGCAGGCCCGTATCGCAAGATGGTGATCCGTGGCGTCACGCTGATCGACGGATCGGGCGCGCCGCCGCGCGGGCCGGTCGACATCGTGATCGAAAACAACGTGATCGCCGACATCGTCGCTGCCGGCACCCCCGGCCTGCCGCTGAAGCAGGGCCGCGAGCCGCGCGATTTCGACTATGAACTCGACGCGACGGGCATGTTCGTGACGCCGGGCTTCGTCGACATGCACGTGCACGGTTCGACGAGCGACAAGGCGCCGGACCTGTCCTATTCCTACAAATTGTGGCTGGCGCACGGCGTGACCACGGTGCGCGGCGTCGATCTGGCGCCGTTCGAGATCTCGCTCAGCGAGCGTGCGCGCTCGGCCCGCAACGAGATCGTCGCCCCGCGCATCTTCGCCTATCAGCGCCCCGGCCAGGGCAATGGCTGGACCGGCGGGCGCACCAACACGCCCGAACGCGCACGCGCGTGGGTGCAGTGGGCCGCCAAGGCCGGCATCGACGGCATCAAGCTGATCGACAACGAGGATCAGCCGCCGGAAGTGATGGCGGCGATCATGGACGAGGCCAAGAAGCTCAAGCTCGGCACCGTCGCCCACCTGTCGCAGGTCGGCGTCGGCCGGATGAATGCCGAGCAGGCGGGCGCGGCGGGCCTCGGCACCGTCACCCACTTCTACGGCCACTTCGAATCGATGCTCAAGAACGGGCAGGTCCAGAACTGGCGTCCCGACTATAATTATGCCGACGAGCAGGACCGGTTCGGCGACGTCGCCAACCTCTATGCCGAAAGCTTCGAGGAAGGGTCGCCCGAATGGTGGGCCTATCTGGAGAAGCAGAAGGAAAACCACGTCACGTTTGATCCGACGATGACGATCTATGCCGCCGGCCGCGACCTGATGCATGCCCGCAACGCGGATTGGCACGACAAATACACGATGCCGCAATTGTGGGGATTCTACCAATCGTCGCGCGAGAATCACGGATCGTATTTCTACGACTGGACGCTCGCGACCGAGGTGAAGTGGCGCAATTTCTATCACAAGTTCATGCGCCTGATGAACGACTACAAGAATATCGGCGGCCGCGTCACGACGGGCTCGGATTCGGGATTCATCTTCGAGCCGTACGGCTTCGGCTACGTCCAGGAGCTCGAGCTGCTGCAGGAGGCGGGGTTCAACCCGAGCCAGGTGCTGATGGCCGCGACGCTCAACGGCGCGCTGACTTTGTATGAGCCGAAGGGCCAGCCGGTGCCGCCGATCGGCACGGTCCGCGTCGGCCAGCTCGCCGACCTCGTCATCCTGAAGGAAAATCCGCTTCAGAACTTCAAGACGCTCTACGGCACGGGCGCGCTGCGCCTGAACGAGACCACGCAGAAGCTCGAGCGCGTGGGTGGGGTCAGCTACACGGTCAAGGACGGCATCGTCTACGACGCGAAGAAGCTGCTCGCCGACGTGGCCGAGATGGTCAAGGCCGAGAAACGGCGGATGGGGATGCCCGAAGAGGGCTTGCCGCACCCCTGAGCCGTGGGCGCGCCGGCGAGTTCCTCCGCCGGCGCGCCATCCCCTTGCGCAAACAACGATCTTTCTGTCGGCTGCGGACAGTCGAAACGGGGTATCATGATGAAGTTCACGTCCATTCTCGCCGCCGGCATCGCGCTGGCGGGCATCGCCGTCCCGCTCGCGGCGCATCAGGCCGGGCCGACCAAGACCGCGCCGACATCCGAGCTGGGGCCGTCGCCCAAGGGCGCGCCCACGCGCGCGGCGGGCGAGGGCGCCGGCCCGTTCCGCCGGCTGGTAATCCGGGGCGCGACCCTGATCGACGGCACCGGCGCGCCGGCGCGCGGGCCCGTCGACATCATCATCGAGAATAACCGCATCGCCGACATCAAGCAGGCCGGCTGGCCCGGCATGGCATGGAAGCAGGATCGCGAGCCGCGTGACTTCGACCAGGAGATCGATGCCACCGGCATGTACGTGATGCCGGGCTTCGTCGACACGCACGTCCACCTGCCCGGTCCTGACAAGGCGCCCGACGCCTCCTATGCCTATAAGCTCTGGCTGGCGCACGGCGTGACGACGGTGCGCGGCGTAGGGCTCGCCAACCAGACGCTCGCCTCGTCCGAGAAGAACCGCTCGGCGCGCAACGAGATCGTGGCGCCGCGCATCTTCAACTATCAGACGGTGGGTTCGGGCTGGGCCGGCGGCCGTATCACCGGCCCCGACAAGGCGCGCGAATGGGTCCGCTGGGCCGCGAAGAACAATATCGACGGGATCAAGTTCTTCGGCTGGAACGACGAGACGCCCGAGGTCATCCGCGCCGCCATCGACGAGGCGCACAAGAACGGCATGGGCACCGTCGCGCACCTCAGCCAGCTGGCGGTCGCCAATTTCAACGCGCGCGTCGCCGGCGACGCCCATCTCGATTCCGTGACGCATTTCTATGGGCACATGGAATCGCTGATCAAGGACGGCACGATCCAGGATTTCTCGGCCGGGTACAATTTCTACAACGAACTCGACCGGTTCGGGCAGGTCGCCGACATCTGGAAGCAGGTCTATGATCGCGGCTCGCCGGAGTGGAAGGAGTATCTGGAGCACCAGAAGGCCAACCAGGTCATCTTCAACCCGACCTTCAACATCTATGCCGCTTCGCGCGACCTGATGCGCGCACGCAATGCCGACTGGCAGGGCACGTACACGACGCCGCAGCTGTGGAATTACTTCCAGTCGACGCGCGACAATCACGGCTCCTACTTTTACGACTGGACCAGCGAGATCGAGACGTCGTGGAAGAAGTTCTACGACAAGTTCTTCGACATCGTGAACGACTACAAGAATATGGGCGGTCTGGTGACGGTCGGGACCGATTCCGGCTTCATCTACAAGGTCTATGGCTTCGCCTATGTCGAGGAGCTGGAGCTGTTCCGCGAGGCGGG
>NZ_JBMDXG010000321.1:0-2264 GCF_048594985.1 Sphingomonas sp. | reverse complement strand
GATCGCCTGCCGCCGTCGCTCGGCCTGGTGAGCGATGGCGATCAGGAGGGCGAGGAAGCCCCGAAGCCACGCCGCCGCCGCAAGGTGCGCGGCGAGGAAGAGACGGCGTCCAGCGCCGCCTGATCCGTGGGCAAACGATATGGAGGGGCCGTTGCCATAGGCATCGGCCCCTTTTTCGTGCGTCCTCGACAGGGCTATCCGGCCGGCCCGCCCGGCGCTAGCATCCTGCAATCGCGGCGGGGGGAGGATCGGATGCGCGCCTATCGGGTTTTGCCACTGCTATTGTGGAGCGCCGTCGCCGCCGCGCAGCAGACACCGGCCCCCAGCGCGCAGGGCGATGTCGCGGTCACGATCTACAACAACGATCTCGCGCTGGTCGAAGACGTGCGGCGGCTGACGCTGCCCGCCGGCACCTCGCGCCAGGAATTTCCCGACGTCACGCAGCAGATCCGGCCCGAGACGGTGCGGCTGACCGCGGACGGGGTCGGCGTCGTCGAGCAGAATTTCGACTATGACCTCCTGTCCCCGAACGCGCTGATGCAGAAGGCGGTGGGCCAGACGATCACGCTGGTCCGCACCAACCCCGCGACCGGCGCCGAGACGCGCGAGCAGGCGCGCGTGCTCGCGTCGAACGGCGGCGTCGTGCTGGAGATCGGCGGGCGGATCGAGGTGCTGCGCGACGACGGGCTGCCCGTCCGCGTCATCTTTCCCGGCCTGCCGCCCAATCTTCGCGCGCGGCCCACCTTGTCGGTGACGGTGGACAGCGCCGCTGGCGGCACGCGGCCGGTGACGTTGTCGTACCTGACCCGCGGGCTGTCGTGGCGCGCCGACTATGTCGCATTGTTCGACGAGGCGAGTCAGCGGCTCGACCTTCAGGGCTGGGTGACGCTCACCAACAGCAACGCCACCGCGCTAACCAACGCCGACACGGTGCTGGTCGCAGGCGCGGTCGGCGGCGGGCAGGGCGGGTATGTCCCGCGCCCGCCACGGCCGCGCGGCGGCATCGCGCCCGGCTCGCGGCCCGGCACCGAGACCGCCGACCGGGCGCGGATCGGCGACTATTACCTCTATCCGCTCGGCCGGCGCACGACGATCGCGCCCAGCCAGCAGAAGCAGGTGAGCTTCCTGTCGGTGGCGGGGGTGCCGGCGGCGCGCGCCTATCGCTTCGTCAATGGCTGGCTCGGCAGCATGGACGATCCGGCGAGCGCGGAGACGGCGCTTGCCTTTACGACCAGCCGCGACGGCGGGCTTGGCGACGCGCTGCCCGCCGGGACGGTGCGCGTCTATCTGCGCGACCGGCAGGGGCGGCCGCAGTTCGTCGGCGAGAACGGCATCGGCCACACGCCGATGGGCAGCAGCCTGTTCATCCGCACGGGCGAGGCGTTCGACATCAAGGTCCGCCCGATCGTCGAGGCGCGGGAGCGCATCACCGGGGACGAATTCCGCCAGTCCGAGCGATACCGCGTGCGCGTGAACGGCGAGCCGGTGCGCACCGTGTCGATCGAGCAGGCCGTTACCTATTGGCGCACGCGCATGCGCTACGAGCTGACCAACGCCTCACCCGCGCCGGTGACGGTCGAGCTGGTGCAGGCGGGGCTCGATCCCGGCTATGGCGACACGCGCGTGCCGGAGGAAAGCCAGCCCGGCGAACAGCGCAGCCGCGACGAGCGGGTGTGGCGGGTCGCGATCCCCGCCAACGGATCGGCGAGCGTCACCGCCACCATCGACACGCGTTATTGAGGCACGGGCCGGTGCGGCGGCTCCTGCTTGCGCTGCTGACGCTGATGCCGATGCCGGCAGCAGGGCAGGAAACGGTCACCTCGGCCGCGCCCGATGCGGTTTCGGTCACGCTCTATCGCGATCCCGCGCGCGGGACTTCGCCGATCGACCGCGACGGTCCGAGCGGCTTTGCGCTTATCAGCGAGACGCGGCGCGTGCGGCTGCCTGGCGGCCCCGCGGTCCTCCGGTTCGAGGGCGTGGCGGGGGGCATCCTGTCCGAAAGCGCGGTCGTCGAAGGACTACCGGCGGGGGTCCGCGAGAAGAATCTCGACGCCGATCTGCTCTCGCCGAGCGCACTCTATGATCGGGCGACCGGGCGGCAGGTGCTGGTGCGCCGGACCGAGCGCACGACGGGGGTGGTCACGCATGAGCCGGCGATAATCCGGTCCTCAGGCGAAGGCGCGGCGGTGCTGGAGACGCGGGCGGGGATCGAGACGCTGCGCTGTACGGGCCTGGCCGAAACCATCGTCTATCCGGGCGTCCCG
>NZ_JBMDXG010000320.1:0-3255 GCF_048594985.1 Sphingomonas sp. | reverse complement strand
GGACGCCAAATCGATGGCCGAGTTCATCCGGCTGTGGCTGTCCGAACATGGCCGCTGGAACGCGCCCAAATATATCGGCGGCGAAAGCTACGGCACCACCCGCTCCGCCGCGGTGATCCACGAGCTGGAGGGCAGTTACACCGACGTCGCGGTGAACGGGATCATCCTCATCTCGTCCATCCTCGATTTCAGCCAGGCGGCGGACGTGCCCGGCAACGAGCTTGGCTATGTGACCAACCTGCCGTCGATGGCGGCGACCGCCTGGTTCCACAACAAGGTCGAGGGCAAGCCCGCAACGGTCGAGGCGTTCGTCGACGAGGCGCGGCAGTTCGCGATCGGGCCCTATGCCTCGGCGCTGCTGAAGGGCAATTCACTCACCGCCGCCGAACGCCAGCAGATCCTGCCGCAACTGTCGCGGTTCACCGGCGTATCGCAGGCCTATCTGGCGAACGCGGACCTGCGCCTCTCGCCCAGCCGCTTCTACAAGGAGCTGCTGCGCGACCGGGGGGTGGTGATCGGCCGGCTGGACACGCGCTATACCGGCCGCGACTATGACAATGCGGGCGAGACGCCGGACAACGATCCCAGCTTCTACGCGATCGACGGCGCCTATACCGCCGCGATGAACGCCTGGTCGCGCGAAGGTCTGAAATATTCCCCCGACCTCACCTATTCGTCGATCGGCGGGACGCGCGACTGGGACTGGAACATCGGCGAGGGGCCGCGCGGCGGCTCCGGCTATCTCAACGTCGCGCCGTGGATCGGCAAGGCGATGCGCGAGAATAGCGGGCTGCGCGTGTTCGTCGGCCAGGGCTATTACGACTTCGCCACGCCGTTCTTCGGTGCCGAATATTCGCTCAACCGGACGGGTATGCCAACCGACGGACGGATCGTCTGGCAATATTATCACTCGGGCCACATGATGTATGTGCGCGAGGACGACCTGAAGAAATTGTCGGCCGACATTCGCGCCTTCATTCGCGCACGGTAGCAGACCGGACCAGGCGGCGCGGCGGTTTGCCGCGAAGGGCGTTCCAGCGGCGCCCTATTCCAAGACGTACGCGCTTGGGCCATCCGCCTCGTCGCTCGCTGATCGCGCTGGATTCGGCCAACGCCGTGCTCGCCGAGGTGCGCGCCGGGCTGGGGCCGTATCTGGCTATCTATGGGGTTGGGGGGCGCGAGCCGAGCCTTGGCGGGCCCGCGGCGAGCGCGGGCGGGCTGATGCGCGCTTTTTCCGATCGTCGTCGCCGACCTGACGCGCGGCACGAGTCGGTTCAACGTGCCGCAGGGGCGGTGGCGATGGTACAGGGGCTGGACGCGGCGCTGTCCGCCAGACTGGCCGGCGCGATCGTCGTGCTGGGCGGGTTCGGCCCGGCGTTCCTGACACTGGCGGGGGTCGGGGCGGCCGGACTGGTCTTCCATGCGTTGTTCATTCCCGAAACCCGACCCAGCGAGACCGCCGATGGACCGCTTCCTGCTCCCGCCGAATGAGGGCATCCCGAACAATCCCCTGATCGCCGTCCGCCTGTATCGCGGCGTGGCAGCCGGTGCGGCGGCATTCGAGACGATCTTCGGGGCGCACGGCTGGCCCGCCCAATGGCGCGACGGCGTGTTCGACTATCATCATTATCACTCGACCGCGCACGAGGTGCTGGGCTGTTATGCCGGGCAAGCGACGCTGATGATCGGTGGGCCGGGCGGCAGGCGGGTCGACCTGGGCGCAGGCGACGCGATCATGCTGCCCGCCGGTACCGGGCAGCGATGCGAGGGCGCGAGTAGAGACTTCGCGGTCGTCGGTGCCTATCCGAAGGGGCAGGAGTGGGACATCGTGACCGATCCGGCTGACGATGCGGTCCGCGCGCGCATCGCCGCGGTGCCCGCGCCGCCCCGCGACCCCGTCACGGGCGGCGATTTCTAGCGCGTCAGCAGCCGCGCGACTGCGCCGGGCGTGTCGAACAGATGATCGGGCTCCAGCGCGCACAACGCTTTGGGATGGGCATAGCCCCAGCCGACCCCGCCGCAGCGGATGCCGCAGCGGCGCGCCGCCTCGATATCGCGGGTTTCGTCGCCGATCGCGAAGGCTTCGTCTGCGGCCACCCCGGCACGCTTGAGCACGCGGCGAAAGCGCGGCGCCTTGCCATAGAGCGAGCTGGCGCATTCCCAGATCTCGAACCGCCGCGCGTTCTCCTCGCCCAGGATGCGGCGCGCGTTGATCTCTGCGTTCGAGGTGACGAGCGCGAGGCGGATGCCGGCATCGTGCAGCGCCGCCAGCATCTCGGTCACGCCGTCGAACAGCGATACCTCATGCGTATGGAGCGCGAACAGGGTGCGCGTGTAGCGTGCGATGAACGGCAGCTTCCACGCCGGTATGCCCAGGTGACGGACGACGTCGCGGGTTGGCCAGCCGCGCAGCCGTTCGACTTCGGCGGGCTCGACGGTGCGGAAGCGATAGCGCTGCGCGAGATGATCGACGATGCCGAGGAACCAGTGGCCGCTGTCCGACAGCGTGCCGTCGAAGTCGAAGATGACGAGGCGGACGGGGGGCGGTTCGGACGACACCGGAACGGTTTGGCGAAGCGTGCGCGGCGACGCAAGCATGGGCGCGGCGCGAGCGGAAGAGGATCGTAAAATCGCGCGTGCATTACAAGTCTTGTTCTTCATTCGCAGATGACTCACATATCGGTCTGTGGCCCCGGCCACGATCGTTCTTCAACAAGCGAAAGGAGGTGATCCGATGTCTCATGGTTCAGCAAAGAGGTCGGTTCAGTTCGTTCGGGAGACGCGCCGCTGATGTGCTGACGCGCGCGGGCGGGGAACGTCCTTTCCCAATCAACGCCCGTGCTGTCGCAGCCACGCGGCCCGCATGGTCTCCCCGCGTCGGACACTCCGGCCGCTGACCATGTCGGAGGCTGCCGGGCCCCAAAGGGGGCTCGGCAGCCTCTTTCATGTCTGGAGAAGCGCAATGGCGCGACTGCTGATCTTCTATGGCTCGTACCGCCGCGACCGGATGGGTATCCGGCTGGCCGACTGGCTGGTCGCCGCGCTTGCCGCGCGTGGGCATGATGCGGAACTGGTCGATGCCAAGGCGGTCGGCCTGCCGATGCTTGACCGCATGTTCAAGGAATATCCCGAGGGGCAGGCGCCGGCGGCGATGGCCACGCTTGCCGCAAAGATCGAAGCGGCGGACGGCTTCATCTTCGTCACCGGCGAATATAACTGGGGCATGCAGCCCGGCCTGAAGAACCTGACCGACCA
>NZ_JBMDXG010000032.1:0-1744 GCF_048594985.1 Sphingomonas sp. | reverse complement strand
CGCGTGGTGGAGGTGGAGGACACCCCCGAAGTGCGCGGCGCCATCGCCCGCCTGCCGCACATGGTGGCGGTCGTCGACTGAGACCACCCGCTGTCGATATAACGCGAACAGAACAACCCCGATGCCCCGCGCATCGGGGTTTTTCTTTGGGCGCCGTTTGCGTATGCTGCATCGCAACATGCAGGGTGGAATGGCGGACGATGTCGAGCGGATCAGGGGCTGAGCGTGGACCGATCGCGGGTCCGGGCCGGTTTGTGTGCGTGTTCAACCGTGACCGCGACAGTTACCAAGTGCCCGTCGCCTTGAACGATGCGGAAATGCACGAAGCATTGGTGACGGATTTCTATGCGCCCGACCGGCCGCCTTCGTGGTTGCCGGGTTTTCTGCGGCGCAAGCGCCACCCTGGCCTGCCGGCCCGCTTCGTCCGGTCGGACCGGGTCGCCTTTGCCGTTCAATACGCCGCCATTGCGCTCAGGCGACCGATGGTGCCGGTGTGGGCCTGGGTATCGCGGCAGTTGGGACGGACGACCGGACGTCTGGCGCAGCAACGCGGGGCGCACCTGTATTGCTATCATGAGTACATGCCGCCGCAGGTTCCTGATGATCGCTGCCTGATTGTCTTCGTCTTTCACCCGCTGCGGCAGCGCGATTACGATCGGCGGGTCACCGAGGACCGCGCGCTCTATCCGGAGGTTGAGGAAGCCTTCTTGATGGAGGCGGCGGCAGATGCGAGCCCGTCTTTCCCCATGCCCTGGACCCGCCCGGACGCCATCGTCTGCGCGTCGAGCGAGACGGCCCGGTCCGTCGTAGAGGCGGGCGCACCGGCGGATCGCATCGTGGTGATCCCGTATGGACTGCCTGATCGCGCTGTCGGCGCAGCAGAGGTCGCCGCCGACCGCGCGAGCGGCAAGGCCCGTTTCCTGTTCGTCGGCACCGGCAGCAGCCAGCGGAAGGGGGTGCACCACCTGCTGCGCGCCTGGCGGATGCGTGCGCGGCCCGATGCGGAGCTGGTTGTGGTGAGCGCGGAACTGATCCCCGCGATCGCTGCCTTGGCTGATGGTGACCCGACGATCCGGATCCTCGGCTATCAGTCGCGCGCGGAGTTGGATGCGCTGTTCGCCTCCAGTGACGTCTTTATCATGCCGTCCATGCTGGAAGGCTTCGGCCTGGTCTATGTGGAAGCGCTTGCGGCAGGGTGCCACGTTGTGGCGACGCCGCATACCGGCGTGCCGGATCTGAACCTGGATGCTGACGCTGCCACGCTGGTGCCGTCGGGTGATCTTGCAGCGATCGACAATGCGATAATCGAGCTGACCGGACGCGCGCGGGCCGGGGAGTTGGATCGTGCCGCGATTTCGCAAGCCGGTCGTCGCTGGATTCAGGCCGATTTCCTCAACGCTATTGCCGGCCATGCACGCGATGTTCTTGCCTGGCGGGCAGGCGAGGGTGATTACCCGAGCAGATACCGGTACAAGCCAGCAACCTCCGCGGTCACCGACGGGACATGACTCTCAGCGGCGCTCCGCGCTGCTCACCTCGAGATAGCGGGCTGACACACCCGTCCGAGCGAGGTTCAATTTGCTCGACTTAGGCCAGTTCCAACCGGCGCGTGAAGCCGCATCCCTTCAGATGCGGCCGGAGAGCCGGGCCAGGCGCCGCGCGCGCGGAGTAGTGGCACCGGCGGCGGCGACGGCGGCGGGCTGGCTTGCGCCGTCATCGCCCGATCCGCCGATCGTGGCGAGTG
>NZ_JBMDXG010000319.1:0-2088 GCF_048594985.1 Sphingomonas sp. | reverse complement strand
CGCCCCGCCGCTTCAGATGGCGGCGGGCATCGTCGGACTGGTCGGCATGCTCGCCTATGTTGGCTGTCTGCATTGGCGCGCCGGGCGCCCGATCAACCTGTTCGGCTGGACGCTCCCGGTGCCGGGGGTTCGCATGGCGCTCGTTCAGTTCGGGCTCGGCGTGCTCGACCTGACGATCGCGACCGCCGCGCTGTTCGTGCTGCTTCCCGACGCGACGCTGGCGCATTTTCCGCTCGTCCTTTTCGCCTATCTGGCGGGACTGGTTTCCGGCCTCATCACCCACGCGCCCGGCGGTGTCGGCGTGTTCGAGGTGGTGATGCTTCTCGCGCTGCCGGAATTCGATCGCGCCGCCCTGTTCGGCGCGCTGCTGGTGTTCCGCGCGGTCTACTTCCTGCTGCCGCTGGCCGTGGGCCTTCTACTCTTCGCTTGGCACGAGGTGATCCACTGGCGCTTGCCGAACGGTCAGCCCGTGCCGGCAATCTCTCGCGAACCCTGAGGCATTGTTGTTGCCCGCCATGGCGCGATCAGCTTGCCAGCACCGCGTTCCTCGCCGCATCGGCGTCGGGCGCGCGGCGCGCATAGCGCTGCGCGATCGCCGCGAAGGCAAGCAGCTGGAGCTGGTGGAAGATCATCAGCGGCAGGATGATGGCACCGACCTGCGCAGCCGGAAACAGCACGCCTGCCATCGGCACGCCGGAAGCGAGGCTTTTCTTCGAGCCGCAGAAGAGGATCGCGATCTCGTCCGGGGTCGAGAAGCCCAGGCGCCGGGCGACGGTTCGGGCAAGGACCATGATGATCGCGAGCATCGCGGCGCACAGGGCAACGACCGCCAGCAGCTGCCACGCTGGGACCGCCGCCCACAGCCCTTCCACCACCGCCGCGCTGAACGCGGTATAGACCACGAGCAGGATCGATCCGCGATCGACCAGCGACAGCACGGCCTTGTGACGCTCGACCGTTCGCGCGGTCAGCGGACGCGACGCGTGACCCAGGACGAAGGGAAGGAGAAGCTGAAGGGCGATGGTGCGGATCTCGCCGCCGCTCACACCGCCGCCGCCCGCCCCGTCCATCAGCGCCGCGACCAGAAGCGGCGTCAGAAGGATGCCGACCAGGTTCGACGCCGAGGCGCTGCAAACGGCCGCGGGGACATTGCCGCGGGCGATCGAGGTGAAGGCGATCGACGATTGCACCGTCGACGGCAACAGCGCGAGGAACAGCATCCCCGAAGCGAGCGCTGGCGAGACGACCCATTCGCCCATCGCACGAAAGCCGATGCCGAGCGCGGGAAAGACCAGGAAGGTCAGTGCAAACACGACCAGATGCAGGCGCCAGTTCGCCATTCCCGCCAAAATCGCCGCGCGCGACAGCTTTGCCCCATGCAGGAAGAAGAGCAGGGCGATCGCCGCCACGGTCACGATCCTGAATGCGGCGGCGACCTCACCGCGGCACGGCAACACCGTCGCGACGAGCACGGTCGCCAACAGCATCAGGCTGTAGCGATCGATCCGTTTGACGAGTGTGAACATGGCATTCCCTACGCGAACGATGAACCGGTTCGGGCAATCGCAGCGCCGAAAGCACTACCGTCCGCCGTCGTCGATTCGCGTGTCCGGTAGTGCCATGCGGATCGAACGTCACCACCAACTATCGGGAGAAGGCATGTATTCCATGTCGGCGGCACGAGCCGTCTTGTGCGTCGCGGTCGCGGCGGTCCTGTATCTTGCCCTGACGCCGGGACCGGCGGGCGGGGTTATCGAGGATGGCACGATCAGGCACTCGCTCGCCTTTCTCGTGCTTCCGTGGCTGATGATGGCCGCCTATCCGCGCTTGTCGGTCTGGTGGGTGCTGGCCGCGAACGCGGCGCTCGGGGGCGCGATCGAGCTTGGTCAGCTCTGGATGGCGGTGGGGCGGCACGGCGCCTGGGCCGATTTCGCGCTCGACGTCGTCGTCGCGGCGGCGGCCGTCGCGATCGGCTTGTTCGTGCGCCGATCGGCAAGGCTGCGGTGATGCACGTCGATCTGCTATACTCGCTCGCGGGCCTGTTGGTCGGCGTCCTTGTCGGCATGACCGGGGTGGGCGGCGGATCGC
>NZ_JBMDXG010000318.1:0-15579 GCF_048594985.1 Sphingomonas sp. | reverse complement strand
CGACCAACGGCGCGCCATCGACCGCGCCCTTCGGCGGCATCGGACTGTCGGGCAATCATCGCCCGAGTGCCTGGTATGCGGCCGACTATTGCGCCTATCCCGTCACCTCGGTCGAGGCGTCGGCAGCGCAAGCTACGATTCCGCAAGGTCTACGCGACTGATCGCCGCCAGGGACATTGTCACATAAATGTAACCGGAGTGTCGCGAAACCGACCCCAAACTGACTTATTCGCCGCCACCGAACATGGTGGACATTGGTGTGACGCGCAGAATTTTCCGAACGATCCTCGTGACTTCGACTATTTTGTGCGCGGCACAGGCGAATGCGCAGACGGTTGAGGATCTGCAGCGCCAGATCAACGAACTGAAGGCGCAGATCAAGGCTCTGACCGAGATGCGTGCGGCATCGGCCCCAGCTGCGCCGGCACCGGCTGCGTTGGAACCGGTTGTGTCGGCTCAGGTCGCAGCAGCCTCCCCTTCGTCGGCCTCGGCATCCACTGACGTTGCTGACACCGTTGCGATTGCGACGAACGTGTCCGCCCCGCAACCCGCCGCGGTGAAGGGGACCCCGCCGCGCACGGCCGAGCCGTGGTATGATCGCCTCCTCCTGCGCGGCTACACGCAGCTGCGCTACAATGCCCTCCTCAGCGGAGATCGAACCGCCCCGGACGGCCAGGCGCGGCTTCGCTCGCCACATGATTCCTCGATCAACGACGACGGGGGCTTCTCGCTTCGCCGCGTCCGCCTGGTCCTGCAAGGCAGGATCACCGACGACGTCTCGCTCTACCTCCAGCAGGATCTCGGCACGGCGGTGAACAACCAGTCGAGCACCGAGCGGCGCGAGCATTTCGGCCAGTTGCGCGACGCTTATGTCGACTGGTTCCTCGACAAGGGGCACAGCTTCCGGCTGCGGTTCGGCCAGTCGAAAGTGCCTTTCGGGTGGGAGAACCTCCAATCCTCGTCCAACCGCATCACGCTCGATCGATCGGATGCGATCAATAGCGCGGCGCCGGGCGAGCGCGATCTGGGCGTGGTCGCCTACTACACGCCGCCGCGCGTCCAGGTGATCTGGGACCGGCTGGCCGAGAACGGCCAGAAACTGTTCGGCAATTACGGGGCGTTCGGCATCGCCGCCTATAATGGCCAGGGCGTCAATCGCACCGAGCGCAACGGCAGCCTGATGAAGGTCGCGATGGGCACCTGGCCGCTCGAACTCGACGGCCTGGGCGACGCATTCCGGGGGCAGGTGCTCGAACTCGGCGGCGCCGCGATGCTCAACCGGATTCGCCCGGAGGTCCGCTCGGGCGGGGTCAGCGATCGCGATTTCGATGACAATCGCGTCGCGCTTCACGCCATCCTGTACCCGCAGCCGTTCGGCATCCAGACCGAATGGACCTGGGGCCGCGGACCGCAGTTCGACGCGGCCAGCGGGGCCATCGAGGACAAGAGCCTGAGTGGCGGTTATGTCCAGCTCAACTACGACGTGGGCAAGACGCCGGTCGGCCGGATCCTGCCTTATGGCCGCTGGCAGCGTTATCGCGGCGGATGGAAGGCGAGCGTCAACGCCCCCCGGCTGGAAACCGACGAGATCGAACTGGGCGTTGAGTGGCGGTTCAAGGACGCGCTCGAACTCACCGTCGCCTACGCCAACATGAAGCGCAGGGAGGCCGACGAGCGCCGCATCGGCCGCGCGGAAGGCAATCTGATCCGGACGCAGCTTCAATGGACCTATTGATTCCGGCATGGTGAGACCGGCCTAGGTCGCCAACACGTCTTTCTGTCGGTTGCGGGATGCCGCCTTACCGGCTTTTCCGCCCGCTTTTTCTCTGGCACCCCGCCCTGATGCGATACGCGCCGACACTTTCCATCCTGCTCGCCTTGCTCTCGGCGGCCAGTCCACTCCCGGCGCGCGCGCCGGGCAAAACGATCGAACAGCTCGCGGCCGGCGAATCCTTCTGGGCCCCCGAGATCGCCCCGGCCGGCCCCGTGATGGTCATCATCAGCCTCACCGCCCAGAAGGCGTTCGTGTACCGCAACGGTGTCCCGATCGGCGTGTCGACCATTTCGAGCGGCAAGGACGGCCACGAAACGCCGACCGGCGTCTTCACCATCCTCCAGAAGGAGGTCGACCATAAGTCGAACCTCTACGACGATGCGCCCATGCCTTATATGCAGCGGCTGACGTGGGACGGGATCGCGCTCCACGCCGGCAGACTGCCCGGCTATCGCGCGAGCCATGGCTGCATCCGCCTGCCGATGGCCTTCGCCAGGCAATTGTTCGGGATCACCAAGCTCGGCCTGACCGTCATCGTCACCCGCAACGAAACCGTTCCTGAAATCGCGCCGGTTGGGCGCGTGCTGGCCCCGATCGATGGCGATGCGATCCGATCCAGCAGCTATCGGTGGGAGCCGGACGCGGCCCCGGCGGGCCCGGTGTCGATCCTGGTCAGCGGGCGCGACCGACGGGTGATCGTGCTGCGCAACGGCGTTCAGATCGGATCGAGCGTCGTCGCGTTCGATGAACCGGTCACGCAGACGACGGCCTACACGCTTCGCGCGATCGACGGGGGCGTGCAAAGCTGGCTGCGCCTGCCCCTGCCCGGCCAGCCCAAGCCCGAACAGGCGGAGCTTTCCGCCGCCGATATGGCGAAGGCCCACCTGCCGGACGGATTCCGCGCCGCGGTCGCCTCGGTGCTCACCCCCGGCGCCACGGTGCTCGTCACGCGCGAATCGATCGCCAGCAGCGGCACCGGCGCGCGCGTCGGCCTGTTCGAAACGACATCACGCTGACCTCCCCGAAAGTTCAACCCATGACCGACTTTTCCGCCCTTCTCATTCCCGATCGCGATCAGCCCGCCCGCCTGATCACGCCCGTCGCGGCGGCAGACTTCGAAAGCTGGCTCGCGACGCAGCCGGAGCGCGCGCGCGCGGCGGTCGAGGCGGCGCGCTTCAGCGGCAAGCCCGACACGCTCGTCATTCTGCCGGGCGATCAGGCGGGCGAATGGTCCGTCGCGATCGGCATGGCGGAGGGAAACGATCCGTGGCGGCTGGCTTATGCCGCCTCGAACCTGCCGGAGGGCAGTTATCGGCTGGCGCAAGGGTCACCCGGCGACGGCGCGCTCGGCTGGCTGCTCGCGCAGCATCGCTTCGATCGATATCGCCAAAAGCCCGAGGCAGCCGGCCCGCGCATCCTGCTGACCGACGAGCCGGCACGGATCGACGCGCTCGTGCGGCTGGCCGAAGCGACTGCGCTGGTGCGCGACATGGTCGATACCGGCGCCAGCGACATGGG
Organism: Sphingomonas sp.; assembly: GCF_048594985.1. Classification (GTDB taxonomy): domain Bacteria; phylum Pseudomonadota; class Alphaproteobacteria; order Sphingomonadales; family Sphingomonadaceae; genus Sphingomonas_I. The sequence goes on along the minus strand of NZ_JBMDXG010000318.1, from coordinate 12,287 downwards.
GCCGGCCGATCTGCAGGCGGCCGCAGGTGCGCTCGCCGGGCGATATGGCGCCACGCTGACCGTCACCGAAGGCGCGGCGCTGGCCGACGGCTTCCCGATGATCCATGCGGTCGGGCGCGCGGCGAGCGTGGCGCGCGCTCCGCGCCTGATCGAATTGGAATGGGGCGATCCGGCGCATCCATGCGTGGCGATCGTCGGCAAGGGCGTCTGCTTCGATTCTGGTGGGCTCGACATCAAGCCGTCGGCCGGCATGCTGCTGATGAAGAAGGACATGGGCGGCGCGGCGCACGCTTTGGCGCTCGCTCAACTGGTGATGGCCAACCGGCTGCCCGTCAGGCTCCACCTGCTCATCCCGGCGGTCGAGAATGCCATCTCCGCCGACGCCTTCCGCCCCGGCGACGTGTTGCGGAGTCGCAAGGGCCTGTCGGTCGAAATCGGCAACACCGATGCCGAAGGTCGCCTGATCCTCGCCGACGCACTCACCCGCGCCTGCGAGGCCGATCCCACCCTCATGATCGACTTTGCGACCCTGACGGGGGCGGCGCGCGTCGCGCTGGGGCCCGATCTGCCCGCCTTGTTCGCCAATGACGACGCGCTCGCCGCCGATCTTCTCGAAGCGGGCACGACGATGGGCGATCCGCTGTGGCGGCTGCCGCTGTGGGCCCCCTATCTCGACATGCTCAAGTCCGACGTGGCTGATATCAACAATGCCGGCGGCGCCTTCGCCGGCAGCGTCACCGCCGCATTGTTCCTCCAGAAATTCGTGCCCGAAGGCGTGGCCTGGGCGCATCTCGACACGTTCGCGTGGCGCCCCTCGGCCAAGCCCGGCCGGCCCAAGGGGGGTGAGGCGCTGGGGCTGCGCGCGGTTTATTTGCTCCTGGCGCGCCGTTTCGGAGCAAGCTGAATCCCGCAACGGTGAACGCCCATGAAACGATCAGCCACCCCGCGTGTTCTTCCCGGTCAGATACGCAACGCTAATCCCCGGGGCGCGCGCCATGATACACGACGGCAATCTTTCGGGCTGGATGCAGACCCTGGTCGGCTATGTCCGGTCGGGGCAGCCCGATCTCACCAATCGCCAGATGGCGCTGCTCCTGCTCGTGTATCTCACGCCCGGGCCGCACACCGTGCGCGGCCTGGCGCAGGCGCTGGGCGTATCGAAACCGGTGGTCACCCGCGCCTTGAATACGCTGGGCGCGCTCGGCTATCTGCGCCGCGAGCGGGATGAGGCGGACCGCCGCAACATCTTCATCGCGCCGACCGACATGGGGACGAATTTTCTTGAAGGCTTCGGAGGGCTCATCGACGGCGACGCGCCCGCGCATCTCGGCCGGCAGGTCCGCACGGCGGCAGGCTGAGTTTTTTCGCCTCACCGGGCCGTCGCGCCGGCTCGACCCGCGTATCCACGCCTACCGACCCGACATTGCCGATCTCGCGCTGGCGGGATGCCTGTTCGCGCCGCATTATGCGCGCGCGGAACAGCGTGTCTGCACCGCTCGCTCCGCCGTCCTGCGTGCCCGCCCCTCCGCCGACGCGCCCGCCGTCTCGCAGATCGTCTACGGCGAGGATTTCGCGCTGCTCGAACAGACGGGCAGCTGGGCGTGGGGATATAGCGCGCACGACCGCTACGTCGGTTATATGGACGCCGATGCGCTCGGGTCCGCTCCCGCGCCTACGCACCGGGTGGTTGTCCCGCTCGCGCTCGTCTTTGCGCATCCCGATTTCAAATCGACCGTGGTCGGCCATTATCCGCTGGGCGCGCGCCTGACGGCCGAGGAAAGCGACGGCTATCTGCGCGTCGCCGAGGGGTACGTCCACCCCCGCCACACGGCTCCCGTGGGTGATAGAATCGAAGCGGCGGGAGCCGCCGAAGCGATGCGCGGTCTCCCCTATCTGTGGGGCGGGCGCGGCGATGGCGGGCTCGACTGTTCCGGCCTCGTCCAGCGCGCGCTCGAATTCGCCGGGATCGACTGCCCCCGCGACAGCGACATGCAGCGGGACACGCTCGGGGAAATGCTGCCCGACGACGCCCCGCTCCGGCGCGGCGATCTCGTCTTCTTTCCCGGTCATGTCGGGATCATGGCGGACGCCGACCGACTGATCCACGCGAACGCGCACTGGATGGCAACGGTCGTCGAACCGCTGGCCGACGTGGTGGCGCGCCTTGCCGACAGCCACCCCGACCCCATTCTCGCGCGCAGGCGGATCACGGCATGACGATTCAGGTTTTCATCGACGGTGGCGCCGGCACGACCGGGCTCGAGATCGGCGAGCGGTTGGCCGGTCGGGCCGACATCGCGCTGCTCACCCTGCCCGACGCGCGCCGCAAGGAAGCTGCGGCCCGGGCCGAGGCGCTCAACGCCGCCGACATCGTCATCCTCTGCCTGCCCGACGATGCGGCGCGTGAGGCAGTGGCGCTGATCGACAACCCCGCGACGCGCGTGATCGATGCGTCGACCGCGCACCGCGTGGCCGATGGCTGGACCTACGGCCTGCCCGAAGTGTCCGGACGCGATACCGTCGCGGGTTCGATGCGGGTGAGCAATCCCGGCTGCTATTCGACCGGCTTCATCGCGCTGGTCGCGCCGCTCGTGCGTGCCGGGCTGATCCCGGCGGACTTGCCGCTGACCTGCAATGCAGTGTCGGGCTATTCGGGCGGCGGCAAGGGCATGATCGCCGACTATGAAGGCGAAAGCGGCGCGCCGACCGCATGGCGCGGCTATGCGCTCGGCCTCAATCACAAGCATGTGCCCGAAATGCGCGTCCAGTCCGGCCTGTCGGTCGCGCCGATCTTCGCGCCGTCGGTCGCCAACGTGCTGCGCGGCATGATCGTCGAGGTGCCGGTGCATATCGGCGCGCTCCCCGACCGGGCAAGCGCGACGGCGCTGCGCGACGCGCTCGCCGACTTCTACGCCGGGTCGCCGATCGTGCGGGTGGTGCGCGACCATGCGGACCCGACCTTGCCGATCGAGCGGCTGGCGGGAACCGACCGGCTCGACCTGTTCGTCTTCGCCGACGCCGCCGACACGCAGGTCCGCCTGGTCGCCGCGCTCGACAATCTGGGCAAGGGCGCGGCGGGCGCGGCGGTGCAGAGCCTCAACCTCATGGCCGGCCTGCCCGAGACCGAGGGCCTCAGGCTTTAGGGCCTAGCCCGGCCGGTGCGATCGCCCGCCGGGCCAAAGCCTCCTCTTACTCGACGAACGGCGGCGCCTCGACGCGCTCGCCGCGCAGGAAGGCGTCGCCGACCAGGCGCAGCGGCGTCAGGTCGACGTCGGACGTTCCGCTGGCGATCAGCTCGGCGAACCGGGCGTAGAGGCCGGGGTATTCGGCCTCGGGCGGCAGCGGCTGATCGACGCCGTCGATGGCGAGTTCGGCGCCGCCCTTCGAAAGCTCCAGTCCGCCTTCCTCGGTCTCGATCCAGATCGACCAGGTCTGGGGACCGGTCTGGAGGAAATCGAACACCGCCTCGACCGGCTTGCCGCCGCTGGTGAACGCCAGGTCCGCCGCGATCGGCGTCTGGCAGTTGCTGGGGAAGGCAAGACGCGCCTGCTGCAGGAACAGCGGATCGGGCAGGACCGCGCTGGCGATCGAAAGCGCGTTGATGCCGGGATCGAACACGCCGAAGCCGCCGGCTTCCCAGATCCATTTCTGGCCGGGATGCCAGACGCGCACATCCTCCTTCCACTCGATCCGCATGCGGCGCAGCGTTTTTCCCGCCAGCCACGCGCGCGCGGGCTCGACCGCGGGGGAGAAGCGCGAATGCCACGTCGCGAACACCGTCGCGTCCGACCGCGCGGTCAGGCGGGCGATCTCCTCCGCCTCGCTCAGCGTGTCGGTCGGCGGCTTTTCGAGCATGACGTGCTTGCCGGCCTCGATCGCCACCAGCGCGTCGGCAAAGCGGGCCTGGGGCGGCTGACAGAGCGACACGGCGTCGATTTCGGGCCCGCTCTCCAACAGTTCCTCCAGGCTCTTGAACGCCGGAACGCCATCCAGCGTGCTGCGCGGGCTTGCCGTCGCGACCAGCTCGAATGCGTCCGACGCCGCCAGCGCGGGCACATGCTGCGTGCGGACGATCTTGCCGATCCCGACCAGCGCGATGCGAATGGGGGCCGTCACAGCGCGCGCACCGCGATCGTTTCCGCCGGCGCTGCGGCGATCGGGTTGCGAACCGGCAGGCGGAAGGCGTCGGCCTCGATCTCGAACACGTCCCCCGGCTGCGTGGTCACGCCGTCGCTGAACGACAGCGTCCCCGTCCCGAAGAAATGGACGTGGATGTCGCCCGGCTTTCGAAACAGGCCATATTTGAAATGGTGATGCTCCAGGTTGGCGATGCTGTGCGACATGTTCGTCTCGCCAGACAGGAACGGCTTTTCCCACAGGACCGCGCCGTCGCGCAGGATGCGGCTGGCGCCGCGCACGTCATCGGGCAGCGGGCCGACCAGCAGTTCGGCCCCAAGCGCCGCCTGCCGCAGCTTCGAATGCGCGAGCCACAAATAGTTGCCGCGTTCGGTGACGTGATCCGAAAATTCGTTGGCGAGCGCGAAACCCAGCCGCACCGGCATCCCGTCCGCGTCGATCAGGTAGATGCCCGCAATCTCCGGCTCCTCGCCCGCGTCGAGCGCGAAGGATGGCGAGGCGAGCGGCGCGCCCGGCGCGACCAGCGTCTCGCCATTGCCCTTGTAGAACCACTCGGGCTGTACGCCGGTCTCGCCCGCGCCCGGCTTGCCGCCCTCCAGGCCCATCTTGAACATCTTCATCGAATCGGTCGGGGCCGGATCATCCGCCAGCTTGCGGTGCATCTTGTCGCGCCCCTCTGCCGAGCCGAGGTGGGTCAGGCCCGTGCCCGTGACCCAGACGTGCGCCGGATCGTCATGGTCGATCGGCGGCAACAAAGTCACCGACGACAGGTCGACCGGATCGCCTTCCCCGGCGGCCGCGACCGCCGCCGCCAGCCCCGTGCCGGTCGCCAGCGCGGTTTGGGCCAGAGCGCGAATCGACTCGACGCCAGGAACGACACGCGCCTCACCCTCATCGGCAAGGCGGGCCACGCCCCGCTTCCCGTCCGAGCGGAATTGGACCAGCGACAGACGATCCATCAAAATCTCCAGAACGATCTTTAGTCAGACAATTCGACTAACGCGATGCGCGCGCGCCAGCAAGCGGCGGCATGGGCGAAAGCATCGTCCAGCGGGCTTCCCTTGGCCCGCCGTCGGCCCTAGCGGATGTCGAATGCCCAGCTTCAGAATGACCGCCGGTATCGCCATGGGGCTGTTCCTGCTCGCGGGCTGCATCCCCGCGCCGAAGCCCGCACCGGCCCCTGCCCCACCGCCGCCGACCCCCGCGCCGCCCCCACCCCCGCCGCCGCCTGCGGACTGGCGCGACGCTGCGCTGACGGAGGGGACATGGACCTATGCGCGCGATGGCGCGGGCAGCGAGGCGCGGTTCGGCCCCGCCGGGACGGCGCCCTTGTTCGTGATGCGGTGCGAGCCGGCCGCGCGCCGCCTGCTTCTCCGCCGCGCGGGCGCAACCGCGGGCGAGATTCGCGTCCGCACCACCTACGGGGCGCAGGCATGGCCGCTGACTCCCGAGGGCGCGGTCCTCAATCCCATGAATGCCGCGCTCGACCGGATCGCCTTCAGCCGTGGCCGATTTGCGGTCGAAGCCGTCGGACAGCCGATGCTTCTGCTGCCGGCCTGGGCCGAGCCGTCGCGCGTGATCGAGGATTGCCGCTGACGGAACGGCATGGTTCGACCGCTCGTTTTACCGGTCTCGAACACATGCTGGAGGCGGGACATGATCCGCAAGCTCAAGTCGGGCGAATTCAGGCTCTATTCGCGCAAGAAAGGTGAAGACGGCAAACGCCGCAACCTCGGCACTTTTGAAACCCGCGCCGCCGCCGAGAAGCACGAGCGCGAAGTCCAGTATTTCAAGCGGCATTGAGCCATGGCCGGCCGTCGCAAATGGTCGCAGGAGGTCACCGAATCCTCCGACGCGCTCGACCTCGAACAATCGGTGTTTACGCAGGACGATCCGAAGGCGATCGCCGCGTCGCTCAAACGCTCGGCCGAGCATAGCAAGCGTCGGAAGAGCGCACCCTATCGCTCCGCCATGTCGATGCTGACCTTCTACATCAACCGCGCGGGCAAGGGTCTGAGCGCCGCCCGGCGGCGCAAGCTGGAGCTGGCCAAGGACGAGCTTCGCAAACTGTTCCACCGCAAGCCCCGGCAAGGCGGAGCATCCTGACGGCAAAATATCTCAAATCAAGCCTTGTCCTGCGCGCGTGTCCGCGCCAACTTCGGGTCGCTCTTCAACTTAGCGAAAGGAGGTGATCCGATGTCTCATGGTTCAGCTTGGGGGTCGGTTCAGTCCGTTCGGGGGACGCGTCTCTAATCTCGATTAGGAACGCCGGGGTCTCCCGGGCCGATTATCCGGCCGCTGACCCATGTTGGAGGGGTCGCCAGTACGCTGGCGGCCCCTCTTTCCATATGAAGGGCCCCGCTTACTTCTTCTCGAAGGCGGCGTTGATCGTCAGCTTCACCTGATCGTCGACCACGGGCACCGCCATGCCGAGGCCGAAATCGCTGCGCTTGAGCGTGCCGGTCGCGGAAAAGCCGACAGTGGGCGCCTTGCTCATCGGATTGGCGCCCGCGCCGAAGAAGCGCACGTCGAGCGTCACCGGCTTGGTCACGCCCTTGACCGTCAGGTCGCCCGTCACGCGCGCGGTCGTGCCGCTGACGGCGACACGCGTCGAAACGAAGGTGGCCTCCGGATATTTGGCGACATCGAACCAGTTGGCCGACGACAGATGCTCCTTGAACAGCGCGCTGGTCGTGGTGATCGCGCTCATCGGGAAGGTCAGCGACAGCTTCGCCGCCGTCGGGTTCTTGGGATCGAGCGTCAGCGTCCCCGTCGGCGAGCCGAAGCCGCCCTGCAGGGTCGAAAAGCCCATATGGTCGACCGACCAGAAAACCTGCGTATGGTTGGGGTCGACCTGATAGGTGCCGGCCTGGACGCGTGAGACGTCGGCCGCACCCGGCTTACCGGCGGACTGGGCGAGAGCGGGGGTCGCGGCGATCAGGGCAAGAGCGAGCAAAGCTTGGCGCATAAGTGAAGCTCCTTCGGACTCGATGATCGAGGCCAGAGGCCGGACGTGATGCCAAGCCGGCGATCCGTCAACCGGCCGTAATGAAATCCTCCCGGGCCGGCTCATGCGCACCCGCCGCCGCTTCGGCGATGAGCGCGTAGGAACGGCGCCGCGCGTCATGATCGTAAATGTCGGACACGATCATCAGTTCGTCCGCCGCAGTCTCCGCCAGCAGCGCGGCGATCCCGTCGCGCACGGTGTCCGGCGACCCGACGATCGATCGCGCCAGGAATCCCTGCGCCTGCTGCCGCTCCTGCGGGGTCCAATAGGTGTCGATGTCGTCGATCGGCGGCCGGCTCAGCCCGCGCGCACCCCGAAACAGGTCGGCGACCGACATCTGCTGCGTGGTCCACAGGCGTCGCGCCTCGGCGTCGGTCTCGGCCGCGATGATGTTCACCCCGATCATCGCGTAGGGCCGGTCGAGCTGCGCCGACGGCTGGAAGCGCTGGCGATAGACGGCCAGCGCATCGCGCAACGCGGCCGGCGCGAAGTGCGACGCGAACGCGTAGGGCAGGCCGAACTCGGCGGCGAGCTGCGCGCCGAACAGGCTCGATCCCAGGATCCACAGCGGCACCTCGCTGCCCGTTCCGGGCACGGCGCGGATCCGCTGATGCTCGCGCTCGGGGCCCAGCAGCGCCTGCAACTCGCGCACGTCCTGCGGGAAGCGTTCCGCCGCCATCGGATCGCGCCGAAGCGCGCGCCAGGTCATCTGGTCGGTGCCCGGCGCACGGCCCAGCCCCAGGTCGATCCGGCCGGGGAACAGCGCGTCGAGCGTCCCGAACTGCTCGGCGATCACCAGCGGCGAATGGTTGGGCAGCATGATCCCGCCCGCGCCGACCCGGATGCGGCTGGTCCCGGCGGCGATATGTCCGACCACCAGCGAGGTCGCGGCGGAGGCGATCCCCGGCATGTTGTGATGCTCCGCCACCCAGAAACGCGTGTAGCCGAGCGTTTCGGCATGCCCCGCCAGATCGCGGGCATGGTCGAGCGCGGTACGCGCGTCGCTCCCCTGCCGGATGCGGACGAGATCGAGGATGGAAAGCGCGGCCATCACCTCCATGTGGGAGGCGATGACGCGATTGGAAGGGTCAGCTCCGCTCCAACAGCTCGTCGCGGATCCGGATGGCGCGCACCGCCACCCTCACTTCCACCAGGAAGAAGGTCAGGCTGGCGATCAGCAAGATCAGCGCCAGCGCGAACATCGCCGCCAGCGTGCGCGCGAAGCCGAACCCCGCCAGCCGCGCGATGAACATTGCCGCGACGACGGTGCACAACGCCACCGCGCTGGCGGTCGCGAGGAACACGGCATTGTTTACGATGGTCATCCGCCGATCGAGCAGCCGCAGCTCGTGCACCTGATGGACGTGCAGCGGGTGGTCGCGGGGCGTGAAATCGGCCTCGATCACGCGCGCACGGTCGACGATCCGCGTGAGCCGGCCCGTCAACATGCTCAGGATGATGCCGATGCCGTTCAGCAGGAATGCCGGGGCGAGCGCGAGCTGGATCGTGCTCGCGAGCCCCGGCAGGCTTGAGACATGGAAGATGTCCTCAAGCATTCCCCGCTCAGCCCGCTTGGCCGGCGCGCGCCGCGTTGACGCCCATGCTGGCCAGGTAGCGCTTCACGTTGCGCGCCGCCTGGCGGATGCGATGCTCGTTCTCGACCAGCGCGATCCGCACATGCCCCTCGCCTTCCTCGCCGAAACCGACGCCGGGCGCGACCGCGACGTTGGCATGGGTCAGGAGCTGCTTGGAGAATTCGAGCGCGCCGAGATGACGCAGCGCGGGCGGGATCGGCGCCCATGCGAACATCGACGCCTCTGGCGATGGAATGTCCCACCCCGCGCGGCCGAAGCTCTCGACTAGGCAGTCGCGGCGGCCCTTGTAGAGCTTGCGATTGGCCTCGACGATGTCCTGCGGCCCGTTGAGCGCCGCCACCGCCGCCGCCTGGATCGGCGTGAACGCGCCATAATCGAGGTAGGACTTCACCCGCGTCAGCGCGGAAATGAGCGTGCGGTTGCCGACCGCGAACCCGATCCGCCAGCCGGCCATCGAATAGGTCTTGGACATCGACGTGAACTCGATCGCCACGTCCATCGCCCCCGGCACCTGCAGGATCGACGGCGTCGGCGTGTCGCCGAAATAGATTTCGGCATAAGCGAGGTCCGACAGCACCCACAGCTTATGTTCCTTGGCGAAGGCGACGACCTGCTCGTAGAACTTCAGGTCGGCGACATAAGCGGTCGGGTTCGACGGATAGCCGATCACCAGCACCGACGGCTTCGGCACGGTATAGGCCATCGCATATTCGAGCCGCTTGAAGAAATCCGGCCCCGGCGCGGCGGGGATCGAACGGATCGCGGCGCCCGCGATGATGAAGCCGAACGTGTGGATCGGATAGGACGGGTTGGGCGCCAGCACCACGTCGCCCGGCGCGGTGATCGCCTGGGCGAGGTTGGCCAGCCCCTCCTTCGACCCCAGCGTCACCACCACTTCCTTGGCGGGATCGAGCTCGACCCCGAAGCGGCGGGCATAATAGGCCGCCTGCGCCTTCTTGAGGCCGGGGATACCCGACGAGGCCGAATAGCCGTGCGCGTTGGGGTTGCGCGCGACCTCGCACAATTTCTCGATCACGTGCGGCGCGGGCGCGCCGTCGGGATTGCCCATGCCCAGGTCGATGATGTCCTCGCCCGCCGCGCGCGCCGCCGCCTTCATCGCGTTCACTTCGGCGAACACGTAAGGGGGCAAACGGCGGATGCGGTAGAAATCCTCGGTCATCATGTCCTCGGGTTGGAACTAGCCTCTGGCGGTATGGGCGCGGATCGCCCATTGAGCCGGGCGGGGCCGCTATAGCCGCTTCCGCGACGGAAGGGCACCCGTGAGGAGAGCCATGGCCGAAGATCGCACCGACACCCTGCTCGACGAGATGGCGCACTGGACCGGCGTGGTCGGCCAGATGCAGCAATTGCTGATGGAGCATGGCGCCACCGCTGCCCTGAAAATGGCGGACGATACGGCCGAGATTCTCGCCAAGGGGCAGGTCGATCCCAAGGATATGCTCGACGCGCAGAATGCATGGTGGAAGGAGGCGGTGAGCGCCTGGACCGCGATGCTGCCGACGGCGGACACCGCCGCCGATCGCCGTTTTCGCGGGCCGCAGTGGGAAAAGCCGCTGTTCGACATGATCCGGCAGAGCTACGCGGCGGTCGCCGACCAGCTGCTCAAGGGCGTCGAGGCGGTCGACGGGCTCGATCCCAAGCAGAAGGAGCAGCTGCGCTTTGCGACGCGGAGCTTCGTCGACGCGATGAGCCCCGCCAATTTCGCGCTCACCAATCCTGAGGTGCTCGACCGCATTTTCGAAACGCGCGGCGCCAACCTCGTCACCGGGCTCGAACGGATGCTGGCGGATCTCGCCAAGGGGCAGATCAGCCATGTCGGCGAAGGCGCGTTCGAGGTCGGACGCAACCTCGCGCTGACCCCCGGCAAGGTGATCCACGAAACGCCGCTCTACCAGCTGATCCACTATGCGCCGACCACGCCCAAGGTTCAGGCCACGCCCGTTCTGATCTTCCCGCCCTGGATCAACCGTTTCTACATCCTCGATCTCTCGCCCGAGAAGAGCTTCGTCAAATGGGCGGTGGATCAGGGACTGTCGGTGTTCCTCGTCTCGTGGAAATCGGCCGACGCCGCGATGGCGACGACGACGATGGCGGATTACGTGCTGCGCGGGCAGCGCGACGCGGTCGATACGGTCCGCGATCTGCTGAAGGTGCCGAGCGTCCATGTCGTCGGCTATTGCGTGTCGGGCACCGCGCTCGCCATGCTGCTCGCCTGGCTCGCCGCGCAGGGCGAGGCGGACAAGGTCGCCAGCGCCACCTTCCTGACCGCGCAGGTCGATTTCAGCGAGGCGGGCGACCTCACCTTGTTCGTCGACGACGCGCAGCTGAAGATGATCGAGCAGCTCGCCACCGACGGCTATCTCGACGGGCGCTACATGGGCGCGACCTTCAATCTGCTGCGCGGGCGCGACCTGATCTGGAACTATGTCGTCAACAATTACCTGCTGGCCGGGGAATATCGCCCGTTCGACCTGCTCCACTGGAATGGCGACGTCACCAATCTTCCGGCGGAATGGCATCGCCGCTACCTCGCCGATTTCTATCGCGACAACCGGCTGGTGAAAGGCGAGCTCGATGTCGACGGCGTGCCGATCGAACTCGGCCGCGTGGCGACGCCGACCTATGCGCAGGCGGGGCGCGAGGATCATATCGCGCCGCCCGCCAGCGTGTGGAAGCTGACGCACCACTTCACGGGCCCGCTCCGGTTCGTGCTGGCCGGATCGGGCCATATCGCCGGGGTGATCAACCCGCCTTCGGCCGGCAAATATCAATATTGGACGAACGAGGCGCAGGTCGCGACGCTCGACGAATTCGTTGCCGGCGCGACCGAGCACAAGGGAAGCTGGTGGCCGGACTGGTTCGCCTGGATTTCCGAACGGTCAGGCGGTGAGGTGGCCGCGCGCGGCGCGCGCATCCCCGGCAAGGGCAAGCTCAAGGCGATCGAGGACGCCCCCGGCCGCTACGTCCGGGCGCGCTGAGGCAGGCGCGCGCCGGACCCGATCCGCCGGGGCGGCGTTCCCGCCGCATGCCGTCGTCGGTCATCCGCAGCTTCGCCTATGATCCGGCCACCCGCCGGCTTGCGATCACGTTCCAGACCGGCCGGCGCTACGCCTATCTCGACGTGCCCGAGGAGGCCGTCGAGCGTCTGCGCAGCGCGCCGTCGCGCGGGGAATATTTCAACGCCGCGATCCGCGACCATTACACCTATGAGCGACTGCGCGGCCCCGCTTAGCGAGCAGCCTGATCGGCGAAGGTATCGCACACGGCGGGGTCGCCGCTGTCCAGACCGCGCTTGAGCCACGCCATGCGCTCGGCCGACGTGCCGTGCGTGAAGCTGTCCGGCACGGGCACGCGCCCGGCCGACTTCTGCAGCGTGTCGTCGCCGATGGCCCGCGCGGCGCGCAATCCTTCCTCGATATCGCCGGGCTCCAGCCGGTCGCGGTTGTTCGCCGCCCACACGCCGGCATAGCAATCGGCCTGCAGCTCCATCCGTACCTGCAGCGCGTTGGCGGCGGCTTCGCTCGTCC
>NZ_JBMDXG010000317.1:0-8359 GCF_048594985.1 Sphingomonas sp. | reverse complement strand
CCGCGCCCAGCCTGTCCAGCGACTCCAGCGTGCGCAGCCGCTTCTTGGTCGCCTCCGTCAGCGACTGCCCCGGCTCGGTCGTCAGCAGGATATGCCCGCGCCGGTTGCCGCGACCCACGCGCCCACGCAACTGGTGCAACTGCCCAAGCCCAAAGCGATCCGCACGCCACACGATCATCGTGTTCGCGCGCGGCACGTCGAGCCCCGCCTCGATGATGTTCGTCGCCAGCAGGACGTCGCCCTCGCCCCGGCCGAAGCGGACCATCGCCTCGTCGATGTCGAGCGCGGGCATCTTGCCATGCGCCTGCAGCAGTTCGAGCTCGGGCACGATCCGCGCGAGCTGCGCGGCGAGCGGCTCCATGTCCTCGATGCGGGGCACGACCACGAAGCTCTGGCCACGCCGGCTCTTCTCGCGAAGGAGCGCGGTCCGCACCGTTTCGGGATGAAAGGGGCCGACGGATGTTCGGATCGGCCGCCGTCGCGCCGGCGGGGTGGCGATGATAGACAGCTGTTGAAGGCCGACCAGTGCCGTCTGCAAGGTGCGCGGGATCGGCGTGGCCGACAGGGTCAATACGTGCCCCGCGCCCAGATCGCGCATCCGCGCCTTGTCGGCCGTGCCGAAGCGCTGTTCCTCGTCGATCACGACCAGGGCGAGGTTCTTGTAGGCGACCCCCTTGGCCGCGACGGCGGCGGTTCCGATGACGACCTGGACGCTCCCATCGGCCAGCCCGGCCTTGACCCGCTTCTTTTCGGCGGCGGTGGACAGGCGGGAGAGGCCGGCGACCACGATGCCCGTCCCCTCGAACCGCTCGGTAAAGCTTTCGAGATGCTGGCGCGCGAGGACAGTGGTCGGCGCCGCGATCGCGACCTGATATCCCGCGAGCGCCGCCGTGGCGGCCGCCCGCAGCGCAACCTCGGTCTTGCCGTAGCCGACGTCGCCGACCACCAGCCGGTCCATCGGCTTGCCCGAGGCGAGGTCGGCGCGAACGGCGGCAATCGCCCGGGCCTGGTCGGGGGTCTCGCTGAAGGGGAAGCCCGCCGCGAACCGCTCATAGGCGGCCCCGTCGGGATCGAGCACCGGCGCGCTGCGGCGGGCCCTTTCGGCGGCGAGTTCGGTCAGGCCGCGCGCGCTTTCGGCGATCGCGGCGTCGATCGTGACGCGGCGCTTCTCCCACGTGCCGCCATCCAGCTTGTCGAGCGTGACGGCATCCTCCTCCGCGCCGTAGCGCCAGATCCGGTCCGCCTCGTCCACCGGGACCAGCCGGACGCCGCCCGCGGCGTAGGTCAGCTTGATTGCGTCGCCGGGATCGGCGCCGTCGACGGCCGGCATCCGATCGAGCCCGGCGACCGTCGCGATGCCGTGATCCTCGTGCACGACGACGTCGCCGACGCGGATCTCGGCAAAGCCGAACAGGGTGGTGTCCGTGCTCGATGCGGCGGCATCGGCGCGCTCGGCCCGGCTGCCGATCAGATCGGCGGCGGCGACCGCGAGCACGCCGTCGTTCCGGAAGCCGCGCTCCACCGGCATCGCCAGCGCGACGACCGAGCCCGCCTCGGCATCGCGCGCTTCGGACCAGGAGGCGACGCGCGTGACCGCACGCTTCAGCGCCTTGGCGATGCGCGGGGTGAGGAAGCGCAGATCCCGTTCGCTGCCCAGCAATGCGACGCGCGCGCCCGCCTCGATCGCCGCCATGGCCACCTTGGCGAAGGCCTGGATCGGGCGTTTCGCTTCCACGAAGCGGGGCGGCGGATCGTCCGATCCGGTCATGTCAAGCAGCTCGCGTCCGGCGACCGCCTTGGCCCAGATCGCCTCGTCCGCAATGTCGGCAACCGCCCGCTTCGGCCGCCGGCGCGCGGCATCACGTGCCAGCGCAAGGAAGCGCGTGCGCCGCTCGTCCGCGCCGCGCGCAAGGATGACCGGAGCGTCGGGCAGATGGTCCAGGATCGTGACGCCCGACGCGCCGAGTGGCGGTTCGGCCACGCGGCCGAGCTCGCGCCGCTCGCATTCGCCGGTCGTGCGCTGGTCGGCCGGATCGTAGATGCGGATCGAGGCGACTATGCCGTCCACCACCTCGATGCGCAGCGGCGCATCGGCATCGGCGGGGTAGACGTCGAGCACCTGACCACGCAGCGCCACCTCGCCCGGCTCGTCGACCCGCTCGTCGGCGACATAGCCGATCCCGCCAAGTTGTTCGAACAGGTCGGACAGAACGATCCGCTTGCCGACCGCGACCTGCGGAAGGGCGGTGTCGAAGGCGGCGGGCGGGGCGTAGAGCCGCCCCAGCGCCTCGCCCGTGGTCAGACAGGCGATCGGGGCGTGCGTCTTCGCGGACAGGGCGAGGCGCATCGCCCGCAGGGCCGAGACGCGGCGGCCGACATTGGCGGGGGAGGCCGGGGCATCGTCGCCGGGAAGCGCGTCGCTGCTGGGGCAGAACAGGACGAGCGCCTCGGGCGCGGCCGCCGCCAGCGCGAGGCTCGTCGCGATGGCCGTGGCCTCGTCCCTGGCGGCGAACAGCACATTGCCCTGCTCCAGCGCGGCCGACAGCCGCGCGGCGACCTCGCCGACCGAAGGCGCGCTGGACGATGAAGCCTTCTCCGCGACTGCGGCCATGAACCTGCCCCCTTTTGCGAGGCGAGCGGCCGCCACGGTGTCGAGGCTGTTCGAACGACCGGCGGTGCGCCGCGTTCCGGGATATTCCGGGTACGATTAAGTGCGCGACATCCTTGAACCTTTTGTGGGCGCCACCATATCGGCGGTCCTGTGCAACAACGGAAAGGAGGTGGTCGAATGTCTCATTGTCTCATGCCGCTGAAGGCGAAGAATGTGGACGCGACCGGCCTCGCGGCGGGCCTGCGCTTCTGACGTTTCGGCCTTTGGTGGCTGACAATGGAAAGGCCGCTCCGGAAACGGGGCGGCCTTTTGTATTCGGGACCCCGGTTTGCCGACTCCGCTCGTTTTCAGGGCCGGCAATCGCTTCTTTGATCGATGCTGACCGAGATAATCGATTACCCGTTGGTGCATGCGAAGCGTAGGCTCCCCGTAATTGGCAGCACGGAGAGCAATCATGGATGCGAAAACGGGGCAGATGGGCGGATGCCCGGTCGAACGGCCCACGACAGTGCGTTCGCTGGTGGGGCGCACCAATCGCGACTGGTGGCCCGACGCGCTGCCGCTCGAGGTGCTGAATCAGGGCGGGACGTCGCCCGATCCGATGGGCCACGAATTCGACTATGCCGAGGCGTTCGAGCAACTCGACTATCAGGCGCTGAAGGCGGACCTCAAGGCGCTGATGACCGACAGCCAGCCCTGGTGGCCGGCCGACTATGGCAATTACGGCGGCCTGTTCATCCGCATGGCGTGGCACGCGGCGGGCACCTACCGCACCGCGGACGGGCGCGGCGGCGCCAATAGCGGGCAGCAGCGTTTCGCCCCGCTCAATTCCTGGCCCGACAACGGCAATCTCGACAAGGCGCGCCGCCTGCTGTGGCCGATCAAGCAGAAGTACGGCAAGCATATCAGCTGGGCCGACCTGTTCATCCTGACCGGCAACGTCGCGATCGAGAATATGGGCGGGCCGGTCTTCGGCTTCGGCGGCGGGCGTCGTGACGTGTTCGAGCCCGAGAAGGACATTTACTGGGGATCGGAAGAGCAGTTCGTCGGCCATCCCGACAACAAGACCCGCATCCTGCCCGAGGAGGAGCTGGAGCTGGAGCAGCCGCTCGCCGCGATCCAGATGGGCCTCATCTACGTCAATCCGGAAGGCCCGGGCGGCGTGCCCGACGCGCTCCAGTCCGCGCGCGACATCAAGGCGACGTTCGAACGCATGGCGATGAACCATGAGGAGACGGTCGCGCTGACGGCGGGCGGGCATACGTTCGGCAAGGCGCACGGCGCCGGCGACCCGAGCCTGATCGGCGAATCGCCCGAGGGCGCGGACATCGCGCTCCAGGGGCTGGGCTGGGCCAGCGCGCATGAGAGCGGGTTCGGCGAGCATACGATCACCAGCGGGATCGAGGGCGCGTGGGTCAACACGCCGACGGAATGGTCGGAGAATTATTTCCGCCTGCTGCTCGACTATGACTACGAGCTCGTCCGCAGCCCGGCGGGCGCCAAGCAGTGGCAGCCGATCGACCAGAGGGAAGAGGACATGGCGCCTGCGGCCCATGATCCGAACAAGCGCGTCCCGACGATGATGACGACCGCCGACATGGCGCTGAAGGTCGATCCCGAATTCCGCGTGATCTCGGAGAAGTTTCGCCGCGACCATGAGGCGTTCAAGGACGCCTTCGCCCGCGCGTGGTTCAAGCTGACCCACCGCGACATGGGGCCGAAGGTCCGCTATCTCGGACCGGAAGTGCCCGAGGAAGACCTGATCTGGCAGGACCCGGTTCCCGCCGGCACCGAACCGTCGGATGCCGATGTCGCGGCCTTCAAGGCGGCGATCCTCGGTGCCGGCTTTTCGATCGGCCAGCTGGTCAAGACGGCCTGGGCCTCAGCCTCCACCTATCGCCGGTCGGACCATCGCGGCGGCGCCTCTGGCGCGCGCATCCGGCTGGAGCCGCAGCGCGGCTGGAAGGTGAACGAGCCGGAGGAGCTGGCGCAGGTGCTCGCCAAGATAGAGGAACTGCGCGGCAATCTGTCGGTCGCCGACGCGATCGTCCTTGCCGGCACGGCAGCGGTCGAAAAGGCGGCGAAGGATGCCGGCTTCGACGTCGAGGTGCCCTTTACCGGGGGTCGCGGCGACGCGGTGCAGCAATGGACCGACGCCGACAGCTTCGCGGTGATGGAGCCGGTCGCGGATGGTTTCCGCAACTACCTCAAGACCAAGCACAGCGTGAAGACCGAGGAGCTGCTGCTCGACCGCGCGTCGCTGCTCGGCCTGTCGGTGCCCGAGATGACGGTGCTCGTCGGCGGCCTGCGCGTGCTCGGCGCCAACTACAAGGACGCGCCGGAAGGGGTGTTCACCGACCGCAAGGGCCAGCTGACCAACGACTTCTTCGTCAATCTGCTCAACAACGACACCTTCTGGAAGGTGGTCGATACGAGCGCCGACGAGGAATTCATCGGCTATGATCGCGCCGGAAGCCACGAACGCTGGCGCGCCACGCGTACCGACCTGATCTTCGGCTCCAACAGCCAGCTCCGCGCCGTGGCCGAGGTCTATGCGGAAAAGGGCCACGAGGAGAAATTCGTGCGGGACTTCATCAGCGCCTGGACGAAGGTGATGAATGCCGACCGTTTCGACCTGCCGCAAAAGCCCGACAGCGTCGAGCCGATCGGCATCGCCGAACCGGCCGAATGATCGATCGCGGTGGTGCGGGCCTGCTCCGCGCCACCGCTTTCAGCCTCCGTTGCAATGCCCGGCCCTTCGGGTACCATCATCTCCTCGATCGGATGCCGCCATTGCGGCTTCCGATGCGTTCGCGCCAGGAAACGGAGTGACCGATGCAACCGGATCCCGAATTTGTCTGCTCCCGGCGGGGTGTTCTGATCGGCACTGCAACCACTGCGATGCTCGCCCATTCAACCCCGACGGACGCCCGGGCGGCGGCGAAAGCGGAGGTGGCGGCGATGGATATATCCCTGGAGGTGAATGGCGAGCGGCATGCGCTGACGCTGGACCCGCGCACCACGCTGCTCGACGCGTTGCGCGAACATCTGCACCTGACCGGGACCAAGAAGGGCTGCGATCATGGGCAGTGCGGCGCCTGCACCGTGATCGTCGACGGCCGCCGCATCAATTCCTGCCTGACGCTGGCGGTGATGCACGAGGGCGACAAGGTCACCACGATCGAGGGGCTTGGAACCCCGGACAAGCTGCACCCGATGCAGAACGCCTTCATCGTCCATGACGGCTATCAGTGCGGCTATTGCACGCCCGGCCAGATCTGTTCGGCGGTGGCCGTGCTGGACGAGATCAAGGCGGGCATTCCCAGCCATGTCAGCGCCAGCCTGACCGATGCGCCCCGCGCGACCAACGCCGAGATGCGCGAGCGGATGAGCGGCAATATCTGCCGCTGCGGAGCCTATTCGAATATCTTGGAGGCGATGGCCGACGTGGCGGGGGAAAAGGGATGAAGCCGTTCACCTATCAGCGCGCTGGGTCCATTCAGGAAGCCGCCGCCGCGACGCAGCGGCCGGGCGCCAAGTTCATCGCGGGCGGGACCAACCTGCTCGACCTGATGAAGCTGCAGATCGAGGCGCCGGCCCACCTGATCGACGTGAACGGCCTCGGGCTCGACCGGATCGAGAAGACCGAAAGCGGGGGCCTGCGGATCGGGGCGCTGGTGCGCAACACCGATCTCGCCGCCGATCGCCGCGTCCGGCGCGATTATGGCGTGCTCAGCCGCGCCCTGCTCGCGGGCGCATCGGGGCAGCTGCGCAACAAGGCGACGACGGCGGGCCATCTGCTGCAGCGGACCCGCTGCCCTTATTTCTACGACACCAACCAGGCGTGCAACAAGCGCCAGCCGGGGTCCGGCTGCGCGGCGATCGGCGGTTATGCGCGGCAGCTTGGCGTGCTGGGGGTGAGCGACCATTGCATCGCCACGCATCCGAGCGACATGGCGATCGCGATGCGCCTGCTCGACGCGACGGTCGAGACGGTCGATCCGGCGGGTGCCACGCGCGCGATCCCGATCGCCGACTTCCATCGGCTGCCGGGCACGACCCCGCATGTGGAAACGGCGCTGAAGCCCGGGGAACTGATCACCGCGGTCACGCTGCCACGGCCGGTGGAAGGCACGCACGTCTATCACAAGGTTCGTGATCGTGCGTCCTATGCCTTCGCGCTGATTTCGGTAGCGGCGATCATCAAACCCGACGGCACGGGCCGCGTCGCGGTGGGCGGGGTCGCGCCCAAGCCGTGGCGGGTCGAGGAGGCGGAGGCGGAACTGCCGCGCGGGGCGCAGGCGGTCTCGGCCAAGTTGCTGGCCGGCGCGCGCGCGACGCGTGACAATGCATTCAAGCTGCCCCTGGTCGAACGGACACTGGCGGGCATTCTGGCGGAGGTTCGCGCATGAAGTTCGACACGCCCGCCGGCACCAACCCGATCGACCGCCTCAAGGTCGTCGGCAAGCCGACCAACCGGATCGACGGCCCGCTCAAGACCACCGGACGCGCGCCTTATGCTTATGAGCGCCACGACGTCGCGGCGAACCCCGCTTACGGGTTCGTCGTCGGGTCGGCGATCGCCAAGGGGCGCATCGCCGCGATCGACCTGACCGCAGCGGAGGCCGCGCCCGGCGTGATCGCGATCGTCACGGCGGCGAATGCCGGGCCGCTGGGCAAGTCCAGCAGCCATACCGCGACGCAGCTCGCGGGCCCCGAAATCGAACATTACGACCAGGCGATCGCATTGGTCGTGGCCGAGACGTTCGAGCAGGCGCGTGCGGCCGCCCGCCTTGTCCGCGTCGATTATGATCGCGCGCGCGGCCGGTTCGATCTCGCCGCGCAACTGGCGAGCGCGCCGCTCAAGGCGGACGGCAATGATGGCCCCAACGCCAAGCCCGTGCAGCGGGTCGGCGATTTCGAAACGGCGTTCGCCGCCGCGCCGGTCCAGCTCGATGCCGTCTACACGACGCCCGACCAGAGCCATGCGATGATGGAGCCGCATGCGACCACGGCCGCCTGGGACGGCGACCAGCTGACGCTATGGACCTCCAACCAGATGATCGAGTGGGGCGTCCGCGACATCAGCCAGACGCTCAAGATCCCGAAGGAGAAGGTCCGCATCGTTTCGCCCTTCATCGGCGGCGGGTTCGGATCGAAATTGTGGGTGCGCAGCGACGCCATCCTCGCCGCGCTGGGCGCGCGTGCGGCGAAGCGGCCCGTCAAGGTGGCGCTGGCGCGGCCGCAGATCGCCAACAACACGACGCATCGCCCGGCGACGCACCAGCGCATCCGCCTCGGCGCCGACAAGAACGGCCGGCTGACCGCGATCGCGCACGAAAGCTGGTCGGGCGATCTGCCGGGCGGTGGGCCGGAAGGCGCGGTGGCGCAGACCAAGCTGCTCTATGCCGCGCCCAACCGCATGACTGCGCTGCGTCTGGCGGTGCTCGACCTGCCCGAGGGCAATGCGATGCGCGCGCCGGGCGAGGCGCCGGGCCTGATGGCGCTCGAAATCGCGATGGACGAGATGGCGGAGAAGCTGGGGATGGACCCGCTGGAATTCCGCGTGCGCAACGATACCCAGGTCGATCCGGAAGCGGCCAACCGCCCCTTCTCGCAGCGCCAGCTGATCCAGTGCATGCGGATCGGTGCGGAGAAGTTCGGCTGGGACAAGCGTGCGAAAGCGCCAGGCGCGATCCGCGAGGGTCGCTGGCTGATCGGCCTGGGCATGGCCGCGGCGTTCCGCAA
>NZ_JBMDXG010000316.1:0-8057 GCF_048594985.1 Sphingomonas sp. | reverse complement strand
GCGTTCGTGCACATCTCGGCGGTCGAGCGCGCGGGCATGACCACGCTCAACGAAGGCGACAAGCTCGAGTTCGAGCTCGAGGTCGACCGGCGCGGGAAGTATGCCGCGGTGAACCTGTCGCCGTCGAACTGATAGACGGATTAAACCTGTTCCGGCCCGGCCCGCAGCGATGCGGGTCGGGCTTTTTCTTGCCCTAGAAGTCTTTGCTTCATACCGCAGCGGCGCGCCCTAATCCCTATCCAATCGATAGGAGATTCCGATGCGCCTTCCCGCCCTGCTGGCCCTTGCCGCCGTGCTGGCCCCTGCGGCGCCTGCCGCGATCCCCGCCCCACGCGTGCGGTCCGCGACCTTCGAGCAGCTGCCCAAGCCACTGCCGCTGCCCTATGCCGAGACGGGCGATGCCAGCGCGTCGGTGAAGCGCGCGCGGGCGCAGGCCAAGGCGGCCGGCAAGCTGCTGCTGATCGATCTTGGCGGCAATTGGTGCCTCGACTGTCGCCTGCTGGCGGGCGTGATGGAGCTGCCCGAGGTGCGGCGATGGCTTCCCCGCCATTATGTGCTGGTCACCGTCAATGTCGGCCGCTTCGATACGAACCTAGCGGTGCCGGCGCGTTACGGGATCCGCAAACGGCTGGAAGGCGTGCCGAGCCTGCTCGTGGTCGACCCGCGTACCGACCGCCTGCTCAACGAGGGCCGCACGGCGGCTTTGGCCGATGCACGGTCCATGACCCCGCAGGGTCTGGCCGACTATCTCGCGCAATGGCCGCGCCGCTGAGACGCAAGCGTCAGGCGGCGGTGTCGCCATCCTGCGCCAGCGCGGCGGCGAGACGGTCGCGGATGCGGCGCAGTTCACCCTTCGGCGCAGGCGCACCGGCGGCCGCGGGCGTCGCGCCGAGGTCCGGTGACGGCGGCTGCCCGGCGCCCCCGTCGAGCAGCTTGCGCACGCCCTTGATCGTATAGCCTTCATGGTTGAGCAGGCGATCGATCCGGCGAACGAGGTCGACATCGGCCGGGCGATAATAACGGCGATTGCCGGCGCGCTGCAGCGGCCGAAGCTGCGGAAAGCGTGTTTCCCAATAGCGCAGGATGTGCTGGGGAATGCCGAACTCGGCCGAGACCTCGCCGATCGTACGGAACGCGATCGCCGACTTCGGCGGAGACGTTCCCACCGGGCTCAGCCCTCGCGGACGATACGGTCGCGCAGCGTCTGGCTGGCGCGGAAGGTGAGCACGCGGCGCGGTGCGATCGGCACCTCGACCCCCGATTTCGGATTGCGGCCGATTCGCTCCGCCTTGTCGCGCAGCACGAAGGTGCCGAAGCCGGAAATCTTGACGTTCTGGCCGTCGGCGAGCGCGGTGCACATGTGGCCGATCATCTCTTCGACGATGCTGGCGCATTGCGAGCGCGGCAGGCCGATCTGCGCATGCAGAAGCTCGGCCAGGTCGGCGCGTGTCAACGTGTCGGATTGACCCATTCGAAAATCCCCCCGTCCAGCGTCCTACCGCGATCGCGCCGGGACAGACAAGCCTTTCGAAGGACCTAGCGCGATTCGCGGACGACGGAAGCGAACGTCGCCGGATCGTTAGAAGCGGGCGACGGCGGCGCCCCAGGTGAAGCCGCCCCCCATCGCTTCGAACACGATCAGGTCGCCGCGTTGGATACGCCCGTCGCGCACCGCCACGTCGAAGGCGAGCGGGACCGATGCGGCGGAGGTGTTGGCATGTTCGTCGACCGTGACGACCACGCGCTCGGCAGGCAGGCCGAGCTTGCGCGCGGTCGCGTCGAGGATGCGGCGATTGGCCTGGTGGGGCACGACCCAGTCGACGTCGGCGACGGTCAGCCCGGCTTTCTCCAGCGCCTCGCCCAGCACGGCGGCGAGATTGGTGACGGCGTGACGGAACACCTCCGATCCCTTCATCCGCAGCTTGCCGACGGTGCCGGTGGTCGACGGACCGCCATCGACGTAGAGCAACTGATTGTGGCGGCCGTCGGCGTGGAGCGCGGTCGAGAGG
Source organism: Sphingomonas sp. (assembly GCF_048594985.1). Lineage (GTDB taxonomy): Bacteria > Pseudomonadota > Alphaproteobacteria > Sphingomonadales > Sphingomonadaceae > Sphingomonas_I. Next base: position 6,048 of record NZ_JBMDXG010000316.1, on the reverse strand, counting down.
ATGCCGCGCCCATCGGCGCCGTCGCCGGTGGTCAGCACGACCGCGCCCGCGCCATCGCCGAACAGCACGCAGGTCGCGCGATCCTCCCAATCGAGGATGCGGCTGAACGTCTCCGCCCCGATCACCAAGGCGGTGCGCGCGACGCCGCCGCGAATCATGCTGTCCGCGACCGACAGCGCGTAGAGGAAGCCCGAGCAGACCGCCGCGACATCGAACGCGACGCAGTCGCGGATGCCGAGCGCGTCCTGCACCTTGGTCGCGGTGGCGGGAAAGGTCTGGTCGGGGGTGGCGGTGGCGAGCACGATCAGGTCGATCGCGGCCGCGTCGATCCCGGCGGCGGCGAGCGCCTTGCGCGCCGCCTCGGCGCCAAGCGTCGCGGTCGTCTCGCCCTCGGCGGCGATGTGGCGCGCGCGGATGCCGGTGCGTTCGACGATCCATTCGTCAGACGTGTCGACGGTCTGCGCAAGCTCGTCATTGGTCACGCGGCGCGCGGGCAGCGCCGATCCGGTGCCCGCGATGATCGCGCGGATGCTCATGCGGCCGCGGGCTCGCGGATGCGGGCCAGATCCTCGGCGATGCGGTGCGTGATGCGGCCGTGGGCAAGCTTGGCCGCCACCTCGATCGCGTTGGCGAAACCGTCGGCGGAGGTGCCGCCATGGCTCTTCACCACGGTGCCGGTGAGCCCGAGGAAGACCGCGCCGTTGCGCGTGTTGGGATCGAGCCCCTTGCGCAGCAGCGTGATCGCCGGGCGCGAAAGGAGGAAGCCGAATTTCGAGCGCAACGAGCTGGTGAAGGCGCGGCGGATCAGGTCGGCGATAAAGCGGGCGGTGCCCTCGGCCGTCTTGAGCGCGATATTGCCGGTGAAGCCGTCGGACACGATCACGTCCGCCTCGCCCGTGCCAAGGCCATTCGCTTCGATGAAGCCGTCGAAGCGCAGCGGGAGATGGCCGGCGGCGCGCAGCATCGCCGCCGCCTCGCGCAGCGTCTCGGTGCCCTTCAGCTCCTCGGTCCCGATATTGAGCAGGCGCACGCGCGGCTCCCCCACGTCGTGGAGGATGCGCGAATAAGCGGCGCCCATGATCGCGAATTCGACCAGATTGCGCGCGTCGCATTCGGTGTTCGCGCCGAGATCGAGCATGACGAGGTCATGCGTGCCAAGCGTCGGCAGCAAGGCGGCGAGCGCCGGGCGATCGATGCCGGGGATGGTGCGGAGCGCGACCTTGGCCATCGCCATCAGCGCACCGGTATTGCCGGCGGAGATCGCGGCCTCCGCCTCGCCCGCTTTCACCGCGGCGATCGCCATGCCCATCGAGCTGGTGCGCGCGCGGCGCAGCGCCTGCGTGGGCTTGTCCTCGCCGCTGACGATGTCGGGCGCGTGGACGATCGTGACGCGATCCCCGCAGCGGCGATGCCGCGCAACCTCGGTCCGAAGCCGCGCCTCGTCGCCATAGAGCGTGAAGCGCAGGCCGGGATTACGGGCGAGCGCGCGCGCGACCCCGGCAACGACGACCTCCGGGCCGCCGTCGCCGCCCATCGCATCGATGGCGAGGTTCATGCGCCGCCCGTCCCCCTAACGTCAGTCGGCGATCGGGAGGATCTCGCGCCCGTTATAATGCCCGCAATGATTGCAGAGGTTGTGCGGCTGCTTCAGCTCGCCGCAGTTCGGGCATTCCTGAAACGACGCGACCGTCAGCGCGTGGTGGCTGCGGCGCATGTTCCGCCGCGACGGCGAGGTCTTTCTCTTGGGGACGGCCATCTCGGCACCTGTCTTTGAGCGAAAACGAAAGGACGCGCCCTGCCTTACTGCCGAACGACCAGAGGGTCGCGGGCCATGGGGCCGGACGCGTCGCGAAGGCCCGGCCCTATAGCGATTTCCGCTCGCGTTGCAAGCGCGGGGCGGGCATGAGGCGCGGCGGGAGAACGTCCACCATGCTCGTCGCCGCCGCACCCGTCGTCACGCTCATCATCGCCGCCGCGCTGGCATTGCTCAACCTCTGGCTATCGGTCCGGGTCTCGCGCGTGCGCAGCTATCGCAAGGTCATGGTGGGCGACGGCGGATCACCCGAACTGATCGCGCGCGGCCGCGCACACGCCAATTTCAACGAATATGTGCCGATCGCGCTGATCCTGATGCTGCTGGTCGAGCTGCGCGTCGGGCCGTCCTGGGGCCTGTGGGTGGCGGGCGCGGCGCTGGTGATCGGACGCGTGCTGCATCCGTTCGGGATGGACCGGCCCACGCCGAACCCGTTCCGGCTGGGCGGGATGCTGCTGACCTATACCGCCACGATCGGGCTGGTCGTGTGGGCGGTGCTGATCGCCTACGGCGTCCGCATCGGGGCGTAGAGCCGCCACGCATCCGATCGACGGAGCGGGGAGTTGAGCGGCGATGGCCGACACCCCGAACCCCGTCCTCGTCTGGTTTCGACAGGATCTGCGCCTTGCCGACCAGCCCGCCTTGCGCGCGGCGGCGGAGGAGGGGCCGGTCATCGCCTGCTACATCCTCGACGATGACGGCCCCGGCGACTGGCGGATCGGCGGCGCGCAGCGCTGGTGGCTGCACCACAGCCTGACCGCGCTCGACCATGCGCTGAAGGAGCGCGGCGTGCCGCTCGTGCTGCGGCGGGGCAGGGCGGCGGACGAGGTCGCGCGGCTGGCCGGGGAGGCGGGCGTGAAACGCGTCCATTGCCTCACCCATTACGAACCATGGTGGAAGGCGGCGGAGGATGCGCTGGCCGAGCGGGTCGAACTCATCCGCCATCCGGGCTATCTGCTGGCCGAACCGGAGAGCGTGCGGACCGGATCGGGCGGGCGCTTCCGCATCTTCACGCCCTTCTGGCGCGCGCTGCAGCAGCGCATGCCGCCCGAAAAGCCGCGCCCCGCGCCGCGCGCGCTGCACGGGGCGAAGCGCGCGCCCAAGGGCGATCGGCTGGCCAGCTGGGCATTGCTGCCGACCAGGCCCGACTGGGCCAAGGGGTTTGCCGACTGGACGCCGGGCGAGGAGGGGGCGGCGGCGGCGCTGGAGGCGTTCGTCGACCGCGTCGGCCCTTATGATCATGACCGCAACCTTCCCGCGATCGAGGGCAGCACACGCCTGTCGCCGCACCTGCAGATGGGCGAGATCTCGCCGGCGGCGGTGTGGCATGCGGTCGCCGGCCGGACGGGCGCGCCCGCCTTCCTGAGGGAAATCGGGTGGCGCGACTTCACGTCGAACCTGATCGACCAGCGGCCCGATTATGCCGACGCGAACGGGCGGGAGGCGTTCGATTCGCTGCCATGGCGGCGCGGCAAGGCGGCCGATGACGACTTTGACGCCTGGACGAAGGGGCGGACCGGCTATCCGATCGTCGATGCAGGGATGCGCCAGCTGTGGACGACGGGGTGGATGCACAACCGGGTGCGGATGATCGCGGCCAGCTTCCTGATCAAGCATCTGCTGATCGATTGGCGGCGCGGCGAGCGCTGGTTCTGGGACACTTTGGTCGACGCCGATTTCGGCAATAACAGCGTCAACTGGCAGTGGGTGTCGGGCACGGGGGTCGATTCGAGCCCGTTCGGGCGGATCATGGCGCCGCTCGTCCAGTCGGCCAAGTTCGACGCCGCCGACTATATCCGCCAGTGGGTGCCGGAGCTGGCAAAGCTGGACGACGCGTCGATCCACGATCCGCATGGGAACGGCATGGCGCCCGAGGAATATTCCGCGCCGCTGATCGGGCACCGCGAGGGGCGCGAACGCGCGCTGGCGGCGATGGCCAAGGCGCGCTGAACCCGCTCAGCCGCGCGCGAGAGCGCGGTCGCCGACATAGGGGTTGGTCGCGCGTTCGTGCCCGAAGGTCGAGGTCGGGCCGTGGCCGCACACGAAATGCGTGTCGTTTCCCAGCGGCCACAGCTTGCCGGTGATCGACGCGATCAGATCGGCATGGTTGCCGCGCGGGAAATCGGTCCGCCCGATCGAACCCTGGAACAGTACGTCGCCGACCTGCGCCAGCTTCGATGGCGCGTGGTGGAAGATGACGTGGCCGGGCGTGTGGCCGGGACAGTGATAGACATCGAGCACCAGATTGCCGACCGTCACCGTATCGCCGTCGACCAGCCAGCGGTCGGGCTCGAACGGGAGCGCCTCGATCCCGAAGCGGGGGCCGTCCTCCTTCAGCCCCGCGATCCAGAAGCGGTCCTCCTCGTGCGGGCCTTCGATCGGCACGCCGAGATCGCGCGCGAGCGCCGCCACGCCGCCGCAATGATCGGCATGGCCGTGGGTGACGAGCAATTTCTCGATCGTCACGCCATGCTGCGCGGCGGCGGCCTTGAGCTTGGGAAGCTCGCCCCCGGCATCGATGAACGCGCCGCGCATCGTCGCGGTGCACCAGATGAGCGTGCAATTCTGCTGGAAGGCCGTGACCGGAATGATCGTGGCGCGGAGGGGCGGGAGCGTGGCCATGCGCCCGACATGGCGGGGCCGGGCGGCGGCGGCAAGGCCGGCACCCGGGCCGAACCCCGGGGCAATGATTGCGATCGCCGTCGCGAGGGGGCAGAGGCGCGCTCATGCTGCGCGCCGGCACGCCCTTCGTCCTGCTCGACGACGCCCGGCCGGGTGGACGGTGCATCGTCTATCGCGCGCCGCGCGCGATCGTCTGCGCCGAGCGGCCCGAGGAGGTCGCGCCCGCGCTCGCCCGGCTGCGCGCGGAGGTGGCGAGGGGTGGGCATGCGGCGGGATGGCTATCCTACGAGGCCGGCCACGCGTTGGAGCCGCGCCTCCGGGCGCTGGCGGTGCGGGGCGATGGCGGCCCGCTGCTGTGGTTCGGGCTGTTCGACGCGCCCGAGCCGTTCGACCCGGCGACCCTGCCCGATCCGGCCGGCGCGTGGGCGGGGACGCCCCGGCCGCTGGTGAGCGAAGCCGAGCATGCGGCGGCGGTGGGGCGCGTGCTCGACTATATCGCGGCGGGCGATATCTATCAGGCCAATCTCAGCTTCCGCGCCGCCGTGCGCGTGCTCGGCGATCCGCTGGCGCTGTATGCGCGGCTGCGCGCGGCGTCGGCGGCGGGGTGGGGCGGGATCGTGCATGACGGGCGGCGGTGGATCCTGTCCTGCTCGCCCGAGACCTTCTTCACCCTCGACGCTGCCCGGATCGTCGCGCGGCCGATGAAGGGGACGCGCCCGCGCGGGAGCGATGCGGCCGAGGACCGCGCGCTGGCCGAGGCGCTGGCGGCCGATCCCAAGGACCGCGCCGAAAATCTGATGATCGTCGATCTGCTGCGCAACGACCTGTCGCGCGTCGCGCGGCCCGGCAGCGTGACGGTGCCCGCGCTGTTCGCGGTCGAGCGCTATCCGACCGTGCATCAGATGGTGTCGGAGGTGGCCGCGATCCCGGCCGAGGGGGTGGACGCGGTCGACGTGCTGGCGGCGCTGTTCCCGTGCGGTTCGGTGACGGGCGCGCCGAAGCTGCGCGCGATGGAGATCATCGCCGAGGTCGAACCCGACGCGCGCGGCGTCTATACCGGCGCGATCGGACATCTGACCCCCGACGGATCGGCGGCGTTCAACGTCGCGATCCGTACGCTGACGATGGAGGACGGCGCGGATGAGGCACGGATCGGGCTGGGATCGGCGGTGGTCGCCGATTCGCGGGCGGCGCTCGAATGGGCCGAATGCCTGGCCAAAGGGGCGTTCGTGACCGCCGCCAACCGCGCGTTCGACCTGATCGAGACGATGCGATTCGATCCCGAGGAGGGACTGGTCGCGCTCGACGCGCATATCGAGCGGCTGCGCGCGAGCGCGCGCGCGCTGGATTTCGCGTTCGACCGGCACGAAACGCGCAACGAGCTTCACGCGGCGACCTTCCGCCTGACCGCCCCCGCGCGCGTGCGCCTGCGGATCGGCCCGAGCGGATCGATCGCGATCGCGGTGTCGGCGCTGCCGCCCGCGCCGGAAACGCCGGTAACCGCGCGGATCGTGCCGCTGCCGGTCGCGGGGGGCGGGGGGCGCCCGCCCCCCACAAACCCCCCCCCCCCGGGCGATGGAGACGGGCGCGCCCCGGCGCGGCCCGGCGGGGGG
>NZ_JBMDXG010000315.1:0-1950 GCF_048594985.1 Sphingomonas sp. | reverse complement strand
ATCAACGCCGCCTTCACGCCTTCGGCCGACGCGCTCGCCCATGCGCGCCGCATCGTCGCGGCGTTCGCGGCGAATCCCGGAGCCGGGGCGCTGCAACTCGATGGGAAGATGATCGACGCGCCGCATCTGAAGCAGGCCCGCGCTTTGGTGGCGGGGGCCTGCATCGACGACGTTACTTGATCGTCAGCACGACCACCGACGCCGGCGGCAGCGTTGCCGACAGCGTGCCGCCCGCCAGCGTGGCGTCGGTGAAGGGCACGGGGCGGACGGTGTCGGGCCGGTCGACCGTGTTGTGCGCCTGAATCGGGCCCGTCAGAATGCGGCCCGTGACGGCCGTGCCGCCGATCCCGCCGAGCGTGGCCGACACCGGCATCGCCTTGTTCGGATCGACATTGACCAGCGCGACATGAACCGCGCCGGACGCGTCGCGCGCCGCCGTCGCGCTCACCGCCGGCATGGTCCACTGGTCCTTGTTGTACCAGGGCGTCTTCAGTTCGACCGGCAGCACGGTCGCGTCCTGGAACGGCACGTACATCTCGAACACATGGTAGGTCGGGGTCAGCGCCATCTTCGGCCCATCGGTCAGGATCATCGCCTGAAGCACGTTCACCATCTGCGCGATGTTGGTCATCCGCACGCGATCGGCATGGTGCGTGAAGATGTTGACGTTCAGCGCCGCGAGCACCGCGTCGCGGATCGTGTTCTGCTGCTGCAGGAAGCCGGGGTTGCTGCCCGGGGTCGGATCATACCACGTGCCCCATTCGTCGACGGCCAGGTTCACCCGCTTGGCGGGATCATATTTGTCCATCACCTTCGAATGTTCGGTGATCAGCTCTTCCATCTTGAGCGTCTTGGACAAGGTGCGCGCATAGGCCTCCTCGTCGAAGTCGGTCGCCGACCCCTTGTTGCTCCAGCCGCCGGGGAAGGTGTAATAATGGACGCCGGTGCCGTCGATCAGCTTGCCGGCCTCGCGCATCATCACTTCGGTCCAGTTGTAATCGTCGCCATTGGCGCCGCTGGCGATCTTCTGCGTCTTCTCGCCCGCCGGAAGCTTGATGAAGGTCGTGTACCGCTTGGTCACGTCGGCGGCATAATCGGCGCGCATGTTGCCGCCGCAGCCCCACAATTCGTTGCCGATGCCGAAATGCGCCAGCTTCCACGGTGCCTTGCGGCCGTTCTTGGCGCGCTGTTCGGCCAGGCTCCCGGCGGGCGCGGTGATATATTCGACCCACTCGGCCATTTCGGCCGGGGTGCCGTTGCCGACATTGCCGGAGACGTAGGCCTCCGCGCCGATCAACTCGGCGAAGTCCATGAATTCGTGCGTGCCGAAGCTGTTGGGCTCGGTCACGCCGCCCCAGTTGGTGTTGACCTTGGTCGGGCGCGACTTGCGCGGGCCGATGCCCTCCCGCCAGTGATATTCGTCGGCGAAGCATCCGCCCGGCCAGCGGACGACCGGCACCTTCAGCGCCTTGAGCGCGGCAACCACGTCGTTGCGATAGCCGCGCGTGTTGGGAATGCGCGAATCCGGCCCGACCCACACGCCGCCATAGATGCCCGTGCCGAGGTGCTCGGCGAACTGGCCGAAGATGCGGCGGTCGATCTTGGCGCCCGGCGTATCGCCCCGGATCGTGAGCGTGGTCGTGGTCTGCGCGGCGGCGGGCGCCGTCGGTGCCGCCTGCGTGAAGGCCGGCGCCGTCAGTGTCGTCGCCCCGAGAAGCGCCGCCAGAAATGCGACCCGCATAATCATCCCCTTATCCTGCCGGCGCGGCGTGCGCCGTCCTTTTCGCTGTATTTGTATGACTATTGGACGGGCCCGGCAGTTGCAAGCATCGTCCGCCCGGCGCGGTCAGCGAGGGGTGCTTGCCGGCAGGAAGCGGATCGTCGGCGCGCTCGCGTCGCCCACGATCCGGACGGGCGTGTCGTACAGGCGTTCCAGCACGGGCACGGTCA
>NZ_JBMDXG010000314.1:0-7926 GCF_048594985.1 Sphingomonas sp. | reverse complement strand
CAGGACGCGATCAAGAAGGGCTTCGCCGCGCAGGAACAGCGCAACGATCAGCTGTGGGACGTTCCCTACCTGCCGATCGACCCCAAGGATCTGGGCCGCGACTACGAGGCGGTGATTCGCGTCAATTCGCAGTCGGGCAAGGGCGGCGTCGCCTGGGTGCTGGAGCAGGATCAGGGGCTGAAGCTGCCCAAGCGGATGCAGGCCGACCTCAGTCGTGCGGTACAGGCGCTGGCGGACGAGACCAGCCGCGAACTCAACGCGGCCGATATCTGGGGCGCGTTCCGGAAGCATTACCGGCTGGACGGCGCGCAGCCGTTCGAACTCGTCTCCTACGAGGAAACACAGTCCGGTCAGGAGCGCATCTTTGTCGGCCGGATCCGCCACAATGGCGAGGAGCGGAGCGTCAGCGGGCGCGGCAATGGCCTGCTATCGAGCGTGCTGTCGGCACTGCGCGAATCCTTCGGAGTCGACCTGGAGATTGGCGACTATTCCGAACATGCCATCGGCAAGGGTTCGGACGTGCAGGCGGCCGCCTATGTCGAAACGCGCGCCGGCGACGGGCGCACGATCTTCGGCGTCGGCATGGATACGGATGTCGCCACCGCGTCGGTGCGCGCGCTGCTGGGCGCCGCTAACGCACTCTAGCGAGGCACGTGGGGCGGCCTTATGGCCGCTCCCACTTCGTTCAGCCTGATCGTTAGCGGATGACGGCGCAGCCGACGCGATCGCCCGCGCCGCCGATCGGCTGGCTGCTATAATCGTCGGGCTTGGCGTGCACGACGATCGCCGAGCCGTCGGCATCCTTCAGCCCGTCCAGCATCACCAGGGTGGTATAGATTTCGACCTTGGCTTTCCCGTCCGCGCCGGCATAGATGTTGGGCAGGTCACCCATGTCGTTGGCATTGGGATTGAGCAGGCCATGGACGACCGGCTCGGCCGAATGGACATGCCCCCCCGCCGCCGTGAATTTGGGGTCGCTGCAATCGCCCTTGGCGTGGATGTGAATGGCGTGCCAGCCGGGCGTGAGCCCCGACGCATCGACCTTGAGCAGCACGCCCTTTGGCGCGGCGACCGGCGTGACGGTTCCGCCAATCCCCTTGAAGGTGGCGGCGGTCTGCGCCGTGGCGACGGTCGGCGCGACGACGAGGCCAAAGGCGGCAAAGACGAGCGGCAGTCGGGTCATGGAAAATCTCCTCTGATCGCTGGCAACCCCGCCAGCCGGTTGAAACAGCGTGTCGCGACGCACCGGGCGGCCAACGGCGTCACGGCCGCGCCAGACTGCTCAATTCGCGATAGGTAATGCCGTACGTCCGGCAGATGTGATCGCGAAGGCGGCCTTTCTCAGCCTCCATCTCCAGATAGGCCAGCTCCTCGGCCTCCTCATGCGCGAGATCGACGCGGTAGGAATCGGGCACGAGTGCCTCCCACGTCAAATTGTGCCGCGCCGCCGCCGCGCGCACCGCGGCGACCAATGTGCGTCCATCCGGTTCACGGTCCATGCCGCCCGAACGATCGACCGGCCTTTCGGTGTCCTCGGTCACGCCACGGCCGGTTCGGCGATGCGGATCGTGCCGGCATCGGCATCGATCTCGGCGGCGATCCCAACCGGCAGGCTGAATTGATCGGCGATATGGCCGAAGAACGCACCTTGGAACGCGGGCACGCCGAGGGGCGCGAGATGCTGCTGGAGCAGTTCGGACACGGTGAACCCGCCATAGGACGGCCCCGGCGAGCGGCAATTGCTGCACTGGCCGAACACGATTCCGCGCACCTTGGCGAGGATGCCGGCCAGCGCGAGCTGGGTCAGCATCCGATCGATGCGATATTCGCTTTCCCCGACATCCTCGAGAAAGAGGATCGCGCCGTCGAAATCGGGCAAATAGGCGGTGCCGCACAGCGCGGTCAGCACGCTGAGGTTGCCGCCGAGCAGCCGCCCCGTTGCCCTGCCACCCCGGATCGCGCGCGTGCGCCAGGCGCGCTGTACGAGGCGGTCCTCGGCCCCCTCCGGGTTGCGGTAGAGCGGCATCGCTCCGTCGAAGGCGAGCGCGCGAAACGGTTCCCACGACTTCTTTCCCCACCCGCTCGACGCGTTGGGCCCGTGGATCGTGGCGAAGCCGGCCTGCGCCGCGAAGGCGAGGTGCAGCGCGGTGATGTCGCTGAAACCGATCAGCAGCTTGGGATTGGCGCGGATCGTGCGGAAATCGAGGTAGGGCAGCAGGCGGGCGCAGCCCCAGCCGCCGCGCACCGCGAACACCGCCTTCACCGCCGGATCGGCATAGACCGTGTTGATGTCGGATGCGCGCGCGGCGTCGGTGCCGGCGAGATAGCCGAAGCGCTGGCCCATATGCGGCGCGGCGCGGGGCACCAGCCCCATCGCGCGGATCGTCTCCTCGACCAGCGCGATGTCGTACGGATCGTCCGGAAACCCGGCAGGCTCCACCAATGCGACCACGTCGCCCTCGTGCAGACGCGGAGGCTTGCGCACCACCGGGGGAGCGGCGGCAAGACCCACCGGTGCGAGCGCCGCCATGCCCGCCGCCGCGAAGGCCTCGATCACCTGTCGTCGCGCGATCATCCGCCCCGCATAGCCCAGGCGCGGGGGCGGCGTCACTTGCGTCCGAACAGCTTTTCGATGTCTGCGTGACCCAGCTTCACCCAGGTCGGCCGGCCGTGATTGCACTGGCCCGAATGCGGCGTGACCTCCATCTCGCGCAGCAATGCGTTCATTTCGGCGACCGAGAGGATATGGCCCGCGCGGACCGAGCCGTGACAGGCCATGGTGCCGGCGATGCCGTCGAGCTTCTCCTTGAGAGTGAGCGCCTGGTCGAACGAAGCCAGTTCGTCGGCAAGGTCGATGACGAGCTGGCGCGCGTCGCTCGTCCCCAGCAGGGCAGGCATGGCGCGCACCAGCACCGCCTTCGCGCCGAACCGCTCGATCTCCAGCCCCAGCTCCGCCAGCTCGCCCGCGCGCGCCTCCAGCCGATCGCAGGCCGGTTCGTCTAGCTCCACCACCTCGGGCAGCAGCAGCGCCTGCCGCGCGACGCCGCCGTCCGCGACCGCGCGGCGCATGCGTTCGAGCACCAGCCGTTCGTGCGCGGCATGCTGATCGACGAGGACGAGACCATCGGCCGCCTCCGCTACGATATAGGTCGCTGCGACCTGCCCGCGCGCGACCCCGAGCGGATGCTCGGCCGGCGCGGGGGGCGGCGCCACCGCCGGCTCGGCACGGGCGGCGGGGGCAGGCGCAAAAGCGGGTGCATGGTCCCACACGGAGGGCTGGATCAGCGGCGCGGGCGGCGCCCATTGCGGGCTGAGCGGTTCGGCCTGCCAGCGGCCGAGCGCCGCCGCCGAAGGCCGCTGCGCGCTGCGATGCCCGGCGGCGTCGAGCGCGGCGCGCAGGCCGCCCACGATCAGCCCGCGCACCAGCCCCGCCTCGCGAAAACGCACCTCGGTCTTGGCGGGATGGACGTTCACGTCGACCTCCTCGCCCGGCACGTCGAGGAACAGCGCCAGCACGGGATGACGATCACGCGCGAGCAGATCCTGATAGGCGGCGCGCACGCTGCCGATCAGCAGCCGGTCCTTCACCGGCCGGCCGTTGACGAACAGATATTGATGGTCGGCGACGCCGCGATTGAAGGTCGGCAGTCCCGCCACGCCGCCGAGCCGGATCGCCTCGCGCATATGGTCCACGGGGACCGAATTGCGCGCGAGCTCGCGGTCGATCAGCGCGGCGACACGTTCGGGTCGCGTCTCGCCCGGCTGCACCGCCAGGCTGCGACGGCCATCATGTTCGAGCGTGAAACCGATTTCGGGCCGCGCCATGGCGAGGCGACGGACGATATCGACGCAGGCGGCATATTCGGCGCGGGGCGAGCGCAGGAACTTGGCGCGCGCCGGCACTCGGGCGAACAGCCCCTCCACCTTGACGCGCGTGCCGGGGGGCAGCGCGGCGGGCCCCTCCTCGACCAGCCGGCCATTGTCGACCGTGCGCCGCCAGCCTTCATGCCCCCGCACCCGGCTTTCGATCGTCAGGGTCGCCACGCTCGCGATCGACGGCAGCGCCTCGCCCCGGAAACCGAGCGTCGCGACGCGTTCGATAGCGTCGTCGGGCAGTTTCGACGTGGCATGTCGTTCGAGCGCCAGCGCCATTTCGGGCGGGCTCATCCCGCAACCATCGTCGGCTACCTCGATCCCGCCGATGCCCCCATCGGTCAGGCGCACGACGATGCGCTCCGCGCCCGCGTCGATCGCGTTTTCCACCAGCTCCTTCAACGCGCTGGCAGGCCTTTCGACCACCTCACCGGCGGCGATGCGGTTGACCAGATGTTCGGGGAGTCGGCGTATTGACACGGCAAGGGGTCTAGCCCAACCAGCGGCCTTCCGCGACGGGGCTTCCTTCATCCTCAGGCGATTCTCCTGCCCGGTCGCGCGGCGGACGTCACGACGGGTATGATTTCTATGCGCTGGTTCAAATTCATGTCGCACGACATGGCGATCGACCTCGGGACGGCCAACACGCTCGTCTATGTGCGCGGCAAGGGGATCGTGCTCAACGAACCGTCCGTGGTCGCGATTGAGACGACGAACGGCGTCAAGAAGGTGCGCGCTGTCGGCGACGACGCCAAGCTGATGATGGGCAAGACGCCCGCTCATATGGAAGCGATCCGTCCCCTGCGCGACGGCGTCATCGCCGACATCGACGTCGCCGAGCAGATGATCAAGCACGACAACCAGAAGGAGCACGGCCAGCGGCGCTTCCCGCGCTGGCCCGAAATCGTGATCTGCGAGCCGTCGGGATCGACCAAGGTCGAGCGGCGCGCGATCCGCGACGCCGCATCGAACGCGGGCGCGAGCCAGGTCTTCCTGATCGAGGAACCGATGGCGGCCGCGATCGGCGCCGACATGCCCGTGACCGAGCCGATCGGATCGATGGTGGTCGACATCGGCGGCGGGACGACCGAGGTGGCAGTGCTGTCGCTGCGCGGGCTGGCCTATACGACCAGCGTGCGCGTCGGCGGCGACAAGATGGACGAGGCGATCGCATCGTTCGTGCGCCGCAATCATAACCTGCTGATCGGCGATGCCACTGCGGAGCGCATCAAGCAGGAGCACGGCACCGCGCGCATGCCCGCCGACGGCGTGGGCGAGCGTATCCTCATCAAGGGCCGCGACCTCGTCAACGGCGTGCCCAAGGAGATCGAGATCACGCAGGGACAGATCGCCGAGGCGCTGTCCGAGCCGGTTTCCGCGATTGTCGAAGGCGTGCGCATCGCGCTCGAAAATACCGCCCCCGAACTCGCGGCCGACATCGTCGACCAGGGCATCGTCCTCACCGGCGGCGGCGCGCTGCTCGACGGGATCGACGAGGTTTTGCGCGAGGCAACCGGCCTGCCCGTCACGGTCGCGGACAATCCTCTTTCCTGCGTTGCGCTCGGTACGGGCCGCGCCTTGGAGGATGCGATGTTCCGCGGCGTGCTCCACACGGCCTGAGCCCGGGAAGGAGGGCGGAGCCATGGCCCCGCCACGTCACCGCGACCGGGGATTTTCCCGCCGCATCCAATATGGGCTCTTCTTCGGCTATGTCGCCGCCGCCGCCGGGATCGTCGCCGGCCTGGCGCTCGTCCTGATCGCCCGCTTCCAGCCGCTCGCCTTCGAGGGGATACGCGGCCTCGCGCTCGACGCCATGACACCGTTGGCGACCTTGACCCGGCCGGTCGTGCGCGGCGCGGACTCGCTCGGGCGCGACGTCGGCGGATATTTCGGGGCGGTGTCCGAAAATCGCCGTCTTCGCGCCGAACTGACAGATGCGCGCCGCCGGCTGATCGACGCGCGCGTCGCCACGGCCGAAAATGTCCGCCTTCGACGCCTTGCTCATATCGTCGGGGGGGGGATGCGGCCCGTGGTCGGCGCGCGGATCGTGGGATCCAGCCTGACCGGCAATCGCCGCTTCGCCACGCTCACCGCCGGCAGCGCCGACGGCGTCCGGGCGGGACAGCCGGTGCGTGCGCCCGAAGGACTCGTGGGGCGCATCGCGGAAACGGGCGCGCATGCCGCGCGCATCGTCCTGCTCACCGACGGCGGCAGCGCCGTGCCGCTGCGCGTGGCGCGAACCGGGGCCGCCGTGCTGGGCCAGGGACGGGGCGACGGCACCATCGAGGTGCGCGCGACCGCCGCCGCCGGTCCTGGCCTGCGCCGCGGCGACCTGCTCGTCACGTCGGGCGTCGGGGGGGTTTTCCCGCCGGGCATCCCCGCCGCCGTGGTCGCCTCCGTAAGCGGGGAGGTGGCGAGCGCACGGCCGCTGGCCGACCCCGCTCGCCTCGATTTCGCGATCGTGCTGCGTCCAGTCGAGGCACCGCCCCCGCCCGCCCCGATCGAGAGCGGGGGGCGGTAAGCATGGCGGTCTTCGAAGACGACCTGCTGCACCGGCCCTCGCAGCTGCGGCTGCGGCTCGTGCCGGTCGCCAGCACGATCGCGGCCTCCGGGCTTGCCGCGCTGCCGTTCGTCGCGGAGGCGCCGGCTGTGCCTCCGTTCGGTCTGATCGTCGCGCTCGCCTGGCGGCTTCTGCGTCCGGAAATGTGGCCGGCGTGGATTGCCCTCCCCCTGGGGCTGGCCGATGACCTTCTGACGGGCGCGCCGCTCGGCAGCGCCGCCGCGCTGTGGACGATCGCCTTCCTCGGCATCGATCTGGTCGATACCCGGCCAATGTGGCGCGACCATTGGCTCGACTGGGGCTTGGCGAGCCTTGCCATCCTGTTCTGCGGCATCGGCGGCTGGCTGATCGACGCCTTTACCGCCGGCATGGGATCGATCGCACCGCTCGTATGGCGGCTGGCGCTGGGCATCCTCTGCTTCCCGCCCATCGCGCGGATGTGCGCGCGGGTCGATCGCTGGCGGCTGCGCCGATGAAGCGGCCGCGCCCGCTGATCACCGAACAGACGTTGCGCGACAGTTTCACGCGGCGCGCGCTGGTGCTCGGGGGGGCGCAGCTCGGCGTCGCGGGATTACTTGCCGGACGGATGGGCTGGCTCGCCATCGGCCAGAAGGACAAATATGACCGGCTGGCGGAATCCAACCGCGTCCAGAGCCAGATCATTCCACCGCGGCGCGGCTGGATCGTCGATCGCAACGGAAAGCCGATCGCGGTCAACCGGACCAGCTTCCGCGTCGACCTGATCCCCGACCGGCTGCAGGATCCGGACGCGGTGATCGACGAACTGCGGCACATCCTGGGACTGACCGACGAGGACGTCGCCCGCATCCGCCGCGCGCTCGACAAGGCGCCCGGCTACCAGCCCGTGCCCGTGGTCGAGGGGATCGACTATGACCGCTTCGCGCGCGTCAGCCTGCGCCAGCGCGATCTGCCGGGCGTGGCGCCG
This sequence comes from Sphingomonas sp., assembly GCF_048594985.1. Lineage (GTDB taxonomy): Bacteria > Pseudomonadota > Alphaproteobacteria > Sphingomonadales > Sphingomonadaceae > Sphingomonas_I. The sequence goes on along the minus strand of NZ_JBMDXG010000314.1, from coordinate 547 downwards.
TCGAGCGGCTTCGCGCGTCATTATCCCGCCGGTGCGGCCGTCGGCCATCTGGTCGGCTATGTCGGCCCGGCATCGGCCGAGCAATATCAGGCGACCCACGATCCCCTGCTCATCACCCCGGGCTTCCGCATCGGCAAGGAGGGCCTCGAAAAGACGATGGAGCCGTGGCTGCGCGGCAAGGCCGGCGCCAAGCGGACCGAGGTGACGGCACGCGGGCGCCTGGTCGAGGAACTGACCACGCGTCCCGAGCAGATGGGCAACCACCTGCGCCTGACGATCGACGCGGGGCTGCAGGAATATACCGCCCGCCGCATCGGCCCGAACAGCGGATCCGTCTCGGTGATCGACCTGCAGACCGGCGGCCTGCTCGCGATGTGCGCGATGCCCTGTTACGATCCCAACAGCTTTTCCGCAGGAATAGGCCATTCCGAATGGGCGATGATGTCGGACGACGACCATCTGCCGCTGATGAACAAGACTTTGCTCGGCCTCTATCCGCCCGGATCGACGGTGAAGCCGATGCTGTCGCTGGCCTTGCTGCAATGGG
>NZ_JBMDXG010000313.1:0-7400 GCF_048594985.1 Sphingomonas sp. | reverse complement strand
GGCGCGCCGCCTCTGCTCGATCATCCAGCCGTAGTCGCGGGCACGCTCGCGCTCGCCGCCGGCGAGCTTGGCGGGGACACGATGCGCGCCGCCCCCGACGGTATCATCGCGCCCGGCATCGCCGGGCGGGTGATGACGGGCCCGATCGCCGGCGCCGCTCTGGCCCCGCGCCGGCAACGGCTGCTTGCCGGCGCCGTGGGCGCCGGAGCGGCGGTCGCGGCGTCCTACGTCACCTTCGCGCTGCGGATGCGCGCGATGCGCCGCTACGGCCAAACCCCGACCGGGCTGGTCGAGGATGCATTGGTGCTGGCCGCCGCGTCGGCGATCGTCGGCGCGGGACGCGCCCCCGCCTGACCGGTCAGGCCGCCTTGGCGCGGCTGGCGCGCTTGCGCTCGTGCGGGTCGAGATGGCGCTTGCGCAGACGGATGTTCTTGGGCGTGACCTCGACCATCTCGTCATCGTCGATATAGGCGATCTCCTGCTCGAGCGTCATCCGCTTCGGCGGGGTCAGGCGGATCGCGTCATCCTTGCCGCCGCTCGCGCGGAAGTTAGTGAGCTGCTTCGCCTTCATCGGATTGACCTCCAGGTCATCCGTCTTGGCATTCTCGCCGACGATCATGCCCTCGTAGAGCGTCTCGCCATGGCCGACGAACAGAACGCCGCGCTCCTCGAGCGGGCCGAGCGCGTAGCTGTTCGCCTCGCCCGCGCCGTTCGAGATCAGGACGCCGTTCTTCCGGCCTTCGATCGCGCCCTTGTACGGCCCGTACTTCTCGAACAGCCGGTTCATGATGCCGGTGCCGCGCGTGTCCGACATGAATTCGCCATGGTAGCCGATCAGGCCGCGCGACGGCGCGGAGAAGGTGATGCGGGTCTTGCCGCCGGTCGACGGGCGCATGTCCGTCATCTCGGCCTTGCGCAGGTTCATCTTCTCGACGACCGTGCCCGAATATTCCTCGTCCACGTCGATCACGACCGTCTCATACGGTTCCGTGCGCTTGCCCTCGGCATCCTCGCCGAACAGCACGCGCGGGCGGCTGATGCCGAGCTCGAAGCCCTCGCGGCGCATCGTTTCGATCAGCACGCCGAGCTGGAGCTCGCCACGGCCCGCAACCTCGAAGCTGTCGCGGTCGGCGGCTTCGGTGATCTTGATCGCGACGTTCGATTCGGCTTCGCGCATCAGACGGTCGCGGATCATGCGGCTCGTCACCTTGCTGCCTTCACGCCCCGCCATCGGCGAGTCGTTGACCGCGAAGCGCATCGACAGCGTCGGCGGATCGATCGGCTGCGCCTGGATCGGCGCGCTGACCGAAATGTCGGCGATGGTGTTTGCGACGGTGGCGACGGTCAGACCCGCGAGGCTGATGATGTCGCCCGCCTGCGCTTCGTCGACCGGCACGCGATCGAGCCCCCGGAAGGACATGATCTTCGACGCGCGACCCGTCTCGATAATCTTGCCTTCATTGTCGAGCGCATGGATCGGCTGATTGATCTTGACCGTGCCCGAGGTCACCCGGCCGGTGAGGATGCGGCCAAGGAAATTGTCGCGGTCGAGCAGGGTCACGAGGAAGGTGAACGGCGCGTCGACATCGACATCGGGCGCCGGCACGTGACTGACGATCTTCTCGAACATCGGCGTCAGCGTGCCTTCGCGCGCCTCCGGATCGGTCGAGGCATAGCCATTGCGGCCCGAAGCGAAAAGGACCGGGAAATCGAGCTGCTCGTCGGTCGCGTCGAGGCTGACGAACAGGTCGAACACCTCGTCCAGCACTTCCTGCACGCGCGCGTCGGAGCGATCGATCTTGTTGACCACGACGATCGGCCGCAGCCCGAGCGCCAGCGCCTTGCCGGTCACGAACTTCGTCTGCGGCATCGCGCCCTCGGACGAATCGACCAGCAGGATCACGCCGTCGACCATCGAGAGGATGCGTTCCACCTCACCGCCGAAATCGGCGTGGCCGGGCGTGTCGACGATGTTGATGCGCGTCTTCTCGCCATCGGGCGCTTCCCACTCAATCGACGTCGGCTTGGCGAGGATCGTGATCCCCCGCTCTTTTTCCAGGTCGTTCGAATCCATCGCGCGCTCTTCCACGCGCTGGTTGTCGCGGAAGGTGCCGGACTGGCGGAACAGCTGGTCGACCAGGGTTGTCTTGCCATGATCGACGTGCGCGATGATGGCCACGTTGCGAAGGCGCATGGTGGTCTTTCGGTTCGGGTTTTCGGATCGTGCGCGCCTTTAGCCGATCCGCCGCGTCGCAACAAGATGCCGAACATCCGTATCGCTTGAATAATACAGTTCTTCCCCCTTATCTTGGACACTCACGGCTGGAGAGCGATCTTGGCGACGACCGCGACCGAAACGAAGACCGACGACCTGGTGCTCACGCCGCCCGAACCGGTGCAGGCGATCGCGCCCGCGCGGGCGGCGGGGCTGGTGCCGCTGGATGACGGCGTGAAGACCGAACTGGAGAAGCGCGTCGGCGCCTTCGTCGATCAGCTTGCCGAGTTGGACGCGAACTCGCCTGAATTCGGCAAGCGGATCGATACGATCTCCAACCTCGGGCAAAAGGAGATACGCGAGGCGGCGGGGCATTCGAACCGCTTCCTCGATCGGCCGGTGCGCGCGATGGACGCGGACACGGGCGTCGGCGCCGACCTCGCGCAGCTGCGCCGCACGATCGAAGAGCTGGACCCCGTCAAGAAGGGCAATCTGCTCGCGCCGCGCAAGCTGTTCGGGGTCATCCCCTTCGGCAACAAGCTGAAGAATTATTTCGACAGCTACAAAAGCTCGCAGAGCCATATCTCAGCCATCCTCGTCTCGTTGAAGAACGGCAAGGACGAGCTGCTGAAGGACAATGCCGCGATCGACACCGAGCGACAGTCGTTGTGGGCGGCGATGGGACGGCTGGAGCAGATGATCCATTATGCCGCCACCGCCGACACGATGCTGGAGGACAAGGCCAACGCGCTGGAGACGAGCGACCCGACCAAGGCCAAGGCGATCCGCGAAAGCGCACTGTTCTACGTGCGTCAGCGGCATCAGGACCTGCTGACGCAGATGGCGGTGACGGTGCAGGGCTATCTCGCGCTCGATCTGGTCAAAAAGAACAATGTCGAGCTGATGAAAGGCGTCGATCGCGCATCGACCACCACGGTCGCCGCGCTGCGCACGGCGGTGACGGTGGCGCAGGCGCTGGTCGGGCAGAAGCTGGTGCTGGAGCAGATCACCCAGCTCAACACCACGACCGCCAACATCATCGATTCGACCGGTGAGATGCTGCGCAACCAGACCGCGCAGATCCATCAGCAGGCCGCAAGCTCCACCATCCCGGTCGAGACGCTGAAGCGCGCTTTCCAGAATATCTACGATACGATGGACGCGGTCGATCGCTTCAAGCTGGAAGCGCTCGATTCGATGAAGACCACCGTCGACAGCCTGTCGAGCGAGGTCGAGAAGTCGCGCGGCTACATCGCGCGGGCGGAGGGCGCGGCGCAGGCCCGGCTGACGGCGGGCGGCAGCGGCGACGATCCGTTCCGGCCGGTGAACTGATGCCCGATCTCCGCCGCCTCTACTCGGATGCCGAGGAAGCCCGCCATGCCGTCGTTCTCCGCCGCGTGAGCACCGAGGAGCAACAGCTTGCCCGCCGCGCCCGGCAGCGGCGCCGCGCGGCGCAGGCACGCGCGTTGCAGCGCATGCTGATCGCCACGGCCGTGATCGTCGCGGGGGCGATCGGATGGGGCCTTGTCGTCGGTCCGATCGGCCAGTTCGGGTTCCTGGCGGCGGTGATCGCGCTGGTCCTGTCGTGGGTCGTCATCGTCGGATCGATGCGCGTGCCGCAGGTCAGTATCGAGGCGCTGGCACAAAGCGACCTGCCGCTCTTGCCCGAACGCACCGCCACATGGCTGCAGGCCCAGCGCGCCGCGCTGCCCCCGCCCGCCGTGCGCCTGGTCGACGCGATCGGCCTCAAGCTGGAGACGCTCGGTCCGCAGCTGAGCGCGCTCGACCCGCGCGAACCGGCGGCATTCGAGGTGCGCAAGCTGCTCTCGCAGGAATTGCCCGACCTCATCCAAGGTTATGCCAAGGTGCCCGAAGGTTTCCGCACGCAGGATCGCGACGGGGTCGCCCCCGATCGTCAGCTGACCGAAGCGCTCCGGATCGTGGACGACGAGCTCGGCCGGATGAGCGCCGACCTCGCCAACGGGGACCTCAACAAGCTGGCGACGCAGGGGCGGTATCTGGAACTCAAATATCGCGACGAGGCCACGGAGTAAGGCGTTTCAGCGGTCGCAAGCCGTTCTGAAACCGGAACGACTTGACCATAGCTCATACTCGCCGCACCCCCGCCGTTGTTCCGCCGAGTTAGTCACACGTCTTGAGCCTCCTTCGCCAGCTCCCGGGGATCCACAGTCGGCTGGTCGTCCTGCTGATCGTCCTCACCCTGACCGGCTCGCCGTGGATGAAGCCGGCCGAGGCACGCGCCCTCGGGTTCGGTGGGGAGTTGTGTCATGCGGTCACGGCCGACGAGACGCCACCGCCCCGCTATCAGTGCGCGGGCGAGCCCGAGGGGTATCAGGACCGGCATTTGTGGCTGCGGGTCGACCCGGCCCTGCTGCCGCGCGATGCGGGTGGCGGCCCGCTTACCCTGCTGATCCACCAGACCCGCTTCGAACGGGTCGAGGTGCTGTTCCGCTACGCCGACCACCAGATCCTGCGGCAGGAGGCAAAGCTCGGCGATTTCGCGTCACGCTGGCGGATTGGCGGGCAGCTCCTGTTCAGCGCTCCGGCGCGCCCCGCGCCGCTCGTATCGGTGACGATCCACTTCACGCATCTGAGCAGCCACAAATTGCTGCGCATCCGGCTGTTCGCTTCCCCGGCCGCCAATCGCGACCTGGCTATTGCGGCATTGTTGGTCGGCGCGTCACTGACCCTGTTGCTGGCCGGTGGGATCTACAACCTCGCGCTGGCCGTCGCCGCGCGCCGAACCTACCTCGTCTGGCATGGCCTGTGGGCGCTGTGCGTGTTCCTATGGGGCCTCGTATGGTCGCAGGCCGCGCTGATCGTCGTACCCGGGATTGCCGGGACGGTGTCCAGCCAGATCGGCACCTTCCTTGCCTGCCTTGCAGTCGCCATCGCGACGATCAGCGTGATGACCGCGCTTGCCGGTGCGCTGTCCCGGCGCGTCCGCATCGGCGTGATCGGTCTGGGAGTGCTGGTGGCCATGCTCGGGGTTCCGCTGGCCATCCTCACGGGACCGGCCATCATGCCGCTGGCCAACGTGCTGGCGTTCCTCACACTCGCCAACCTGATCGCCGTCGCGGCCTGCATGACCCGGGCATGGCGACGTGGCAGCATCGAAGCGCGCGATCTGAGCAAGGCCTGGGCGATCCCGATGGCGGTGCTGGCGCTGACCATGATCGTCGATCTCGACACACAATTGTTCGGGGGCGGATCGCAGATCGCCGTGCTGTTCGCCTCCGCCTTTCAGAGCATGTGGCTGGCGCTGGCGGCCACGCGCCGGCTCGCCCGCCTGCGAACCGAGCTCGACGCGGCGCGGGCTGCGGAAGTCGCGCTGGCGGAGCTCGCCAACCGCGATCCACTGACCGGCCTGTTCAACCGGCGCGGGTTCGTCGCGCGCCTCTACCATCTGTGCGCCGCCGCGCCGGCAACGCCGCTCGGGCTGCTGCTGATCGACGTGGACCTGTTCAAATCGATCAACGACCGCTTCGGCCATGAGGCGGGCGACACCGTCCTCCGCACGATGGCGTCCTATTTTCGCGGGCTCGAAGCCGAGGGGAATTTCACGGGCAGGATGGGCGGCGAAGAGTTCATCATCGCCGCACCCGGACTATCGGCCTTCGCGCTTGAACAATTTGCCGAGCGCGTGCGCGCGGCGATCGAGGCGCTGGATCATGGCGAGGTGAGCCGCCACCGCCCCGTCACCGCGAGCATCGGCGTGGCCCGGGGAACCACGGCGACCCCGTTCCAGCAACTCTATGCCAGCGCGGATCGCGCGCTGTACGAAGCCAAGCATGCCGGGCGGAACAGGGTTATCTTCCCGGCCTCCGACAATGAGGCGTCGCGCGAAATGATGGAGCGCGACCAGCTCGCCTTCCCGTGGAGCGGAACGTAATAGGCGCAGGATGTCAGCGGCGGCGCGCCGCATGCCTGGCGATCGCCAGCACATCTTCCTCGACCACTGCGTGCCCGGGATAAAGCGGCGATTTCACCACGCGCTCCGACTCGCCCAAGCGCGCAATGGCGGTCGCGAGCGCCTCGGGCGTCCAGCGGCCGAGCTGGCGGCGGATCGTGTCGCGTTCCTTCCAGAAGATCGCCTTGCCGGCGGTCTCCATCACCCGATCAATGCTTTCGCCCTGCGCCATCGCCGAGCGGAGTTGCGCAAGCTGGAGCGCGCGCCGGCCGAGCGCGCGGATTACCGGCACGCCCTCCATGCCCTCGCTCGCAAGCCGGGCCAGTTCGGCATCGGCCTCGGCCGGCTGCCCGGAAAAGACCGCGTTGGTAAGCGCCGTCAGGTCTCCTTCCTCGGTCGCCGCGCCCAGCGCGTCGAGCGCGTCGTGATCGAGCGGCTTCGGCCGGTCGGGCGCGGCGTCGAGGTATAGCGCATATTTCTCCAGCTCACGCGCGATCAGAGCGCGGTCTCCCCCGGTCGTGCGCGCGATACGTTGCGCCACGTCGGGACGGAGCTGGAGGCCCTGCTCCCGGCCCGCTTCGACCACGACGGCGTCGGCATCGCGCCCTTCGGGCAGGTAGCTCGCATGGCCCAGCGCATACGGGCTTGCGTCCACCAGCTTGATGAGCTTGGCATCCTTGCGCAGCGCGCCGGCGATCGCGGCCACCGGATTTCCGGCGGCGGGGGCTGCGAGCAGCGCCGCCACCGCATCGGCGGCATCGTCGGTCGCGGGATCGAGCCGGATCCAACGCCGGCCGCCAAACAGGGAAATTGCCGCCGCCTCGTCAGCCAGCCGGGCGGGATCGCTCTTCAACTGCGCGGAGGTCAGGTCGATCCGCTCCGCATCCGCGCCCATCGCCACACCCAGCCGGGCGGCCAGCGCGCGCGATCCCGCCTCATCCGGCCCATAAAGGAGGTAGCAACGCACGTCGGGATCGGCGCCGTCCAGCGCGCGGCGGAGCTTCGCCTCTGCAGGCTTCATCGCGGCGCCGGGTTGCGCGCGGCATAGAGCGCGACGCGCGCGACGATCTGGTCGGCGATCGCGCTCGACAGGCGTTCGAGCGCGGTCTGTTCGGCCGCGACGGTGGCATATTCGCTGCTGACCACGTCGATCCCGGCGTCGGATCCGGCCGTTGCGTCGAGCACGACCGTCCCGGTCGCGGCTTCGACCAGGCGATAACGGGCGCGCAGCGTGCGACGCTCCCGGGTCGTCGC
>NZ_JBMDXG010000312.1:0-2451 GCF_048594985.1 Sphingomonas sp. | reverse complement strand
TGCCAACCCTTGGCGGCCCCGCCCCGCTCATGTCGATGAGTCGCGGATCGTCTCCATTGCCACGAAGGTGGAGGTGCTGGCGACATGCGGCAGGCTGGAGATGCGCTCGCCCAGCACTTCGCGATAGCGGCGGATGTCGGTGGTGCGGACCTTGAGCAGATAGTCGAAGCTGCTCGCGATCATGTGGCATTCCTCGACCTCGGGGATGCGCAGCACGGCGCGGCGGAAATCCGCCAGCGCCGCCTCGCGCGTGTCGGACAGCTTCACTTCGGCGAAGGCGATATGGTCGAGCCCGAGCTTGGCCGGATCGATCACCGCGCGAAAGCCACGGATGATCCCTTCGTCCACCAGCCGCTTCAGCCGCATCTGGCACGGCGTCTTCGACAATCCTATCTGGCGCGACAGGTCGGCCACCGACATGCGGCCGTCACGGCGCAGCAGATCGATGATCTTACGGTCGAACAGATCGATTTCCCTGTCTGAACCGTCGTCTGCCGTCATAATCGCTGCCAAGCCTTCACATTGAGGATGATAATCCTACATATGCCATGATGTTCAGGCAAATCGCCGAACGCTTCGGTGCTAAGGGGAGTTCATTCCCCGGGGGACCTTCCTTGCTCAAGCCTGTCGATCTGCCGCCGTTGTTCGCCGATTTCGCGCCGCCCGTCCGGGCGCCGTCGCCGCTGCGGCAGGCCATCACCGCCGCCTATCGCCGTCCCGAACCCGAATGCCTGGCCCCGCTGATCGCGCAGGCCGCGCTGCCCGCGCCGACGCGCGATGCGGTCGCGCGCACCGCCACCGCGCTGATCACCGCGCTGCGCGCCAAGCATCGCGGCACGGGGGTCGAGGGGCTCGTCCAGGAATATGCGCTCTCCAGTCAGGAGGGCGTCGCGCTGATGTGCCTGGCCGAAGCGCTGCTGCGCATTCCCGATGCCGATACGCGCGACGCGCTGATCCGCGACAAGATCGCGCGCGGCGATTGGCGCGCGCATGTGGGCGAGGGGCGCTCGCTGTTCGTCAACGCCGCCACCTGGGGGCTGGTCGTCACCGGCAAGCTGACCGGCAGCGTCAACGACACCGGGCTCACCGCCGCTCTGACCCGCCTGATCGCGCGCGCGGGCGAGCCCGTGATCCGGCGCGGCGTCGACATGGCGATGCGCATGATGGGCGAGCAGTTCGTCACTGGCGAGACGATCGGCGAGGCGCTCAAGCGGTCCCGCCCGCTCGAAGCGCGCGGCTTCCAGTACAGCTACGACCTGCTGGGGGAGGCGGCGACCACCGCCGCCGATGCGGAGCGTTATTACGCCGATTACGAGGCGGCGATCCATGCGATCGGCGCCGCCTCCGCCGGGCGCGGTGTCTACGGCGGGCCGGGCATCTCGATCAAGCTGTCCGCGCTCCACCCGCGCTACGTCCGCGCGCAGGCCGACCGCGTGATGAGCGAGTTGCTGCCGCGCGTGCGCGACCTCGCCGCGCTCGCCAAAAGGTACGACATCGGCTTCAACATCGACGCGGAGGAGGCCGACCGCCTCGAACTGTCGCTCGACCTGCTCGAAAGCCTCGCCTTCGATCCCGCTCTGGCGGGCTGGAACGGGCTCGGCTTCGTCGTGCAGGCCTATGGCAAGCGCTGCCCGTTCGTGATCGACTGGATCGTCGATCTCGCGCGCCGCGCCGAACGGCGGATCATGGTCCGCCTGGTCAAGGGCGCCTATTGGGATGCGGAGATCAAGCGCGCGCAGGTCGACGGGCTGCCGGATTTCCCGGTCTTCACGCGCAAGATCCACACCGACATCTCCTACATCGCCTGCGCGCGCCGCCTGCTCGCCGCGACCGACGCGGTCTTCCCGCAATTCGCGACGCACAATGCGCAGACGCTGGCGACGATCTATCACCTCGCCGGTCCCGACTTCGAAATCGGCAAATATGAATTTCAGTGCCTGCACGGCATGGGCGAACCCTTATATGACGAGGTGGTCGGCAAGGGCCGGCTCGATCGGCCGTGCCGCATCTACGCGCCGGTCGGCACGCACGAGACGTTGCTCGCCTATCTCGTCCGCCGTCTGCTCGAAAACGGTGCCAACTCGTCCTTCGTCAACCGCATCGCGGACGAGGAGGTGTCGATCGCCGATCTCGTCGCCGATCCGGTCGACATCGCGCGCGATATGGCGGTGCCGGGGCAGAAGCATGCGCTGATCGCCCTGCCGCGCAATCTCTATGGCGTGCGGTGCAATTCGGACGGGCTCGATCTGTCCGACGAAAATCTGCTCGCGCGCCTTGCCGATACGATGCGTTCCGGGGCCCATGCGAACTGGCGTGCGGCGCCGGCCGACGGCCGGGGCGATCCGCGGCCCGTGCTCAACCCCGCCGACCGGCGCGACGAGGTCGGCATCGTGATCGAGGCGAGCGCCGCGCAGGCGAGCGCCGCCGCGCGCGACGCGCTCGCGGCGGTCG
>NZ_JBMDXG010000311.1:0-3620 GCF_048594985.1 Sphingomonas sp. | reverse complement strand
GCGCGGGACGTTCACAAAGCCCGCCGCGCAGCCGATCAGCGCCCCGCCGGGGAAAGCGAGCGTCGGCACCGACTGCCAGCCGCCCTCATTGATCGCGCGCGCGCCATAGCTCACCCGCCGTCCTCCTTCGAGGATCGGGCGGATCGCTGGGTGCTGTTTCCAGCGCTGGAACTCTTCGAACGGCGACAGATGCGGGTTGGAATAGCCGAGCCCGACCACGAAGCCGAGCGCGACCTGATTGTTCCCCTGATGATAGAGGAAACCCCCGCCGACCTCTCCCGCCAGCGGCCAGCCCTGCGTATGGATCACGCGGCCGGGCACATGCTTGGCGGGATGGATGTCCCAAAGCTCCTTGAAACCAAGACCATAGACCTGAAACCTGCCGTCGGCTTCGAGATCGAAGATCCGCTTCGCTTCCTTGGTCAGGCTGCCGCGCGCGCCCTCGGCGAACAACGTATAGCGGGCATGCAGCTCGATCCCCGGCTGATGATCCGCGCGATAGGTGCCGTCGCGCGCCACGCCCATGTCACCCGTCGCGACGCCCTTCACCGCGCCGTCGCCGTCGAACAGGATCTCAGCCGCCGCGAAGCCCGGGAACACCTCGACCCCCAGCTCCTGCGCCTGGTCCGCCAGCCAGCGGCACAAATTGCCGAGCGAGCCGGTATAGGTGCCCTTGTTCGACATGAAGCGCGGCATCAGCAGGTGCGGGATCGGCCAGCGGCCCGTCTCGCTCAGGAACCAATGCTCATTCTCGGTCACCGGCACGTCGAGCGGGCAGCCGCGCGTCCGCCAATCGGGGATCAGTTCGTCGAGTGCGATCGGATCGATCACCGCGCCCGATAGGATGTGTGCGCCGACCTCCGATCCCTTCTCCAGCACGCACACCGTGAGATCGGGCGAAAGCTGCTTCAGGCGGATCGCCGCCGCGAGCCCCGCAGGGCCCGCGCCGACGATGACCACGTCATATTCCATCGTCTCGCGGTCTGACACTTGCTCTCCGTTACGGCCGCTTCGGTCCGGTCGTCGTATCGTCCGAACGTCTTGTCATAAAGCCGCTGCGCGCAGATTGACGCGTTCGTCAACCATGCAGTCTAACGCGGCGGCAAAGCGGGGTTTCCTTAAGATGGTCGATGGCGTCGCGTTGAGCGCGCTTGATTGGTGGGCGGAAGCGGGGGTCGACGTGCTGGTCGATGACGCCCCGCGCGACTGGCTGGCCCCCGCCCCGGCGATCGAGCGCTCGCCTGTGCCGGGGGTGCCCGCATCTGCCCCAACCCCCCTCCCCACGCCCGCGACGGCCCTACCGGCCGATCTCGCCGCCTTCCGCGCATGGCTGCTCATCGACGCGGCCGTTCCGGGGCCCGTGGCCGCCCGGCTCGACGCGATCGGCGATCCGGCGCAGGGCGACGTGGTCGTGGTCGACATGCCGGAGGCGGAGGATCGCGCGGCGGGCGCGCTGCTCTCCGGTGAAGTGGGGACCTTGTTCGACCGGATGCTCGGCGCGATTGGGCTGGCCCGCGCGTCGGTCTATCTGCTGCCGCTGTCGCCCGCGCGGCCCAGCATCGGCCGGCTGCGCGAGGCGGATCTCACGGCGCTGACACCGTTGCTCCACCACCATCTCGGCCTCGCCGCGCCCCGCCGCCTGCTCCTGCTCGGCGACGCGCCGGCACAGGCCTTGCTCCGGGCTCCGGCCGCGCGCGCGCGCGACGCGGTGCATCAGGTCGAGATTGGCGGGCGGCAGGTCGCCACGGTGGCTTCCTTCGCGCCCCGAATGGTGCATCAGAGCCGCGATTACCGCCAGCCCGTCTGGGCCGATCTCCAGCGGTTCATCGCGCTGTGAAGGGGGCTTTGGTCCTCGCGCTCGCGGCGTGCGCCGTCGCGCATCCGGCGACCGCCGCCGAACTGGCCCCGCTGGCAATCCCCGCCCCGTCGTCCGCTCCCCTCCTGCCACAGCAGGTGGCGGCGGCCGACCGGCCCGCCTTCCAGCGCCTGTTCGCCGCGCTGCGCACAGGCAACGGGACGGAGGCCAAGGCCCTGCTCGACGCCGCGCCTGCCGGCCCGCTCGCCGATTATGCCCGCGCCCGCCTGCTCGCGCAGGGCACGCTGCCCGTGGATAGCGCCGCCATTGCCGCCTTGCTCCGCGACGACCCCGCTCTGCCCGACGCTCCCACGCTCGCGAAGCTCGCGGGGCTTGGCGCCGGCGCGCTTCCCGCTGAACAGCGGCTGGTGCGGCTGGCAGGGCCGAGCAAGCGCGCCCGATCGCGCCCCACGCCGGGCGGCGACCGCCTCGAACGCGCCGCGCAGCCGCTTCTCCGCGCGGGCAGCCCCGCCTCTGCGGAGCCGCTGATCGAGGGCGCGGCCGGCACCCTCCCGGCCGAATGCCTGACCGAATGGCGCTATCGCCTCGCCTGGGCTTATTATCAGGCCGGCGACGACGCCTCCGCCCGCCGCGTCGCGACGCTGGCGCAGACAGGCGCGGGCGAATGGTCGGTCGACGCCGCGTGGGTCAACGGCCTCGCCGCCTATCGCGCGGGCGCGCATGCAGACGCGGCCATCGCTTTCTCCCGCGTCGGATCGAATGCGAGCGAGGCGGAAACCGCCGCCGCCGGCCGCTTCTGGGCCGCGCGCGCCTTCACTGCCGCCGGCCAGCCCGAGCGCGCAAAGCCGCTGCTGGAGGGCGCCGCCGCGCGCGAGCAGACGTTCTACGGCCTCCTCGCCGCCGCCATGCTCGGCCGCGAGACCGGGCTGGAGGAGCCGCAGCCGGGCCAGTTCGACGCCCTGCTCCGCCGCGCGCCGTTCCGTACCGCCGCCGCTCTGGTCGAAATCGGGGAGACCGATCTTGCCGACGCCCTTCTGCGGCGGCAGGCGCGGATCGGCAGCCCGGCCGAGCATGGCGCGCTGATCGCCTTCACCGCCGCGCTCCATCTGCCCGCGACGCAGGTCTGGCTCGCGCAGAATGCCCCCGCCGGCGCGCAACTCACGCTCGCCCAGCGTTATCCGCTTCCCGCGTGGAGCCCGACCGGCGGCTGGCGCGTCGATCGCGCGCTGGTACTGGCCCATGCGCTTCAGGAATCGGAAATGCGGGTCGACGCGGTCAGCCCCGCCGGCGCGCGCGGGCTGATGCAGCTCATGCCCGCCACCGCGCGCCTCGTCGCCCGCCATCGGGGCGAGAGCGAGGATGTGGTGCAGCGCCTGTCCGATCCGGCGCTCAACTTCGAATATGGCCAATCCTATCTGCAGGAACTGGCCGATAGCGGCACCACCGGCGGGCTGCTGCCCAAGGTGATCGCCGCCTATAATGCCGGGCCGAACGCGGTCGCGCGCTGGGCGACCTCGCCCGCCGTCGCCGCCGACCCGCTGCTCTTCATCGAATCGATCCCCTATGCGGAAACGCGCGGCTACGTCGCGATCGTGCTGCGCAATTACTGGATCTATCAACGGCGGATGGGCGTCTCGACCAGCAGACTCGCAAACCTCGCGCGCGGCGAATGGCCGCGCTTCCCCGTGCGCGCCGCGCAGGTTGCCGGCACGGGCGCGCTCGTCGCCGGCGCCAATTGATGCCGATCGACGAGAGCGCGGCCTTCCTCCCCGTTCGTATCGCCGTCCTCACCGTCTCCGACACG
>NZ_JBMDXG010000310.1:0-3919 GCF_048594985.1 Sphingomonas sp. | reverse complement strand
CCCTCCTCGTCGAGCGGACGGATATGATCCTCATCGTGGATGCCCTTGCGCGCGACGTTGATGAAGGGGCCTTCGATGTGGATGCCCAATACGCCCGGCACACCCGCCGCGATCGCCGCATCGACCGCGGCGATCCCCGCGCGAATGACGTCGAGATCGTCGCTGATCAGCGTCGGCAGGAAGCCGGTGGTTCCGAACGGACGGTGCGCGGCGCCGATCGTTCGGATCGCGTCGACACTTGGGTCATCGTTGAACAGCACGCCGCCGCCGCCGTTGACCTGCGTGTCGATGAACCCCGGCACGAGCATCGCGCCGCCCAGCTCGTCGCGCGGCATGTCGCGGTCGATCGCGTCCTCGGCGATCACGGCGGCGATCCGCTCGCCTTCGATCACCACCGCCAGCCCGTCCTGGAACGCGCCGTCGATCAGCACCCGGCCGTTGATCAGGGCCTTCTTCATCAAACCGTCTCGGTCACCTTGGCGAGGTGCGGAGGGCGGTCGGGGTCGAAGCCGCGCCGTACCGACAGCGCGTTGACCGCGCGATAGAAGGACTGGATCGCCAGCAGCGGTTCGAGCGCCGGATGCGTCCTGCGCGTCGGCAGCGCGATGGCGCCGGGTGCCGGGCGTCCGGCCACCAGCATCTCGCCGCCGCGCGCGACCATGTCGGTGATCAGTTCGTCGAGCCCGTCGCCGGCCTCGTCGGACTGACCGATCACCAGCAGGGGGAAGCCGGGACCGATCAGCGTCATCGGGCCGTGCCGCACCTCGGCCGCGCTGAATGCCTCGGCGTGGAGGCTGCACGTTTCCTTGAGCTTCAGCGCAGCCTCCTGCGCGATGCCGAGTCCGACGCCGCGTCCGATTACATACAGGCCGCGAGCGTCCGCCAGCCGGTCGACCATCGGTGACCAGTCGGCCGCCCACGCCCGCCGCAGCAATTCGGGCAGGTCGCGCAACGCCGCGTCGAGCACGGCATCTTCTGCCCAGGCGGCGACGAGCGCGGCGATCTGGCTCAGCGCCGCGATGTAGGACTTGGTCGCGGCGACGCTCGTTTCGGGACCCGCGCCCAGCGGCAGCACGACATCGGCGAGTTGCGCCAGCGGCGAGTCGGTCACGTTCACCATGGCGACCGTGGTCGCGCCAGCCTCGCCGGCGGCGCGGATCGTCTCGACGATATCGGGGCTCTTGCCGGATTGCGAGATGCCGATCGCAAGCATCCCCTCGGCGGCGGGCGCGCGGCGATAGACGGACGCGACCGATGGGGCGGCGGAGGACACGAGTATGCCCGCGCGCGTTTCGATCAGATATTTGGCGTAGGTCGCGGCATGATCCGAGCTGCCACGCGCGCAGGTGATGACCCCCGTCGGCGGCGCCGAGCGAAGGCGGGCAGCGAGCGCTGCGACCGCCTCTGCGTTGGCCTCCAGCTGGCGCGCGACGACGTCTCCCGCCTCGCCTGCTTCGGCGAACATGCGCGTGTTTTCGGGCGCAATCATGCATTAGTTCCAATCGTGAGTTCGGCGACGAAATCGTAGGCGTCGCCGCGGTAGAAGCTGCGCGTGCTCTCGATCGCGCGCCCATCCTCCAGGAAACCGCGCCGCTCGATCAACAGGCCCGCGGCGCCCGGCTGGATGCCGAGCAGCCCCGCCTGCTCGGCATTGAACAGGACCGCGCGGAGCCGTTGCAGCGCGCGCACCGGACGATTCCCCTTGGCCTCCAGCGCGGCGTAGAGCGACTCGGCCACGGTGTCCGCGCCGTCGAGCCCGAAGCCGGGGATTGAGCTATATTCGAGCGCCATCGGCAGGTCGTCGGCGAAGCGGATGCGATGGAAGCGGAAGACGGGGCTGCCGGGACTGAGGCCAAGCATCAACGCCTCGTCTGGGCTGACCTGGCCCTCGCCCCGCGCGAGCCATTCGCTTCGCACGCCGCACCCACGCGCAGCCATGTCCTCCGAAAAGGAGGAGAGCTTGGCGAACTGCTTCTCGACGCGGCCGGCGACGAACGTGCCGGCGCCCTGCCGACGGATGAGCATTCCCTCGCCCACCAGCGCATCCAGCGCCTTCCT
This sequence comes from Sphingomonas sp., assembly GCF_048594985.1. Classification (GTDB taxonomy): domain Bacteria; phylum Pseudomonadota; class Alphaproteobacteria; order Sphingomonadales; family Sphingomonadaceae; genus Sphingomonas_I. The sequence goes on along the minus strand of NZ_JBMDXG010000310.1, from coordinate 1,861 downwards.
GACGGTGATGCGCGATACCGCGAAGTCGGTCGCGAGCTCGCGTTCGGCAGGGATAGCCTCTTGCGGTTTCAGGATGCCATTTTCGATCGCGCCACGCAGCACTTGGGCGAGGCGCCGGTACAGCGATCCCCGGCCATCATCCGTCAGTGCCCCGATCTGCGCGGCCAAACTCATCGCGATCCCCTTTACCATGGCCTTATAGGACCAATAAAATACCATTTGCCAGCGCAAATTTGTTTCTGGCGCAGAACGGCGCAGTTCCAGCTGTATGACAAGATCGTAATAATAGGCTTGACGAGAATAAATGTCAGGCAGATGGTACGCATATTGGTATGCTACCGGTCATAGCCGGGGCGTTCCATCGAGAAGGGGAAGGTCGATGACGATACGGCATATTCTGGTGGGTTCGGCCAGCGCGCTGGCGTTGCTTGCGGGGACGGCGCACGCGCAGGATAGCGCACCCAGCAATGCGCCGCCGTCCGGTGCGGTACAGCCCGGCGTCGGCGACACCGGCGGCAGCGAAGACGACGTGGTCGTCACGGGTATCCGGGGCGCGCTCCGCGCCTCGATCGATGCGAAGCGCTCGTCGTCGGTCATCGCCGACATCGTCTCGGCCGAAGATATCGGAAAATTCCCCGACAAGAATGTCGCTGAAGCGCTCCAGCGCGTCCCCGGCATCGTCATCAACCGGACGTTCGGCGAGGGCGAGCGGGTCTCGCTGCGCGGCACCGCGCCCAACCTGACCAAGACCCTGGTCAACGGCCATTCGATCGCGACCGCCGACTGGTTCATCGAGGATCAGCTCGCCGCGACGCGCTCGTTCAACTATCTCACGCTGCCGGCCGAGATCGTCGGCCAACTCGATGTCTACAAGAGCCCACAGGCGGATGTTGAGGAAGGCGGCATCGGCGGCACGATCAACGTCCGGACACGCCATCCGCTCGACCTCAAGTCGGGCACGATCTCGGCCTCGCTGCAGGGGGTCTATAGCGAGCGGTCGGACAAGTTCGATCCGCAGGGGTCGGGCCTGGTAAGCTGGAAAAACGAGGCGGAGACGTTCGGTGTCCTGATCGGCGGCGTCTATCAGAAGCGCCGCATCCGGCGCGACGGGGTCGAGGTGCTCGGCTATTTCGACGTGCCCGTCGGCGGGCAGACGGTGAAGGCGCCCTCCCTCATCGGCTCGGCGCTGTTCGAGCAGGAGCGCGAACGCTACGGCGGCAATGTCGAGTTGCAGTTCAAGCCGTCCGACCAGATCGAGATCGTCGCGACCGGCCTCTATTCGCGCTTCAACGCGGGCAACTTCAACCGCAACTATATGGCCTGGGGTTCCAACGCGATTGGCGGCGGCGGCACGCTGACCAATGCCGGCATCCAGGACGGCATCGTCACCTCGGGCACGATCACCTCGACGCCCGGCGGCCGCGCGGTGGTCTATGACGCCATCTATCGCGACGCGCTAGCCGAGACGTGGTCGGCCGACCTCGATACCGTATGGACGCCGAGCGACAGCGACACCGTCCATCTGAAGGCGGGCTATACGAGAGCCAAGGGCGACACCCGCAACCAGCCCTTCTATGAGGGCGGCGCGCCCGGGTCCTTCACGTTCGACTTCACCGACGGTCGCGTCCCCGAGGTCAGCTTCACCGGCGTCGACCCCAACAATCCGGACGACCTGGCGTTCGATTTCGCCTCGTTCCACCGCATCGGTAATCGGGACAAGGAAAAGTATGTCTACGCCGACTGGGAGCATGCGACCGAGCTGGGGCCGGTCTCGGCGATCAAGGTGGGCGCCAAGTTCACGGACCATGACCGCGTCACGCGGTTTCTGGCGACCACTTATGGCGGCTTCTTCCTCCCGCTT
>NZ_JBMDXG010000031.1:0-1500 GCF_048594985.1 Sphingomonas sp. | reverse complement strand
TCGTGGTTGTTGCGGGAACGCTCGGCCTTACGGCGTCGATCACCCATGCAGCCGACATGACCTACAAGGGCGACCCGGCCTACGCCCCGACCGAATCGCGCGATCGCCAGTGGACGGTCACGCTCGGCGGCTATGTGATGGGCGTGCCGACCTGGATGGGCTCGGATGAGTATGAGTTCGGCTTCAAGCCGATCATCAGCATCAACCGCGCGGACCGGCTGAGCGAGTTCAAGAGCTTCAACGACAATCCGAGCATCGCGCTGTTCGATAACGGCGTGTTCGAGGCCGGTATCACCGGCACGATGACATGGAAGCGGGACTCGTCCAGCTCCTATGCCCTGCGCGGCATGTCCAACATCGATTATGCCTATCAGATCGGCGGCTACGCCCAGTGGTTCCCGATGGACTGGCTGCGCCTGCGCGGTGATGTTCGCTATGGCTTTGGCGGTTTCGAGGGCGTGGTGGCGGACTTCGCCGTCGACGCCATTCATTTCAGCCCGGAACTCTGGGGCGTCACCCTTTCTGCCGGCCCGCGCATGACGCTGGCCAGCTCGGGCTATACCGACACCTATTACGGAATCACCCCGGCCGAGGCGACGTTCGCCCAGGCGCTCGGCAATCCGCTGACGCCCTATAAGGCCGGCGGCGGCATCTATTCGGTGGGCTTCGGCGGGCAGGTGGTGAAGCGCTTCACCGAGAACATCACCGGCTCGATCTTCGCCGAGTACAAATATCTGATGGACGACGCGGCCGACAGCCCGCTCGTTGTGCAGAACGGCGACCGCAACCAGTTCCAGGCCGGCGTCTCGCTCGCCTATACGTTTGTCCTCGGTTTCGAGTAGTTGCGCGGGCCGGGTTACCGGCGCGCTTTCCCTTGCGGCGCGGGCACGGCTCGCGCTTGGGAGCCCTGGGCGGCTCCCTGCCTCGTTCGGGCGCTCAACATGCTGAAAAATCCGGCATTTTGTGTCGAGCGCATGACGCTGTGAGGTGTTGTGCGGCGCGGGGCGTGGCGATATAAGCTGCCCCCGATAGGGGTGCCCCCGGAAAACGAGGACCAAGGCCGATGTCGGTTGAGATCGACCAAGAGTATCGCCCCCGCGAGGACGAGCCTTTCATGAATGAGCGGCAGCGGGAGTATTTCCGCCACAAGCTGCTGCAGTGGAAGGAAGACATCCTGCGCGAGGCGAAAGAGACGCTTCAGCACCTTCAGGACGAGAATCAGAACCACCCGGACATCGCCGACCGTGCGTCGTCGGAAACCGACCGCGCCATCGAGCTGCGGGCCCGCGACCGTCAGCGCAAGCTGATCGCGAAGATCGAATCCGCGCTGGAGCGGATCGATGACGGTTCCTACGGCTATTGCGAGGAGACCGGCGAACCGATTTCGCTCAAGCGCCTTGAGGCCCGTCCGATCGCGACACTGTCGATCGAAGCGCAGGAGCGGCACGAGCGCCGCGAACGCGTCTATCGCGACGACTAGAAATCACCGGTCGTCCATCT
>NZ_JBMDXG010000309.1:0-1685 GCF_048594985.1 Sphingomonas sp. | reverse complement strand
ATCGTGGACCCGGCTGGGCACCGGATCGGCCCAGTAGAGCTCGAACATCTCCGCCATGTGGACCGTGAACAGGCCGAACAGGGCGTAGCCGCGCAGGGCGTCGACCAGCGTAAGACGCGCCGATTCCTTCGCTTCCGCCGTAGTCGCCATGCCGCTCCGCTTCACCTTCGCCGTCGCGGGCGACGCCTTGCCGCCCCGGCGCCCGCTGTCAATGGCGGGGTGCCCCGGCCGTGCACCACCGATGCGCGGAACGGGCGCACAAAGCGGGATGACGGTGGCGAGGGCGGTGGCTAAGGCGCTGCCCATGGCCCGGTCGAGCGCATCGCGCGCATATTCATTCTCCCTCGCCCTCGGCGCGGTCGCCGCATGTGGGTTCGCGCCGTTGCAGTGGTGGACGCTGACGCTGATCGCGCTGGCCGCGCTGGCCTGGCTGCTGCGCGAGGCGCGCGATGGGCGGCGGGCCGCGTTGATCGGGTGGTGGTTCGGGCTCGGGCATTTCTGCGTCGGGCTGAACTGGATCGCCACCGCCTTCACCTACCAGGCGGCGATGCCGGCGTGGCTCGGCTGGGTCGCGGTGGTGCTGCTGTCGCTGTACCTCGCGCTGTTTCCGGCACTGGCGGCGGGCGGCGCGTGGGTGCTGACGCGGGGCGGGCGGGCCCTGCCGCCGATGCTGGCGGGATGCTGGATCGTCGGCGAGCTGCTGCGCGCGACGCTGTTCACCGGGTTCGCCTGGAACCCGCTCGCGGCGATCTGGGCGCCGGTGCCGGCGGCGCGCGCGCTGCTGCCGCTGGTGGGAACCTATGGCCTGTCGGGCCTGACCGTCCTGCTTGCCGCGCTCGTGGCGGAGATCGCGCGCGGCGCGAAGGCGGGCCGGCGGGGGTGGGGCACGCTCTCGGCCTCCGCCGCCGTGATCCTGCTGCTCGTGGTGGCGGGGCTGGTGCGCGTACCGCCCGAAAAGCCGGGCGCCGGCGCGCCGATGCTGCACGTCGTCCAGCCCAATATCGGGCAGGCGCTGAAATGGGATCCGGCGGCAGAGGCGGTCAATTTCCGCAAGCTCGCGGCTCTTACCGGAACGCCCGACGCCATGCCCCGCATCGTGCTGTGGCCCGAAGTCGCGGTGCCCGGCCTGATCGGGCAGGATGCCGGCGCGCGCGCGGAACTGGCCCGCCTGCTCGGCCCCCGCGACCTGATGCTGACGGGGGCGGAATGGATCAATTTCGGGCCCGACGGCTATGCCGAGTCGGCGACCAACAGCCTGTTCGGGCTGGACGCGCGCGGGCGCGTGCTCGGCCGCTACGACAAGTCGCACCTCGTTCCTTATGGCGAATATCTGCCGATGCGGCCGGTGCTGTCGGCGCTCGGCCTGTCGCGGCTGGCGCCGGGCGCGCTCGACTTCGACGCGGGGCCGGGCCCGCGCAACGTGCCCTTGCCGGGCATCGGCACGGTGGGCATCCAGATCTGCTACGAGATCATCTTCTCCGGCCAGGTGGTCGATCCGGCGGCGCGCCCGCGCTTCCTGTTCAATCCGTCTAACGACGCCTGGTTTGGCGCGTGGGGACCGCCGCAGCACCTGGCCCAGGCGCGGCTGCGCGCGGCGGAGGAGGGGCTGCCCGTCGTCCGGTCGACCCCGACGGGCATTTCGGCGGTGATCGACGCCGACGGCGCGCTGGTGGCGGCGCTGCCCT
>NZ_JBMDXG010000308.1:0-7047 GCF_048594985.1 Sphingomonas sp. | reverse complement strand
CGGCGAGATGGCGGTCGAGATCGGCGCGGTCGAGCGTCGCCCAGCCGCCTTCCTCGAACATTGCCGCGCTGTTCACCAGCAGATCCGGCGCACGCCCAAAGCGTTCGGCCACGCGTCCGACCAGCGCCTCTACCGCGCCACCGTCGGCGAGATCGACATCGAACTGCTCCGCGCGAACGCCATGCTCCGCGATTGCTGCCACGAGCCCCGCTTCGGGCGCACCGCCCGTGCTCCGGACATGGAGGGCGAGGTCATATCCCTCCCGGGCCAGCCGCGTGGCAATCGCGGCGCCCAGCCGTGCGATGCCGCCGGTGACCAGCGCAAGCATCAGCGGCGCTCGCGGGCGAGCGTCATCCCGATCGATTCGCCCGCCTGGGACAAGGCCAACTTCACGATGCGCACCTCGACCCGAAGGACCCTCTCATCCTGCGCCAGAATCGTATCGATCACATGGTCCGCGATCGCCTCGATCAAAGTGAAGTGCAGGTCGGCGGGAATCGCGTCCTCGACCGCGCGCCGCAGATCGAGATAGTTCTTCGACTGCGACAGGGGCGTGTCGGGTGCGAAGCGGCGCGGCGCGGCGATGTCCGCCCGGATCGACACTTTCAGCGGCTGCGGCGCATGCGTTTCCTCCGAGAAGACGCCTGTCAGGACGTTCACGACGAGGTCGCTTACCTCGAGCCGCACGACGTCCGTCGGCTGCGCGATATCGAACTGGAAGACGAGCGGCGTCGGAGAGGAGTGCATGGCCACGCCCCTAGCAGTGGCGGCTTGGCGCGGCCAGCCGCCGCTTTTCTTTCACGATCGATCGGCTAAGGGCGCGCGACCCCGAGGACCATCGTGATCCAGCTTGTCCCCCTGATTGAGGCCGATCCCGCCGCCATCGAACGGCTGCTGGACCAGGCCTTCGGCACCGAGCGGCGCGCGCGCACCGCGTACCGCATCCGCGACCGCATGACGGTGGACGGGGCACTGTCGGTCGCCGCGATCGACGGCGATGCGCTGGTCGGATCGCTTCAGACCTGGCCCTGCGCGCTGCATGGCGAGGACGGAGCGACGCCGCTGATTCTGGTCGGGCCGGTCGCGGTCGCCGCCGACCGGCAGGGCGAAGGTATCGGCACGCTGATGATGCGCCACGTCCTCGACCAGGCCGAGGGGCGCGAGCCGCTCGTGCTGATCGGCGATCCCGGTTATTATGGCCGCTTCGGATTTTCCGCCTCCGGGACAGCAAATTGGGGAGTGCCGGGTCCGGTCGAGCGCTGGCGGCTGCTCGTACGAAGCGACCGCCCCCTCCCGCTCCACGGCATGCTGGGACCGCGCATCTGACGGGCGTGTCTCATCGGCTTCCGCACCCGAGCGCAATGTTCTAGCCTGCTGCAAGCAATGCCCGAGCGCGCGCCCCCTCCCCCAACCCTGTCCGGACTTTCGATTGCGGAAATCGCGGCAATCGCGGCGGCCCATCCCGATCCACCGGTCGATCAATGGGATCCGCCCTTCTGCGGCGACAGCGGCATGCGCATCGCACGCGACGGCACATGGTTTCACGACGGTACGCCGATCAGCCGTCCCGCGATGGTTCGCCTGTTTTCGGGTCTGCTCCGCCGCGAACCGGACGGCGCGTACATGCTCGTGACGCCGGTGGAAAAGCTCGCGATCGCGGTCGATGACGCGCCCTTCGTCGCGGTCGAACTGATGACCGAGGGCCAGGAGCGCGACCGCCGCCTGGCTTTCCGCCTCAATACCGATCGCAGCGTGATCGCCGGCGCGAACCACCCGCTGACGGTCCGCGACGGGCGTCCATATCTTGAGGTGCGGCCTGGCATCGACGCTGCGATCGCGCGCGCCGTCTATTACGAGCTGGCGGACCTGGCGCTAGCGGAGGGTGCCGACCCCGCCGGCCTGTGGTCCGATGGCGTCCGCTTTTCGCTGGACGCGGCATGACGCTGGCGGACCGGCTGCGCGCGGCGCTCCTTCGAAGCAGCGAGGGGCCGGTGATCGAAGGCGACGATTATGACCGCGCGGCAGGGCTTTATCTGCCGGCGGCGGTGCTGGTCGCCGTCACCGACCGGCCCGACCCCGGCGTGATCCTGACCCTGCGGCAGGCGCACCTGCGTCGCCATGCCGGCCAGATCTCCTTCCCTGGCGGACGGGTGGACCCCGGCGACGCCGACGCGGAGCAAGCTGCTCTGCGCGAGGCCGAGGAGGAGATCGGCCTTGCGCCGGCGCTGGTCGAGGTTGTCGGGACGAGCGATGTATATCGCGTCGGCACGGGGTTCAGCGTGACGCCCGTCGTCGGCGTGGTTCCCCCCGACCTTCCGCTCAGCCCGCAGGAATCGGAGGTGGCGGCGGTGTTCGAAGTCCCGCTTCATTTCCTGCTGGCGGATGCCAATCATCTGCGGCGGGAGACACCCTGGGAGGGCCGCGTGCGTCATTTCCACGAAATCCTCTGGGAGGATCGGCGCATCTGGGGCGCGACGGCGGGCATGATCGTCAATCTCGCGCGACGGCTGGGACCGGTGCTCGCATGATCCTGCCCGACGCGCCGTGGCAGCATCAGGAGGGCCTCGATGCGCTCACGGCGGCGCTCGGCGCGGCGGCGGGTGCGGTCCGGCCGGTGGGCGGCGCGGTGCGCGACACGCTGCTCGGCCTGCCCGTGGCGGATCTCGACCTCGCCACGATCCACGCGCCCGACGAAACGCTGCGCCGCATCCGCGCGGCGGGGTTGAAAGCGGTGCCGACCGGCATCGCGCACGGGACGATCACCGCGGTGCTTCCCGGCGGCGCGGTCGAGGTAACGACGCTGCGGCGCGACGTCGCCACGGACGGACGCCATGCCATCGTGCGCTTCACCGACGACTGGCGCGAGGACGCCGCCCGTCGCGACTTCACGATCAACGCGCTCTCGGCCGATCCGCGCACCAGCGCGCTGTTCGATTATTTCGACGGACTGGCGGACCTCGAGCGCGGCATCGTCCGGTTCATCGGCGATCCGCTGACGCGCATCGCGGAGGACCATCTCCGCATCCTCCGCTTCTTCCGGTTCCATGCCCGCTTCGGGCGCGGCGCGCCCGACACGGAAGGGCTTGCCGCCTGCGTCGCTCGCGCCAACGACATGATGGCGCTGTCGCGTGAGCGGGTCGCGCAGGAACTCCTCAAGCTCCTCGCCGCCGACGATCCGGTGCCGACCGTGCGGATCATGTCGGCGCATGGCATCTTTGCCCCCATCGTTCCGGAGGTTTCGCCCGACGGCGTGGAGCGGCTGGCCCGGCTGGTGGCGCGCGAGGGCAACGCCGGGGATCCGGTGCGCCGGCTTGCCGCCCTGCTTCCGGCACGGGTGGACGTGGCGGAGGCGGTCGCGCGGCGGCTGAAACTGTCGAACAGCCAGCGTCGGCGATTGATGCTCGCTGCAGGAGAGGCGCGGCCGTCGAATCCGCGCGCGCTGGCTTACGATATCGGCGTTGAGGCGGCACGCGACCGCCTGCTCCTGCGCGCGGATGACGCAGAACTCACGGACGGAATGACAGCGATCGCGGGATGGCAACCGCCCCGATTGCCGATCGCGGGCGGCGCGTTGATCTCTCTCGGTCTGAGGGCAGGTCCCTCGGTCGCAGCCACCCTTCGCGAGGTGGAGGCACGGTGGATCGCCGAAGGTTTTCCCGACCATCAGCGCGTGCTCGAAATCGCCCGCGCGGCGGTCGATCAACGGTTGCGCGCGCGAAAATAGTCGAGCGCGTGGGACGCCCCGAGCGGCTTGGCGAAATGATAGCCCTGCCCCGTCGTACATCCCAGCTTCGCCAGCGTGCGCGCAGCCTCGGCCGTCTCGACGCCTTCGGCCGTGGTAGACATGCCGAGCGTACGCGCCAGGCTCAGGATCGCACGGATGATGGCCACCGAATCGTCATTCTCGTGCATGTCGGTGACGAAGCTGCGATCGATCTTGAGGATGTCGATCGGCAGTTTCTGGAGATAGGCGAGGTTCGAATAGCCGGTCCCGAAATCGTCCATTGCGACGCGGCAGCCGTGGCCATGGATCGCGCCGAGCACGCGACGGGCGCGTTCGGGATCGGCCACGATCGAGCTTTCGGTGAGTTCGAGCGTCAGTCGTCCGCCGTCAATGCCGTTGTCGTCCAGTGCCTCGGCCACGGCGGCTTCGACGTTGTCGCGTGCGAGTTGCACCGGCGAGACGTTGACGCAGACGGTGACCGGCAATGCCCCGCCGCTGTCACGATCCCATTCGGCCAGGGTCCTCGCGGCGGCATTCAATGCCCACCGGCCAAGCGGGACGATGAGCCCGCTCTCCTCTGCCACCGAAATGAAATCGGACGGCTCGACCCTTCCATGATCGGGATGATCCCAGCGCGCCAGCGCTTCGAAACCCGATACCGCGCCTGTCTGAAGGTTGATCAACGGCTGGAAGGCCAGGCTGAGCTGGTCGCGATCCAGCGCACGGCGCAATTCCGTTTCGAGCGTGAACCTGCGGCGGATATGGCTGGCCTGCCCCTGCCGGTAGAGTTCGATCTGGCCCGACGCCTTCGCCCGCTTGAGCGCAACCTGTGCGTTGCGCAGAAGATCGTTGGAACCGTGTCCCCTCTCCTCCCACGCCGCGCAGCCGATCGAGCAGCCGACCCGTATCTCCAGCTCGGCGAGGCGGACCGGCGGTACGAGCGCGGCCATCAGCCGGTGCGCGATCGCGACGGCTTCCTCTCCCGTGGTTTCGTAGAGCAGGACACCGAACTCGTCGCCGGCCATGCGGGCGAGAATGTCGCCGTCGCGCAATGCGGATACCAGGCGCCGCGCAACCGTGATGATCAGCTCGTCGCCGGTCAGCGCGCCGACGCATTCGTTGATCCGGCTGAACCTGCTGAGATCGAGCGCCAGGATGGACGGACTGCGTCCGGCATCGATCGCGGCATCGATCGCCTCCTGAAAGGCGACCCGGTTGGGCAGCCCGGTCAGGCTGTCGGTCAGCATCTCGGTCCGTAGCGAGCGCTCGGTCTGCACCTCGGCCGTGCGATCGATCAGCGTCACCAGCGCGCGCCGTTCGTGCAGCCCGTAAGCGGGAAGCTGCGACAGATGCAGACGGAAGCTGCGCCCGCCGATGCCGGGCTCCTTCCAATCCACTTCCTCACTTTTGCCCATCGCCTTGAGGAAGGTCGTGATCGGCTCGATCAGGCCAGCCAACCGGTCGGAATCCCCGCTCTCCAAGATCCGGCGAAGCGGAGCATTGCTCGTCGCCAGCATGGCTTGGTCGTGCTCCAGGACAACGACCGCGGCCGGAATATGGATCGCGTCCAGAAAGTTCTGCCGCACAGTCGTCAGCAAAGGATGGGCATCGATCACGTCGACGGCCGGCAGCGGGCCCGGCGTCGTCACGCCATGCTGTCGGCTTCCCTCGTCATCTGGGTGAAGTCTGCGGAGCTCCATCACGTCCGCATTAACCGCCAAGGGGTTAAGACTTCGTCAGCCCAGGTTCCGGCCCGACAGGTTCCGGCTCAGCGCGCGAAGCGGTTGTCGCGCGGGAAACCGGTGGGCGGCATGCGTCCCGCCGCACCCCGCGCCGCGCGCCACGGGCCAAGCTCCGCCTCGGTACGCGTGCGCCCGCTGTCGCCTCCCATCGGCCAGGACAGGCCATCTGCGAACCGGAAGGTGATGGCATCGGACAGGCCGCCATCGCGATAGCGCTGGATCTGCGCGCCCTGCCCGCGCGTCATCTCCGGTACTTCGGCCAACGGGAAGACCAGCAACTTGCGATTGTCCCCGATCGCGGCGACATAGTCGTCGTCCGCCGCGATCGCATGCACCACGCGGAGGTTGGCACCCGTCCGCAGGTTCACGACCTGGCGGCCCTTGCGCGTCTCCGCCGTGATCTCCTCGGCGCGCGCGACGAATCCCTTGCCGTCGCTCGCCGCGAACAGCAGGCGCTGGCCCGCACGGACGGGGACGAGCGCCACGATCCCCGCCTCCCCTTCCAGATCGACCATCAGCCGCACCGGCTCGCCGAAGCCGCGCCCGCCTGGCAGCCTGTCGGCCGCGAGCGTGAAGACCCGTCCGCTTGCCGCGACCAGCAGCAGCTTGTCGGTGGTTTGCGCGTGGAAGGCGAAGGCGGGCCCGTCGCCCTCCTTGAACTTGAGCGCTTCGGCGGAGGCGAGATCGATGTGCCCCTTCATCGCCCGGATCCAGCCCCGCTGCGACAGGATCACTGAAATGGGCTCGCGCTCGATCATCGCCTCGAGCGGGATCTCGCGCGCGAGGCCCTGCTCCTCGATCAGGGTACGGCGCCGGCCGAGCTCCGTTTCGGGGCCATAGCGGTCGCGCAACTTGACGAGATCGCGCTTCAGCCGTGTGCGCTGCCGCGCCGGGCTTTCGACCAGCGCGGTCAGGTCCTTCGCCTCCTTGTCGAGCGTGTCGCGCTCGCGCCGCAGCTCCATTTCCTCCAGCTTGCGCAGGGATCGCAGCCGCATGTTGAGGATCGCTTCGGCCTGCCGGTCGCTCAGGCCGAATTCCGCCATCAGCACCGGCTTGGGCTCGTCCTCCTCGCGGATGATCTGGATCACGCGATCGAGGTTGAGATAGGTGATGAGATAGCCGTCGAGCAGTTCGATCCGGTCGGCGATCTTGTCCAGCCGGTGGCGCGTCCGGCGCAGCAGCACCTCGAACTGGTGCTCGACCCATCCCGCCAGCGCCTGCTTGAGCGACATGACGCGCGGCGTTCGGTCGCGGTCGAGCACGTTGAGATTGAGCGGCACGCGCGTTTCGAGGTCGGTCAGGCGGAACAGCCCGTCCATCAGCACCTTCGGGTCGACGGTGCGCGCGCGCGGCTCCAGCACGATGCGTACCTTTTCGTCGCTTTCATCGCGCACGTCGGCGAGGATCGGCAGCTTCTTCTCGTTGATGAGCGCGGCGATCTGCTCGATCAGCTTCGATTTCTGAACCTGGTAGGGGATTTCGGTGACCGCCAGGACCCAGGTGCCGCGCCCCTGATCCTCGACCGACCAGCGCGCGCGGACGCGGAAGCCGCCGCGACCGGTGGCATAGGCCTCCGCGATC
>NZ_JBMDXG010000307.1:0-16036 GCF_048594985.1 Sphingomonas sp. | reverse complement strand
GAAGAGGACGGGACGGTCTGGCCGAGCGCCTTCCGCTTCCATTCGCCGCGCAGCGAGCTGGCCGCCGCCATCGATTTCGGGCCGGTCACGCGCCTGCTTGGCAATCCGGTCGTGGCTCCGCCCCAGCCGCAGGCACCCGCGCCCACCGACTGGGTGAGCGGGACCAGCATGATGGTGACGCGCGCGGTGATCGAACGGATCGGCCTGATGGACGAGGATTATTTCCTCTATTTCGAGGAGACCGATTACTGCGCGCGCGCGGCGGAGGCCGGGTTCGGCATCTGGTCGGTGCCCGCGAGCCGGGTGATGCATCTCGGTGGGCAGGCCACGGGGGTGACCGGGGCGGCCCGCGCGCAACGGCGGCGGCCGCGTTACTGGTTCGCCTCGCGCGCGCGGCTCCTGATCCATCTTTATGGCCGCGGGGGCGCGCACCTCGCCAATCTGCTGTGGCTTGCGGGCTATCCGGTGGGCCGGCTGCTGGGAGGCTTGCGCGGGCGCCGGCGGGATGATCCGCCGCGCTACTGGCGCGACTTCCTCAGCGCATATTATGGGCCGGGGGGGATCATGTACCGGCCGGACAAGCGCGCCTCGGGCATGGGCGTGGCATGACCGGCCTGCCCGCGCACCCCTCGCCCGATCCGCTGGTCCGCCCGCAGAGCGACCTCGACCTCGGGCGGTACAATCTCAATCCCCCCGGCCGGACGCTGCGTCAGCTCCTGCGCGAGGATTATGAAACGCACGGGCGCGATCCGTGGAGCCAGGGCTTCTGGGCGATCGCGGTGCATCGCTTCGGCAACTGGCGCATGGGGGTGCGCAACAAGCTCCTGCGCGCGCTGTGCGGGCTGCTGTTCCGGATCGCGCACAAGCATGTGCAATGGCTGTGCGGGATCGATCTGACCTACACCACGCGCGTCGGGCGGCGCGTGCGCATCTGGCACCAGGGCGGCATGACGCTGGAGGCGCTGGAGATCGGCGACGACGTCCACATCCGCCAGAACACCACCTTCGGCCTGCGCCAGCATGGCGACGCGCGCTGGCTGAAGCCGGTGATCGGCCCCAATTGCCAGATCGGCGCGGGCGCGGTGATCGTGGGCCCGGTAGTGATCGGCGCGGGATCGACCATCGGGGCGAACGTGGTGCTGGCGCAGGACGTACCGCCGGACAGCATCGTGACCGTTCCCAAGCCCGTCATCCGTCCCCTCGTCCGCGCAGCGCCCTGATGGCCCGCGGGCGCGTCCACGAGGACGTCTCCTTTCCCCCGTTCCGAAATCCAGGAAACCGATCGTCATGACCATCAGTCCCGCGCGCCTGCCGGCGGCGGCGCGCATCAAGCAGATGATGACGGGCGGCGCCGCGAGCATCGCCTTCCACGCGATCGTCACCAACATGCTGCGCATCGTCTCGTCGATGACGCTGACGCGGCTGCTCGATGCGCATGCATACGGCGTGGTCGGGGTGGTCACCTCGGTCGCCTACGTGCTGACGATGCTGTCCGAAGTCGGGCTGAGCGCCTTCATCGTCCGCCATGCCGAGGGGGACGATCCCCGCTTCCTCGATCAGGTCTGGTCGATCCGCCTGATTCGCGGGCTGATCCTGTGCGGGGCGATGATCGCGCTGGCGCAGCCGGCGGCGACCTTCCTCGAAAAGCCTGAAATGGCGCTCGTGATCGCGGTGTGGAGCGTCAGCTTCCTGATCGAGGCCGGCTCCTCGCTCGCCTTCGCCACCGCGATCCGCGAGCAGAAGCTGTGGCGGCTCAGCATGCTCGATCTGGCGCTGAACGTCGTCACGCTGATCCTCTCGGTCCTGATCGCGCTCGTCTGGCGCAGCTATTGGGCGCTGATCTGTGGGATGATCGGCGGCGCGCTGGTCAAGGCCGTCCTGTCCTACACCCTGTTTCCGCAGTCGCGCCGCCGCTGGACGTTCAGCGCGCCCCGGTCGAAGGAGATGTGGAGCTTCTCGCGCTATATCGCGATGTCGAGCCTGCTGACCCTGCTGGTCATGCAGTCGGACAAGATCGTGCTGGCCCGGCTGATGCCGCTCACCGTCTACGGCCTGTACGCGATCGCGACGACGCTCAACCTCGCGCCCGCCACGTTGGCGTATAATTACGCTAATCGCGTCCTCTACCCGATCTATGCGCGCGTGGCGCGGGACGAGCCGGGATCGCTGCGGCGAGTCTTCTACGATCGCCGGCGCAAGGTCGTCTGCCTGTACATGTTCGCAGTCGGCGGCCTGATCGGCGGCGCGCCGCTGCTGGTGGAGATGCTGTACGACGATCGCTACCGCGACGTGTCGATCTACCTGCGCCTGCTCGCCATTTCGACGATGCTGATGATGCCCAGCTACGTCGCGAACCAAGTGCTGATGGCGCTGGGCCACACCAAGTCGATGCTGGTGTCCAACATCTTCCGCATCGTCTGGCTCGTGGTCGGCGGGGCGATCGGGCTGGTCACGGGGGACGTCATGCTGCTGGTGGCGGTGGTCGGCACGGTCGAACTGCCCGGCCTGCTCTGCTTTCTCTTCAACCTCCGGCGCGTCGGCCTGCTCAGCATCCGCGAGGAAGCGTACGGCTTCGCCGCCGGGGCGCTGGGCGGCGCGATCGGCTGGGGCCTGTGGGAGGCCGCGCTGCTGCTGTTCGGGCCGTTCTGAACGCCGGCGCCCGGCCGTTCAGCCGCGCGCCCGGAGCCCTACCACCAGCGGCCGGGGCGTGCGGAAAAGCCGGCCCGCTCCTCGATCGCCAGCCCGGCGTTCAACACCGCCTGCTCGTCGAGCGGGCGGCCGATGATCTGGAGCCCGAGCGGCAGGCCGGTCTGGTCGAGCCCGCCGGGCACCGACATTGCGGGCAGGCCGGCGAGCGAACTCGGCACGGTGAAGACGTCGTTGAGATACATCGCCAGCGGATCGGCCGATTTCTCGCCCAGCGCGAATGCCGCCGACGGCGCGGTCGGGGTGAGCAGCACGTCGCACGTTTCGAATGCCTGCGCGAAATCGCGCACGATCAGTGAGCGGACGCGCTGCGCCTTCGTGAAATAGGCGTCGTAAAAGCCGGCCGACAGCACGTAGGTGCCGATCAGGATGCGGCGCTTCACCTCCGCCCCGAACCCGTCCGCGCGTGTCGCGGAGTACATGTCCTGCAGGTTCGCGCCCTCGGGCAAATCGCGCAGGCCGTAACGCACGCCGTCATAGCGGGCGAGGTTCGATGACGCCTCCGCCGGGGCGATGATGTAGTAGGTCGGCAGCGCATATTTGGTATGCGGCAGCGACACTTCGACCACGTTGGCGCCGGCATCGCGCATCAGCTCGATCCCGCGCTGCCACAGCGCCTCGATCTCCGCCGGCATGTCGTCGACGCGGTATTCCCGGGGGATGCCGACCGTCTTGCCCCGCAGGTCGCCCGACAGATTTTCTTCCCATGCGGGCACGGGCAGGTCGAGGCTGGTCGCGTCCTTCGGATCGAACCCGGCCATCGCCTCCAGCATGATCGCGCAGTCGCGGACATCGCGCGCCATCGCGCCCGCCTGGTCGAGGCTGGACGCGAACGCGATCGTGCCCCAGCGCGAGCAGCGGCCATAGGTCGGCTTGATGCCCGAAATGCCGGCGAAGGCGGCCGGCTGGCGGATCGATCCGCCGGTGTCGGTGCCCGTCGCGCCCGGCGCGATCCGCGCGGCGACCGCGGCCGAGCTGCCACCCGACGAACCGCCGGGGGCGAGCGGCGCGTTTCCGCCGTCATTGCGTCGCCATGGGGAGATGACATTGCCGAAATAGCTGGTCTCGTTCGACGAGCCCATCGCGAACTGATCGAGATTGAGCTTCCCCAGCATCCCCGCCCCGGCGAGGAACAGCCGTTCGGTCACGGTCGATTCGTAGGTCGGAACAAACCCCTCCAGCATGTGGCTGGCCGCCGTGGTCTGCACGCCGTCGGTGCAGAACAGGTCCTTGATGCCGAGGGGTACGCCCGACAGCGGACGGACCGATCCTTCGCTTCGCTCCTGGTCGGCGGCATCGGCGGCGGCGAGCGCATGTTCGGGCGTGTCGACGATGAAGGCGTTGAGCGGCTTGGCCGCGGCGACGGCGGCGTTGAACGCCTCCGCCACCTCGCGCGCGGTAAAGTCGCCGGCGCGGAAGCCGTCGCGGATGTCCGCGATGCCGAGGTCGGTCAGGTCGCTCACTATTCGATCACCTTGGGCACGGCGAAGAAGCCATGTTCGGCCTGCGGGGCGTTGGCGAGCACCGCATCGCGGATGTCGCCATCGTTGATCACGTCCTCGCGCAGGCGCAGATGGTTGGGAATGACCGCCGCGAGCGGCTCGACTCCGGCGGTGTCGACCTCGCCGAGCTGCTCGACCCAGCCGAGAATGTTGTTGAGCTCATGCGTCATCGCTTCCACCTCGCCATCGGTGACGGCGATGCGGGCGAGGCTGGCGATCTTGCGGACCTGCGCGGCGTCTACGGACATGGGCAGCGCGGCTAGCAGCCGGGGCAGGGGGCCGCAACCGCAACGCGCGTCCACGTGGCCACAATCGCGCATAGGGGGTTTCGCACCTGCACCATAATGCTTATCAGCGCGCCCCAAGAGGTAGGCGATCAAATGGCAGAATTCAGGCTTCCGAAGAATTCCCGCATCACCAAGGGCAAGTCCCATCCGGCGCCCGAGGCGGGGCGGAAGCGAGCCTTCAAGATTTATCGCTACGATCCGGATTCAGGTGAGAATCCGCGTTACGACACCTACGAGCTCGATCTCGACCAGACCGGGCCAATGGTCCTCGACGCGCTGCTCAAGATCAAGAACGAGATCGATTCGACGCTCACCTTCCGCCGTTCGTGCCGCGAGGGCATTTGCGGCTCCTGCTCGATGAACATCAACGGCCGCAACGGGCTCGCCTGCACGACCGCGATCGAGGACATGAAAGGCGAGGTGCGGATCACGCCGCTGCCGCACATGGACGTGGTCAAGGATCTCGTCCCCGACTTCACCCATTTCTACGCGCAATATGCCTCGATCCGTCCGTGGCTGCAGACGGTCACGCCGGCGCCGTCGGCCAAGGAGCGGCTGCAGTCGCCCGAGGATCGCTCGAAGCTCGACGGCCTCTACGAATGCATCCTCTGCGCCTGCTGCTCGACCTCGTGCCCCAGCTATTGGTGGAATTCGGACAAGTTCCTGGGCCCGGCGATCCTGCTCCAGGCCTATCGCTGGCTGGCGGACAGCCGCGACGAGATGACCGGCGAGCGGCTCGACGAGCTCGAGGATCCGTTCCGCCTCTATCGCTGCCATACGATCATGAATTGCGCCAACGTCTGTCCCAAGGGGCTCAGCCCGGCCCGCGCGATCGCCGAGATCAAGAAGATGGAGATCGAGCGCCAGCTCTGATCGTCGCCGGGGTTGGGGAAGGCGACGCGGCCGTTTGTTCGGGGGGAAGACATGCGGCATTACCTCGGTCTGCTGACGCAGCCCACGGGCGCGATCCGCGAGACCTTCTATTCGATCGACATCCTGCGCGGGCTCGCCGCGATCTCGATCCTGGTCTTCCATTACACCCATTTCACGATGGGCAACGGCGCGCTGGCGATTGCGCCCGAGCGGCTGGATACGGTTCCGATCCTGCGCGACCTCGGCTGGTTGCGCGCGAACGGCGCGCTGGCCGTCCAGCTCTTCTGGACGATTTCCGGCTTCGTCTTCATGAACGTCTATGCGGGCGAAGCGGTTGGCGCGCGGACCTTCTTCGTCAACCGGCTGGCCCGCCTCTACCCGCTGCATCTGCTGACTTTGCTGATCGTCGCGGCGGTGCAGGCGGTCAGCATGGGCCGGTTCGGGCCTTTCCTGATCTATCCGGACAACAGCGCCGCCGAGTTCGTGCGGCATCTCTTCTTCGCGTCCGCCTGGTGGGACGCGCAGCGCCTGTCGTTCAACGGGCCGGTGTGGTCGGTGTCGGTCGAGATCCTGATCTACCTGGCCTTCTGGGCTTATGTTCGCGTGACGCGGCCCAGCCTTTTGACCGCGGGGGTCCTGGCCGGGGTTTTCCTGCTGCTCAGCGCGGCGACCCAGAACCTCATCTTCCTCTGCGGCGCCTTCTTCTTCGCGGGTGCGGCCGGTTATGCCTGCTTCGTCCTGACGCCCGTACGGTCGCGTGGCATGCTGGCAGTGTTCTGGGGGCTGGTGCTGATCGTGTGGACGCTGGCGCTGCTGTCGGGGCGGATCGATCGCTTGCCGCTCACGATCCGCTTGGTCGGCCTGTTCGTCCCCGCGCTTCTCCTCCTCGCCTCGGGCGAGCTGATGGGGCTGCAGCCCTTCTTCAAGCGGCTCCGCACCGTCGGCGACATCACCTATTCGACTTATATGTGGCACACCCCGCTGCAGATGCTGTTTCTGCTTGGGGCGGGGTTCGGCCTCTATCCGGTAACCATCGCGCTCGGCGGCGGATTCTTCCTCGCCTATCTGCTGGTCGTGATCGCCTTTGCTTATACGTCCTATCGCATGATCGAGCGACCGGCGCAGGCCGCTGTCCGGGCGCGCTTCCTCCATACCCGCAAGCCCCGGACAATCATCTCGGCCCCCTGATCCATGCCCACGCCTCTCGCACGCTATGACCGGCTGGCCGCGGCCGGCGAACTCCGTCCCGATCCCGCCCAGCGCCGCGTCGCGGAGCGGCTCGATCGGCTCGCGGCCGAGCTGGAAGCGCAGCCGACCAAGGGCAGCCTGCTCTGGCGGATGCTCGGCCGCCGGCCGGAGCCGGTGCGCGGCGTCTATCTCTGGGGTGGGGTAGGGCGCGGCAAATCGATGCTGATGGACCTGCTTTACGAGTGCGCGAACATGCGTCCGAAGCGCCGGGTCCACTTCCACGAATTCATGCTCGAGGTTCACGATCGGCTGCGGATCGAGCGCGCAGGCGAGCATGGCGATCCGATCCCGCCGGTCGCGGCGGCGATCGCGGCCGAGGCGCGGCTCCTCGCCTTCGACGAAATGGTGGTCAACAACACCGCCGACGCGGCGATCATGAGCCGGCTGTTCACCGCCATCATGGATCACGGCACGACCGTGGTGACCACGTCGAACCGTCCGCCGCGCGATCTCTACAAGGACGGGCTCAATCGCGCGCTGTTCCTGCCCTTCATCGACCTGATCGAGGCGCGGATGGACGTGTTGGCGCTCGACGGGCCGACCGATTATCGCCTCGCGCGTCTGGCCGGGGCGCCGACCTGGTACACGCCGCTGGGGGACGAAGCGACCGCAGCGGTCAGCCGCGCCTTCTTCCGCATGACCGATTACCCGCCCGACGATCGCGCGCACGTGCCCTCGCTCGAGCTCAAGGTTCCGGGCGGCCGCACGCTGCACGTGCCCAAGGCGCTCAAGGGCGTCGGGGTCTTCTCATTCAAGCGGCTGTGCGGCGAACCGCGCGGGGCGGCCGACTATCTCGCGATCGCGCGCGCGTTCCACACCGTGATCGTCGTCGGCATCCCCGTCATGGGGCCCGAGCGCCGCGACCAGGCCGCGCGGTTCAAGGTGCTGATCGACGCGCTCTACGAGCACCGCGTCAAGCTGATCGCCGCAGCGGCGGCCACACCACAGGCGCTCTATCCGGAGGGTGACGGCGCGTTCGAATTCGAGCGGACGGTCTCGCGCCTGATGGAGATGCAGTCGGCGGAATATCTGGCCGAGGGGCATGGCGCGGCATGACGGACCGCGCATGCGGGGCGGGGTGCTTCCCGCCGTGCGCCTCTTGCGATAGGTCGGCGGCAGCAGGGCTCGGGAGCGGCGCGCGGTGAAGATCTACATCATTCTGATGGTCCTGTTCGCCATCAGCTATCCGATCGCCTACAGCCTGATCGGCAGGACGCTGCGCCGCCATGTCGGGCCGCTGTTCGTGATCTGGTTCGCGCTTATCACGCTGGCCGGTTTTTATGCCCCGAGCGCGATGATCTACAACGGTTTCGCCACCATCGTCACGCTCGCGACGGTGCGCGACCGGCTCGACGCCGTGTGCCGCTACGTGCTTGCGATCGCGCTGCTGCCGACCGTTATCTGGCGCCTGTATCTCGGGCCAGTCTATTTCGGCGATTTCAACGTCCACGATTTCCTGGGCATGGCACTCCTCCTCTATGGCTATGCCAACCCGCGTCCTCGCGCGCGCCCGCTGCGCGGGTTCCGGGTGGAGGATGCCTTCGTGGCCCTCGTGCTCTTCATATTCTGGGTGGCGAAGTTGCGTTTCCCATCCGCCTCGCTCTTCCTCAAGGAAGGGCTGTCGATGTTCACCATGATCGTCGTGCCCTACCTCCTGTTCCGCAACCATGTCCGGTCGATCGACGAGTTCCGTCGCGTGCTTGCCTGTCTGATGTTCGGGGCCGCCATCCTGTCTCTGTATGCGGTCTACGAGGCGACCTTCGGCTGGGCGATGTTCGGCGTGATCGAGGTTCGACTGTGGGAGAGCGGGACCATGGTGTCGAAGAGCTTCATGCAGCGCGGCGGCGCGCTGCGGGCCTCGACGACGATGGCGGGACCATTGTCGCTCGCTTTCTTCTTCGCGCTGGCGCTGGTGGTCACCTTCACGATGCGTGATTTCATTCGGCAGCGCTGGGCGTGGATATGCTGGATACTGGCGCTGTTCGTCGGGCTGCTGATGACCCAGTCGCGCGGCAACACCGCCTGTTTCGTCCTTGGCTATGTGATCTACTGTATCGTCCGCCGGAAATATGGGTTGGCGTTTGCCAGCGCGGGGGGCGGTGCCGTTGCGGCGATCCTCGTCATATTCGGCGCGCAATTTTCCTCGACGCTGGCAGGCTTCCTCAATCTCAACGCCGGCGGGGTCGAGGGCGTGTACGACTATCGCGAGCTGCTGCTGCAGCGGGGCCTGGAAGAGGGCATGAAATATCCCCTGTTCGGAACCTCACTTGCCTTTGCGCTCGTGCGCCTGGAGGACATCACGCAGGGGCAGCAGATTGTTGACCTGGTGAATACCTATCTGAACATCTTCCTGATGAGCGGCCTCGCCGGGCTGGTGCCGTTGGCGGTGCTTGCCTTCATGATGCTGCGCAAACAGATCGTCGGCTATCGTGCGATCCGCGACAAGGCGCTGCTCAGCGTACGCGCGGTGGTGATCACGATGTTCGTGGTGATGCTCGTCGAGCTCTCGTTCATGAGCTTCATCGATCGCGTGCCGATGCTGTTGATGCTGATCGCCGCCGGATCGCGCCTGATCGGATTCGAGCGGGCCCGTCTGCTGCGTAGCGGCACGGCCGCGCCGTCGGGAATATTGCGGCCGGAGCGCCGGGTGGAGACCGATCCTCCGGCTGCCGCCCCGCTTCCTGCCGGTGCCTGACGCATTTCCCTACAAAACACCGCGCTGCGCGGTTGAACCCCCGGGAGGATGGGGCTAAGCGGCCCGCGCAGCTTTTCGCGGTCGCATCATTTTGCAACCGCTCTCTCGCACACTGAATCTTGTGAAGGGAGTCGCATGGCTCGAAAGAAAATTGCGCTTATCGGCGCGGGCAATATCGGCGGCACCTTGGCGCATCTCGCGGCCAAGAAGGAACTGGGCGACGTCGTCCTGTTCGACATCGCGGAAGGCGTTCCGCAGGGCAAGGCGCTCGACCTCAGCCAGTGCGGCCCGATCGAGGGCTTCGATGCCAAGATCACCGGCACGAACGATTATGCCGACATCGCCGGCGCCGATGTGATCATCGTCACCGCCGGCGTGCCGCGTAAGCCCGGCATGAGCCGCGACGACCTGCTCGGCATCAACCTCAAGGTGATGAAGTCGGTCGGCGAGGGCATCAAGGCGCACGCGCCCGACGCATTCGTCATCTGCATCACCAACCCGCTCGACGCGATGGTCTGGGCACTGCGCGAATTTTCCGGCCTGCCGCACAACAAGGTGGTGGGCATGGCGGGCGTGCTCGACTCGGCCCGTTTCTCGACCTTCCTCGCCGAGGAGTTCAGCGTTTCGGTCAAGGACGTGAACACGTTCGTGCTCGGCGGCCATGGCGACACGATGGTGCCGGTGGTGCAATATTCCACCGTCAACGGCATCCCGGTGCCCGACCTCGTCAAGCTCGGCCGCACGACGCAGGACAAGATCGACGCCATCGTCAAGCGCACGCGCGGCGGCGGTGGTGAGATCGTGGGCCTGCTCAAGACCGGCTCGGCCTTCTACGCGCCCGCGACCAGCGGCATCGCGATGGCCGAGGCCTATCTCAACGACCAGAAGCGCATCCTGCCGTGCGCTGCCTATGTCGACGGCCAATATGGCCTCGATGGCCTTTACGTCGGCGTGCCGGTGGTGATCGGTGCCGGCGGCGTCGAGGAAGTGGTCGAGATCGCGCTGGATGAAGAGGCCAAGAAGTATCTTCAGGTCTCGGTCGATGCGGTCAAGGAATTGCTGGTTGCCTGCAAGGGTATCGACGAGAGCCTGGCCTGACGGCCGTTCCGTACACGAAGGACGCTGAATACCGATGTCGATCCTTGTTAACGCCAATACCAAGGTCATCACCCAAGGCTTCACCGGCCAGCAGGGCACGTTCCATTCCGAACAGGCGATCGCCTACGGCACGCAGGTCGTGGGGGGCGTGACGCCGGGCAAGGGCGGGCAAACGCATATCGGCCTGCCCGTGTTCGACACGGTGCATGAGGCGGTCGCGACGACCGGCGCCGACGCCTCCGTCATCTACGTGCCGCCGCCCTTCGCGGCCGACTCGATCCTCGAGGCGATCGACGCCGAGGTGCCGCTGATCGTGTGCATCACCGAGGGGATTCCGGTGCTCGACATGGTCCGCGTCAAGCGCGCGCTGTCGGGTTCGAAGAGCCGCCTGATCGGCCCGAACTGCCCCGGCGTGCTGACCCCGAACGAATGCAAGATCGGCATCATGCCGGGCAACATCTTCTCCAAGGGTTCGGTCGGCGTCGTTTCGCGTTCCGGCACGCTGACCTACGAGGCGGTGTTCCAGACCACGAACGAGGGTCTCGGCCAGACCACGGCGGTCGGCATCGGCGGCGATCCGGTCAATGGCACCAACTTCATCGACGTGCTGGAACTGTTCCTGGCCGACGACGCGACCCAGTCGATCATCATGATCGGCGAGATCGGCGGTTCGGCCGAGGAAGAGGCAGCGCAGTTTCTGAAGGACGAGGCGAAGCGCGGTCGCAAGAAGCCGATGGCCGGCTTCATCGCGGGCCGCACCGCGCCCCCGGGGCGCCGCATGGGTCATGCCGGCGCGATCGTTTCGGGCGGTCAGGGTGGCGCCGAGAGCAAGATTGCGGCGATGGAGGAGGCCGGCATCCGCGTGGCGGCCAGCCCGTCCGAGCTCGGTGCGACGCTTTCCGCGCTGCTGAAGGGTTGATTAACGGAAGGGTCAGGATCACCTGACTATTCGCGCCGCGACGGGCCGTTTCTTTCTGGCGGCAAAGCGATGAAGGACGAACGATGGGTATCGAAGGGATCGGCTTCGACGGGCTGGAGGGCGTAAGTCCCTCCTTCGCGGAGGCGCTGTACCAACGATACCGCGCCGATCCGCAGTCGGTGGATGCCGGCTGGCGGGACTATTTCCAGGCGCTGGAGACGACGGTCACCGGGCCAAGCTGGGCGCGACCGAACTGGCCGCCGCAGGAGACCGACGCGCTCACCGCCGGGCTCGATCCGACGCAGATGGAGCCTGCGCCCAAGCCGGCCAAAGGCGGAAAGCCTGCGGCAGCCGCGCCTGCCCCGGCGGCCACGGTTCAGCCGGGCGACATCGCAGCGGCGGCGCTCGATTCGATCCGGGCCGTGACGCTGATCCGCACCTATCGCGTGCGCGGCCACCTGCTCGCCGATCTCGATCCCCTCGGCCTGGCGCATCAGGAAAGCCCGGCCGACCTGACGCCCGAATATCACGGCTTCACCGCCGCCGACATGGATCGCCCGATCTTCCTGGGGGGCTGGCTCGGCGTCGAGCGCGCGACCGTGCGCGAAATCGTGGCCATCCTGCGCAAGAATTATTGCGGCAAGGTCGGGCTGGAGTTCATGCACATCCAGGACGTCGAGGAGCGCGAGTTCCTCCAGGCGCACATGGAGGGCAAGGACAAGGAGATCAGCTTCACGCCGGAAGGCAAGAAGGCGATCCTCGGCAAGGTCGTCGAGGCCGAGCAGTGGGAAAAATTCCTCGCCAAGAAGTATGTCGGCACGAAGCGCTTCGGGCTCGACGGCGGCGAGAGCATGATTCCGGCGCTCGAAGCGGTGCTGAAATATGGCGGCGCGGCGGGTGTCGAGCAGGTCGTGATCGGCATGGCGCATCGCGGCCGCCTCAACGTGCTCACCAACGTGATGAAGAAGCCGTATCGGATCCTCTTCCACGAATTCGCCGGCGGATCGGCGAATCCGGAGGATGTCGGCGGTTCGGGCGACGTCAAATATCACCTCGGCACGTCGACCGATCGGGAATTCGACGGCAACGCCATCCACCTCAGCCTCGCGCCCAATCCCTCTCACCTCGAGGCGGTCGACCCGGTCGTGCTCGGCAAGGCGCGCGCCAAGCAGACGACACTGCAGGACAATGAGCGGGCCAAGGTGCTGCCGATCCTGATCCATGGCGACGCGGCCTTTGCGGGCCAGGGCGTGATCATGGAATGCTTCGGCTTCTCCGGGATCCGCGGCTACAATACGGGCGGCACGGTCCACTTCATCATCAACAACCAGGTGGGCTTCACCACCTCGCCGCAGTTCGCGCGCTCGTCGCCGTACTGCTCGGACATCGCCAAGATGGTCCAGGCGCCGATCCTGCACGTCAATGGCGACGATCCCGAGGCGGTAACCTTCGCGTGCAAGATCGCGACCGAATTCCGCGCCAAATTTAAGCGCGACGTCGTGATCGACATGTGGTGCTATCGCCGCTTCGGCCACAATGAGGGCGACGAGCCGGGCTTCACCCAGCCGCTGATGTATGACGAGATCCGCAAGCACCCGCCGGTCTCGAAGCTCTATGCCGACCGCCTCGTCGCCGAGGGGCAGATCGATGCCGATTGGCTCGGCAATGCCGAGGCCGCGTTCGTCGCGCAGCTCGAGGACGAATTTGAGGCGGGCAAGAGCTACAAGGCGAACAAGGCCGACTGGTTCGAGGGCGAATGGGCCGGCCTGGCCGCCCCGCGCGAGCCGATTACCGAGCGTCGTGCCGCCGCCAGCGGCGTGACGCGGGAGGCGCTGGACAAGGTTGCCGGCGTCCTCACCACCGTTCCCGACGATTTCTCGCCGCACAAGACGCTGGTCCGCATCCTCGATGCAAAGCGCCAGATGTTCGAAACCGGCCAGGGTTTCGACTGGGCCACGGCCGAGGCGCTCGCTTTCGGCACGCTGATGCTCGACGGCTATCCGGTCCGTCTTTCGGGCCAGGATGTCGGGCGCGGCACGTTCAGCCAGCGCCACGCCGCCTGGACCGACCAGAAGGACGGCCATCGTTACTTCCCGCTGTCGACCATTGACCGCAAGTTCCAGGTGCTCGACAGCCCGCTGAGCGAGTTCGGTGTGCTCGGCTTCGAATATGGCTATGCCGGTCAGTCGCCCAACACGCTGGTGCTGTGGGAAGCGCAGTTCGGCGACTTCGCGAACGGCGCGCAGGTGATGATCGACCAGTTCATCGCCGCCGGTGAGGCCAAGTGGCTGCGCGCGAACGGCCTCGTGATGCTGCTGCCGCATGGGTATGAAGGACAGGGGCCGGAGCACAGCTCGGCGCGGCTCGAACGCTATCTTCAGCTGTGCGCCGAGGATAATATCCAAGTCGCGAATTGCACCACGCCGGCCAATTATTTCCACATCCTGCGCCGCCAGATGCTGCGCAAGTTCCGCAAGCCGCTGATCATGATGACGCCGAAGTCGCTGCTGCGGCACAAGGCGGCGGTGTCGACGATCGACGAGTTCCTCGGCGACAGCCACTTCCACCGGATGCTGGACGATACGAACGCGCCGGCCGATGCGGACGTGAAGCGCCTCGTCCTCTGTTCGGGCAAGGTTTTCTACGACCTTGCCGAGGCGCGCGATGCGGCCGGCGACGCGAACACGATGATCGTGCGCGTCGAGCAGCTTTATCCCTTCCCGTCGGACGCGCTCGTCGGACGCCTGTCGCGCCTGCCCAACCTCGAGACGGTGGTGTGGGCGCAGGAGGAGCCGAAGAATAACGGGTCGTGGTTCTTCGTGGAGCCGCTGATCGAAGAGGCGCTGGCGCAGGCAGGCAAGGGCCCGGCGCGCCCTGTCTATGCCGGCCGCAAGGCCTCCGCCGCCACGGCCACCGGCCTGATGAAGAACCATGCCAAGCAGCAGGCGGCGCTGATCGCCGAAGCCCTCGGCCACGACACCGACAAGAAAGCGAAGTAACATGGCGACCGAAGTGAAGGTGCCCACGCTGGGCGAATCGATCACCGAAGCGACCTTGGGCCAGTGGCTCAAGCAGCCGGGCGAGGCGGTGAAGGCCGACGAGCCCATCGCCAGCCTTGAGACCGACAAGGTCGCGGTCGAGGTCAATGCTCCGGCCGCCGGCGTGCTCGCCGAACATGTCGCGGGCGAGGGCGACACGGTCGAGGTCGGCGCGATCATCGCGCGCATCCAGGAAGGCGCCAGCGCGTCGACCAGCGCGACCCCGGCTGTCGAGGACCGCACGGCGGTCGGCAAGGCCGAGGCGGCGGAGCCGCCGGCCCCCGCCGCCGCACCCGCGGGCGGTGGCGCGCCGCAGGCCGCGCCTGCGGCCTATGGCAATCACGGCGAGGCGGAGGCCGGTGGATCGGCGCAGACGCTGTCGCCGTCGGTTCGCCGCGCGGTGCTGGAGCACGGCGTCGATCCGTCCCGGATCAAGGGCAGCGGCAAGGATGGTCGCCTGACCAAGGACGATGTGATCGCCGCCGCCAAGGGCGGCACGGCCGTGGCGGCGCCCGCCGCCGCCGCCGCTCCGGCCGCCCCCGCCGCCGGCCCGCAGCGCAAGGAGGAGCGCGTCCGCATGACGCGCCTGCGCCAGACCGTCGCCAAGCGGCTCAAGGATGCGCAGAATACCGCCGCCCTGCTGACGACCTTCAACGACGTCGACATGACGGCGGTGATCGAAGCGCGCGCCAAGTATAAGGATCTGTTCGAGAAGAAGCATGGCGTCCGCCTGGGCTTCATGGGCTTCTTCGTGAAGGCCGCGTGCCAGGCGCTGAAGGACATTCCGGGCGTCAACGGTCAGATCCAGGGCGACGAGATCGTCTACCACGATTATGCCGACATCTCGGTCGCGGTGTCCGCCCCGCAGGGGCTGGTCGTGCCGGTGATCCGCGATGCCGACCAGCTTTCGGTCGCCGGGATCGAGAAGACGATCGGCGATTTCGGCAAGCGCGCCAAGGACGGCACGCTCAAGATGGAGGAGATGAAGGGCGGTACCTTCACCATCTCCAACGGTGGTGTGTTCGGTTCGCTGATGTCGACCCCGATCATCAATCCGCCGCAGTCGGCGGTGCTCGGCTTGCACCGGATCGAGGAACGCCCTGTCGTTCGCGACGGGCAGGTCGTGGTGCGGCCGATGATGTATCTGGCGCTCAGCTACGATCACCGCCTGATCGACGGCCGCGAGGCGGTGACCTTCCTCGTCGCGCTGAAGAACGCGATCGAGGATCCGACGCGCCTGCTGATCGACCTGTAATCCCTTACGTCTTCCGTTCGTGCTGAGCCTGTCGAAGCACTGACCTTCTTCGAAGCGGAAGAAAGAGCTGCCCTTCGACAGGCTCGGGGCGAACGGAGTGCGAAATGGCTGACTTTGATTTCGACGTCCTCGTGATCGGCGCGGGCCCCGGCGGTTATGTCGCCGCGATCCGTGCCGCGCAGCTTGGCCTGCGCACCGCCTGCGCGGAAAGCCGTGAGACGCTGGGCGGCACCTGCCTCACTGTCGGCTGCATTCCGTCCAAGGCGATGCTGCATGCCTCCGAGCTGTACGAGGAAGCGGCCGGCGGCGCGCTCGCCAAGCTGGGCGTGAAGATCGACAGCATGAGCCTCGATCTGGAAACAATGCACGCGCAGCGCCGCGACGCGGTCAAGCAGCTCACCGGCGGGATCGAATA
>NZ_JBMDXG010000306.1:0-7198 GCF_048594985.1 Sphingomonas sp. | reverse complement strand
GCGCTGATGGCGGGCACGTTCGTCGGCGGCATCCTGTACGCGCGGATGGGCCTCAAGCGGTCGGTAATGCTCAGCCTGATCCTGATGGCGGTGTCGAACTTCTCCTTCGCGGCACTTGCGGCGGCGGGGCACAGCAATCCCGGCATGGCGGCGGCGATCGGGTTCGAGAATTTCGCCAGCGGGATCGGCGGCGTGACGGTGATCGCCTACTTCTCGGCGCTATGCGATCTGCGCTTCACCGCGTCACAATATGCGCTGATCTCGGCGGCGGCGAGCGTCGTCGGCCGGTTCGTCACGGGTACCACCGCTGGCGCGCTGATCGATGCTTTGGGCTACGTGAACTTCTACCTGCTCACCACTCTGATTGCGATGCCCGGCATCCTAATCTTCTGGTGGATGATGCGGATGGGGCTGGTCGATGCGTCGATCGGCAGCGCGGGCGAGGCGAGGGCATCCGACCCCTGATGATCCTCGCTCAACCCGCGACGGGCAGGCGGATCGATCCGTCGGGCTCGTAGGCGAGGGGGCTGTAGGCCAGCACGGTTTCGAGCGTGAGCGGCGCATAGACGTGCGGGAAGAGCTGGCCGCCGCGCGATTCCTCCCAGCGAACCGCGTCGCTCAGCGCCTCCAGGTCGACCGCGAGGAGCTGCAAATCCTCCTGGCCGGCAAAATGCTTGTCGATCGTGCCGGCAAGCTGATCGGCGGTGGACAGGTGGATATAGCCGTCCGCGAGATCGACCGGCGCGCCCGCAAAGCTGCCGTCGCGTTCGAGCGATGCGAGCTGGTCGGCGGTCAGAACCTTGTAGGCGACGGCATCGGGCATGCTGCTCTCCATTGCTCTCGGGCGTTCCGGTGGTCACGCCGGCAGCCCACGGATGCAACGCCTGATCCCACCGGCGGGGTTCCCTTGACCCCCGACCCTCAGCCCTCGTCGGCGCCGTCCGCTTCGCCCCCGTCCGATAGATCCTCGGCCGTGTCCCCTTCGACCTGCGGATCGATTTCGGGCGAGAGCGCCGCGATCTCGTCGCGCACGTCGGTTTCGGCCTCGTCCTCGCTCTCCTCGATCCGCGCGGCGGACACGACATGCTCGTCCTTCGCGACGTGGAACAGGCGGACGCCGGCCGAGCCGCGCCCGATCACGCGGGTATCGCCCACCGACATGCGGATCAGCTTGGCCTGATCGGTGACGAGCATGAGCTGCTCGCCATTATGCGCGGGGAAGCTGGCGACGACCGGGCCGTTGCGCTCGAGATTGTCGATATTGGTGATGCCCTGTCCACCACGCCCGATCCGGCGATATTCGTAGGCGGACGAGCGCTTGCCATAGCCGTTGGCGCAGACGGTGAGGATGAATTCCTCCGCCGCCGCGAACTCCGCCATCCGCTCGACGCTGAGCGTCGGCTCGGCGCCATTCTCCTTCCACGGCGCGGCGCGGAGATAGGCGTCGCGCTCTTCGGTGGAGGCGTCGAAGCCCTTGAGGATCGACAGCGAGATCACCTCGTCTCCGTTGAGGAGGCGCGCACCGCGCACGCCTGCCGATGTGCGGCTCTGGAACTCGCGCACGTCGGTCGCGGCGAAGCGGATCGCCTTGCCGTTGCGCGTCGCAAGCAGGACATCGTCGTCCTCGGTCAGCAGCGACACGCCGATCAGCCGGTCGGATGCATCCTCGCTCTCGTCGTCGGTGCCGAAGCGCATCGCGATCTTGCCGGCGGCGCGGATGTTGGTGAAGGCATCCATGCTGTTGCGGCGGACCAGTCCCTTGGCGGTCGCGAACAGGATGTGCAGCTTGCCCCATTCCGCCTCGTCCTCGGGCAGAGGCAGCACGGTCGAGATGGTCTCGCCCGGCGCCAGGGGCAGCAGGTTGATCATCGGCCTCCCGCGCGCCTGCGGCGCGCCCTCGGGCAGCTTCCAGACCTTCAGGCGATAGACCTTGCCGGCGGTCGAAAAGAACAGCACCGGCGTGTGCGTCGAGGTGACGAACAGTTTGGTGATCGCGTCCTCGTCCTTGGTCGCCATGCCCGAGCGGCCCTTGCCGCCGCGCGCCTGCGTCCGGAACGTGGTGAGGGGGGTGCGCTTGATGTAGCCGCCGAGCGTCACGGTCACGACCATGTCCTCGCGCTCGATCAGATCCTCGTCGTCGATATCGTCGCCCGCAGGCGCGATCTCGGTCCGGCGCGGCGTGGCGAAGGACGCGCTGATCGCGTCAAGCTCCTCCTCCATCACCTCGTAGAGGCGGCGGCGGTTGCCGAGGATTTCGAGCAATTCGCCGATCGATCCGGCGAGCTGGCGCAACTCGTCACCGATCTCGTCGCGGCCGAGCGCGGTCAGGCGATGGAGGCGGAGATCGAGGATCGCGCGAACCTGCGCCTCGGACAGGCGATAGGTGTCGCCCTCGATCTCCGTCTCGACCGCTTCAACCAGCTGGATATACTGCGCAATCTCGGCGATCGGCCATTCTCGCGCGAGCAGGGCGCCGCGCGCTTCTGCGGGGCTCGACGAGCCGCGGATGATCCGCACCACCTCGTCGAGGTTGGTGACTGCGATCACGAGGCCGAGCAGGATATGAGCGCGTTCGCGCGCCTTCATCAGCTCGAACTTGGAACGGCGGGTGATGACCTCCTCGCGGAAGCCGATGAAGGCTTCCAGGATGTCGCGCAGCGTGAGGATTTCGGGCCGCCCGCCGCGCAGCGCGAGCATGTTGGCGGGGAAGCTGGTCTGCGCCTGCGTATGGCGCCAGAGCTGGTTGAGCACGACTTCGGGTGTGGCGTCGCGCTTCAGGTCGATGACGATGCGCACGCCCAGGCGGTTCGATTCGTCGCGGATGTCGCTGACGCCCTCGATCCGCTTGTCCTTGGCGGCCTCGGCGATCCCCTCGACCAATCCGGCCTTGCCGACTTGATAGGGGATTTCGGTCAGCACGATCGAGCGGCGTTCGCCGCGCCCTTCCTCGACAACATGGCGCGAGCGCATGATGATCGATCCGCGCCCGTTCAGATGCGCGCTGCGCGCGCCGCCCTTGCCGAGGATCAGCGCGCCCGTCGGGAAATCGGGGCCGGGGACGATATCCAGCAGATCCTCGTCGCTGACCGGCTCGCCCGAGAATTTGGCGGCGATCAGTGCCTTGCAGGCGGTGATGACCTCGCCAAGGTTGTGCGGCGGAATGTTGGTCGCCATGCCGACGGCGATGCCGCCCGCGCCGTTGACCAGCAGATTGGGGAAACGGGCGGGCAGGACCAGCGGCTCTTCGCGCGACCCATCATAGTTCGGTCCGAAGTCGACCGTATCCTTTTCGATATCCTCGAGCAGGCTCATCGCAGATTTGGCGAGCCTTGCCTCGGTGTAGCGCATCGACGCCGGCATATCGGGATCCATCGACCCGAAATTGCCCTGGCCGTCGATCAGCGGCAGGCGCATCGACCAATCCTGCGCCAGGCGGGCGAGCGCCATGTAGATCGCGGAATCCCCGTGGGGGTGGTAATTGCCCATCACGTCGCCGACGATCTTCGCCGACTTGCGATAGGGACGGCCGGGGACGAAGCCGCCTTCCTGGCTGGCGTAAAGGATGCGGCGGTGGACCGGCTTCAGACCGTCGCGCACGTCCGGCAAGGCGCGCGCGACGATGACCGACATGGCATAGTCGAGGTAGCTCGACTTCATCTCGTCGACGATGTTGATGGGAGAGATGTCGCTGCCGGGTGCGGCAGGCGGGGTCGTGGCCAAGAGGGTCTTTCCGTTCGATCGAGGTTTCGCGCCCGCGAGTGGCGGGCCGTGTCATCCTCTAGTCACGCAGAGGCCGAAAAGCCACCCCGCGCGCTCGCGCGCGCCCACGCATACGCGTGAGGAGCCGGCGCGCCGGCCGGCTTAGATTTCGAAATCGGGTCGGCGGCCGTCGCGTTGCGGGTCGCCGGTCAGCCGTTCATGCAGCCGCCTGACCGCCCTGCTGCCCGTCGTCTTGCACAGCGCGGGCACGAGCGCGTGAACCAGCGCCGCCAGTCCACCGATGATCATCGTCACCCCGAAACCCGCGGCGACACGAAAATGCTGGCCGTAGCTTTCATCGACGCTGGCGGGGTGATCGAGGAACAGGCGGCGAAACATGGGCTTTCTCCGTCGCCCGTGTCGCATATCGCGGCGTCGACGGGCAACCGCCTCCCGGTCAGTAAGAGTCCGCCGAAGGGCGCAGCACGCAGATCGCCACGCCCTCCCCGTTAGGGAGGATGATCGGTTCGCCCTGTGGCAGGGTATTGATCTGATCGACGACTTTCTGGGGAACGTCGGACATCGTCATCATGCCCCGGCTACGCTCGAACGGAACCTGATGGCGGGTCAGCACCGCGGCGGCCGCCTCAAGCGAATGGGCCGGGCCCAGTTCCTGCTTCACCAAGGGCTTCAGCTTCTGCGTCACGGTCAGCGCGTCGCAGTTGAACTGTGTCGAGACCAGCATGGGCATCTGTGCCGACGCACCCAGCGGGCAGGACAGTATCGCGACGGCGCCGCACAGGGGGAGGAGCGATTTCCGGACCATGACCCTGCAACGCGCCATCAGCGATTATTTTCCCCGGTTCTTACGGTGCTCGGCCATGTCCAGCACCGTATTCTCGCCATCGGGCAGCAGGCCGAGCCGGCGGGCGATTTCCTGATAGGCCTCGACCTCGCCGCCCAGATCCTGGCGGAAGCGGTCCTTGTCCAACTTTTCGCCCGACGCCATGTCCCACAGGCGGCAGCCGTCGGGGCTGATCTCGTCCGCCAGGATGATGCGGGCGAAATCATTGTCCCAGATGCGGCCGAATTCGAGCTTGAAGTCGACCAGCCGGATGCCGACGCCGGCGAACAGGCCCGACATGAAATCGTTCACGCGGATCGCCATGTCGGCGATGTCGTGCATCTCGTCCTGGCTGGCCCAGCCGAAGCAGGCGATATGCTCCTCGCTGACCAGTGGATCGCCGAGCGCGTCGTCCTTGTAATAATATTCGATGATCGTGCGGGGGAGCTGCGTCCCTTCCTCGATTCCGAGCCGCTTCGACAGCGATCCGGCCGCGACGTTGCGGATCACGACCTCGATCGGCACGATCTCGACCTGGCGGATCAGCTGCTCGCGCATGTTGAGGCGGCGGATGAAGTGGGTCGGCACGCCGATATGACCGAGCAGCGTGAACACATGCTCGGAAATGCGGTTGTTGAGCACGCCCTTGCCGCTGATCGTGCCCTTCTTCTGAGCGTTGAACGCGGTGGCGTCGTCCTTGAAATACTGGATGAGCGTGCCGGGCTCTGGGCCCTCGTAGAGGATCTTGGCCTTGCCCTCGTAGATCTGGCGGCGGCGGGACATGGGCTCTCCTGAGCGTGCCGAAAAGAAGATCGCCCCGACGCGGCCGGCAACGGCGCACGCGGGGCGGACGGGGCTCTATAGCAATGTGCGACGATCGCCGCAACGCGGGCTGGTGCCCGACCGCATGCGCGCTATGGCGGGAACCGTCCCAAGGAGATCAATATGCGCCGCGTTCCCAGTCTCACGACCCTCCTCGCCGCCGCAGCGCTTACGCAGCCGCTCGCGGCGCAGGCGAGCGGGCCGATCGACCCCGAGCGGCTGTCGGCGATCGTGCGCACGCTCGCTTCCGACGCTTATGAGGGACGCGCGCCCGGCACGGCGGGGGAGAAGAAGACCGTCGCCTATCTGGTCGATCGGATGAAGGCGCTGGGGCTGGAACCGGCAGCACCCGGCGGCAGCTTCGTCCAGCCGGTGCCGATGATCCGGACGCGGATCGGCACGGGCACGATGCGCGCCGCGGTGGGCGTCGCGGCCGCCATGTCCCTTGTACAGGGGGAGGGGATCTACGTCAGCACCATCCGCCCGGTCGACCGGGTCGCGATCGCCGACGCGCCGATGGTGTTCGTCGGCTACGGCGTCAGCGCGCCCGAGCGGCAGTGGGACGATTTCAAGGGCGTCGACCTCAAGGGCAAGGTCGCCGTCTTCCTGATCAACGACCCCGATTTCTCGGCCGAAGCGGGCGATCCGGTCGCGGGCCGCTTTGGCGGGCGGCGCGAAGCCTATTATGGGCGCTGGACCTACAAATAGGAGGAGGCGGCGCGGCGCGGCGCGATCGGGGCGCTGATCGTGCATGATACGTCCGGCGCCGGCTATGAGTGGAGCACGGTTGTGGCCCCCGCCGGCGGCAATTACGACATCGCGCGTGGGCCAGCCGATCCCGTGCCCGTGCTGTTGCAGGGATGGCTGGAGGGCAGGGCGGCCAAGGCGCTGTTCGCGCGCGCCGGGCTCGACCTCGACGCGCTGCGCATCGCCGCGCGGCGCGCGGATTTCCGGCCGGTGCCGCTGCCCGGCGCCGGCTTCTCCGCCGACCTTCCGGTCGATCTGGAGCGGATCGAGAGCGCGAACGTGATCGGCAAGATCACCGGTTCCGCCCATCCGGACGAGACCGTCATGTTCGGCGCGCATTGGGACGCTTACGGCACCGGTACGCCCGATGCGCAAGGGCGGACGGTACGAGCCGGCGCGGCCGACGACGCAATCGGTGTGGCCGGCGTGCTGGAGGCGGCGCGCGCCTTTCGAGGCGGCCCGAAACCGCGGCGCACGGTTCTGTTCGCGCTGTGGACCGGGGAGGAGCGCGGGCTGCTCGGGTCCGAGGCTTATGCCGCCCACCCGATCCATCCGCTGGAGAAGACGGTCGCCAACCTGACGATGGACGTGCTGCAGACCGCCGGCCCGGCACGCGACGTGGTGCTGGTCGGCGACGGGCAGACCGATCTGGAGGATCGGCTCGCCGCCGCTGCCGCCAAGCAGGGCCGCACGATCACGCCCGAGGCGCTGCCCGAGCGCGGCCTCTATTTCCGCGCCGATCATTTCTCGGTCGCGCGGCGCGGGGTTCCCGCGCTGCTGCTGATGGGGATGAGCGGCGGCCACGATCTGGTGACGGGCGGGCGCGCAGCCGGCGATGCCTGGCTGGCCGATTACATGACCTGCTACCATCAGGCGTGCGATGTCTGGTCGCCGAAATGGGATCTGCGCGGCGCGGCGCAGGACGTGGACCTGCTCTACACCGTCGGGCGCGAGCTCGCCGACGGGCGGGCGTGGCCCGAATGGCGCGCGGGATCAGAATTCCGCGCGCTTCGTGACCGGAGCGCGGCCGAGCGCCGCTGAACGCGCGCGGCGCGCCTATTTCGTGGTGATCGCCTGCGCAAGGGC
>NZ_JBMDXG010000305.1:0-39529 GCF_048594985.1 Sphingomonas sp. | reverse complement strand
CTGCCATCACAAGCAATGCCCGTTCGAACAGCCATGGGCCCCTGCCTGCGCAGGGGCGACGGTGATTAGGGCGGACGCGCGTCCGCCCTCAGCCGTTACAACGTCCTTGCGCGTTCCTCGACCTCGAACGTCTCGAGGAAGTCGCCCGCGCGGACGTCGATCGAACCTTCCAGCGTGACGCCGCATTCCAGCCCGGCGCGAACCTCGGCCACGTCGTCCTTGAAGCGACGGAGCGAGGCGATCTTGCCGTTGTAGATGATGACGTCGTCGCGGGTAAGGCGCGCGCGCAGGTCCTTCTTGATATAGCCTTCGGTGACGAGCAGGCCCGCCGCGCGGCCATGCTTGCCGGCGGAGAAGACCTCGCGCACTTCGGCGCGGCCGACCACGGTCTCGAAATATTCGGGACCGAGCTGCCCCGCCATCGCGGCGCGGATCTCGTCGAGTAGGTCGTAGATCACGTCGTAATATTTGAGCGCGACCCCGTCCCGCGTGGCGATTTCGCGCGCCTTGGAATTGGCGCGGACGTTGAAGCCGATGATCGGCGCGCGGCTGGCGGCCGCAAGCGTCACGTCGCTCTCGGTAATGCCGCCCACGCCCGAATGCAGCACGCGGACCTGGATGTCCTCGTTGCCGATCTTGGCGAGGCTGCCGAGGATCGCCTCGACCGAGCCTTGCGCGTCGGCCTTGACCACCACCGGATATTGCTGGGCCTGCTTGTCGCGCAGCGCCGAGAACATCGATTCCAGGCTGGCGGGCGCCGCTGTCGTGCGCCTCTGCTGGATCACGCCGGCGCGATATTCCGCGACCTCGCGGGCACGCGCCTCATTCTCCACCACGGTCAGCTGGTCGGCCGCATGCGGCACGCCCGAAATACCGAGGATCTCGACCGGAAAGGACGGACCGGCCGTTTTGACCTGCTTGCCCTTGTCGTCGACCAGCGCACGCACCTTGCCGCTCTCGGCGCCGACGACGAAGATGTCGCCGGTCTTGAGCGTGCCGCGCCGGACGATCACGGTCGCGACCGGGCCACGGCCCTTGTCCAGCTGCGCCTCGAT
The DNA here is from genome assembly GCF_048594985.1 of Sphingomonas sp. Taxonomy (GTDB): domain Bacteria; phylum Pseudomonadota; class Alphaproteobacteria; order Sphingomonadales; family Sphingomonadaceae; genus Sphingomonas_I. Next base: position 38,474 of record NZ_JBMDXG010000305.1, on the reverse strand, counting down.
CACCACGGCTTCCGCCGCGCGATCGGGGTTGGCGGTCAGCTCCATCAATTCGGCCTGGAGCTGGATCTTCTCGATCAGCTCGTCGAGACCGGTCTTGGCAAGCGCCGAGACCTCGACCTCCTGCACGTCGCCGCCCATGCTTTCGACCTGGACGTCGTACTGGAGCAGCGCCTCGCGCACCCGCTGCGGATTGGAGCCGGGCTTGTCCATCTTGTTGATGGCGACGATCATCGGCTTTTCGGCCGCCTTGGTGTGGTTGATCGCCTCGATCGTCTGCGGACGGATGCCGTCGTCGCCGGCAACGACGATCACGACGATGTCGGTCACGTCGGCGCCGCGCGCGCGCATCTCGCTGAACGCCTCGTGGCCCGGCGTATCGAGGAAGGTGATCTTCGACCCGTCCTTCTGCGTCACCTGATAGGCGCCGATATGCTGCGTGATGCCGCCGGCCTCGCCCGCGACCACATCGGTGCCGCGCAGCGCGTCGAGCAGGCTGGTCTTGCCGTGATCGACATGGCCCATGATCGTGACGACGGGCGGACGCGGCTGGAGCGTGTCGCCGGCGTCGACGTCGGTTTCGGTGACGATGTCGACATCCGATTCCGAAACGCGGCGGATGTTATGGCCGAATTCGCTCACCAGCAGCTCGGCCGTATCCTGGTCGATCGTCTGGTTCGCGGTGACGGGCGTACCCATCTTGAACAGCGCCTTCACCAGGTCGGCGGTCCGCTCGGCCATGCGATTGGCGAGTTCGGCGACGGTGATCGCCTCCGGCACCTGCACGTCGCGCACCTGCTTCGCGGCGGGGCCCGACTGGTGCGCGCGCTTGTCCTTCTCGCGCGCACGCTTCAGCGCGGCGAGCGAACGCGCCCGCGCGCCGCCCGCATCGTCGTCGAGCGCGCGCGTGACGGTCAGCTTGCCCGACTGGCGGCGGTCGTCGGTCTTGCGGTCGCGCTGCGCGGGACGCGCCGGCATTTCCGGACGCTTGGTAACGACCGGGGTGAAGCGGCGCGGCGGCGGGGCGGTGGGACGGCGCGCCTGCTCGGCCGGGGCCTCGGCGGCGACGGCGGCGGGCGCCTCCTCTACGGGCGCCGGAACCTCGGCGACGGGCGTTTCGGGTGCGGCGGTTTCCACCGGGGCGGGCTGCGCGGCGGCCTCCTCGGCGGCGCGGCGATTTTCCTCCACGCGGCGGCGCTCTTCCTCGGACGATTCGCGGCTCTCGCGATCCTCGCGACGGCGCGTCTCCTCCAGCGCGGCCATGCGCGCTTCCTCGGCCTCGCGCAGCAGGCGCTCCTGCTGCTCGCGCCGCTCGAGCGGCGTCATCGGACGCGCGGCGGGAGCCGGGCGCGGCGCCGGGGCGGGCGCCGCCGGCTGGGGCGCTGGCGCGGACGTCACGGGGGCGGCGGCTTCCGCCACCTGCGTTTCGGCTTCGGGGGCGGGGTCGCCGGGCCGGCGCAGCACCCGCGCCTTCTTCGTCTCGACGATCACCGTGTTCGAACGGCCATGGCTGAAGCTCTGCTTCACCTTGCCCGTCTCGACCGTACGGCGAACGCCGAGCGGCGCGCGCATACCCAGTTTCGGCTTGTCGTTATCGCTCATCTAGTAACCCGAACCCTCAAAAATCTTCCATGCGCCGAAATTGCCCTGCGACGGCCCGCAAGGTCATGGCCCATCATCCAGTCCAATGAAGCCGCGCCACCGGCCAAGCGCCTGGTTGACGCGCGCGGCCGCAGCCGGCGCGATCAGCGCGAGATGTACAACATTTTCGCGTCCCAGCGCCATCGACAATATGGCGCGCGTCGCCGGGATTGCGAGTCCCCTGAGGTCCGAACCTTCGACCCCCAGCCCCGTGCGCAGCGCCTGATCGAGCCGGCGCGTGCCGTCGGCGGCGGCGTCGCGCGCGTGGAGCAGCAACTCGACCGTGCCCTTGCGCGCGGCGTCCGCGATCTTCTCCGCGCCTGTGACGAGCTGGCCGGCGCGCGCCTCCAGCCCCAGCCGGTCCAGCGCCGCGCGTTCCAGCGCGCGCTCGATCTGGTCGGCCAAGTCGGCGGGCACGGTGACGGCGGTCTTGAACGCGCGGTTGAGCGCCTTGGCGAGCCGCCCCTTGGCGATCGCCTCCTCCAGCGCGGCGCGGTCGACCCCGATCCACGCCCCGCGTCCCGGCGCGCGGGCGCGCACGTCGGGCGCGACGGTCCCGTCCGGCGCGAGCGCGAGCCGGATCAGGTCGTCGCGCGACGCCTTTCGCCCGGACAGGACGCAGGTGCGCTCGCTCCCCTCGCCGGCGGGCGGGGACGCTGTTTCGTGGTTCAGCTCGGGCTGATCATTGTCCGCCATTCGCGTTCGCGACCTCCTGTACGGGAGGCGGCGCACGGTCGGCGATCAGGATGCCGTTCGCGCCGTAATTCTCGGTCGAATGCTCGGCGATCACGATCTGGACGGCGGCGGCGGACTTGCCCAGCCGCTCGACCATCGATCGCGTCACGTCGGCCACGATCTGCGACTTCTGCTCCTTGGTGGCGGAGCCGGACAGTTCGATGCGGATGAAGGGCATCAGGCTTCGGCCTCCGCGCTCGCGACTTCCTCGTCGCCGAACCAGCCGGCGGCCTGGCGCGCGGCCATGATGATCTCCTGACCCTGCTCGATCGACAGACCATAGCCCGCGAGCACGCCGCCCTTGTCGGGCTTGGGCGCGGGCGCGCCCTCCTTGCGGCGGCGCGGCTCGGCGCGCGGCTTCTCGATCAGCTCGTCGGTCGACAGGTCGCCCACGTCGTCGAGCGTCTTGATGCCCGCCTTGCCGAGCGTCACCATCATCGCCTCGGTGATGTACGGTAGTTCGCCGACCGCATCCTCGACGCCGAGCGACTGGCGCTCCTCGCGCGCCGCCTGCTCGCGCCGCTCGATCGCCTCGGCCGCGCGGCTCTGCAGCTCGGACGCGATCTCCTCGTCGAGCCCCTCGATCCCGGCCAGTTCCTCCGGCTCGACATAGGCGACGTCCTCGAGCGTCGAGAAGCCTTCGGCGACCAGCAGCTGGGCGAGCGTCTCGTCGACGTCGAGCTCGTTCTGGAACGTCTCGCTATTCTGGACGAATTCGCGCTGACGCTTCTCGCTCGCGTCCGCCTCGGTCAGGATGTCGATCGCCTTGCCCGTGAGCTGGCTCGCCAGCCGCACGTTCTGGCCGCGCCGGCCGATCGCGAGCGAAAGCTGGTCGTCGGGGACGACCACCTCGATCCGCTCCTCCTCCTCGTCGATCACCACGCGGCTGACCGAGGCCGGCTGGAGCGCATTGACGACGAAGGTCGCGGTGTCGGGCGACCAGGGGATGATGTCAATCTTCTCACCCTGCAATTCCTGCACCACCGCCTGGACGCGGCTGCCCTTCATGCCGACGCACGCGCCGACCGGGTCAATCGAGGAATCGCGGCTGATCACGCCGATCTTGGCGCGGCTGCCCGGATCGCGCGCGGCCGCCTTGATCTCGATGATGCCGTCGTAGATTTCGGGGACTTCCTGCGCGAACAGCTTCTTCATGAAATCGGGGTGCGCGCGGCTGAGGAAGATCTGCGGCCCGCGATTCTCGCGCACCACCTTCAGGATGATCGCGCGGACGCGGTCGTCCTTGCGCAGCACCTCGCGCGGGATCTGCGCGTCGCGGCGGATCACGCCCTCGGCGCGACCCAGGTTAACCACGACGTGACCGAACTCGACCGACTTGACCGTGCCGACGATGATCTCGCCCGCGCGGTCCTTGAATTCGTCATACTGGCGCTCGCGCTCCGCGTCGCGCACCTTCTGGAAGATGACCTGCTTGGCGGCCTGCGCGGCGATGCGCCCGAATTCGATATTGGGCAGCGGATCGACGATGAAGTCGCCGACGGCGGCGCCCTTCTGCAGCTTCTGCGCGTCGCCCACCGACACCTGGGTGAAGTAGTTCTCCACCTCCTCGACCACCTCGACCACGCGCCACAGGCGGACGTCGCCGGCATTGGTGTCGATCTTGGCGCGGATGTCGTTCTCCGCGCCGTAGCGCGCCGTGGCGGCGCGCAGGATCGCGGCCACCATCGCCACGATCACCATCGCCTTGTCGATCAGCATCTCACGCGCGACGGCGTCGGCGCTGGCGAGCAGCGCTGCCATGTTGGCGGAAACGGCGGTGGCCATGTCTCTTAACTCATCCTTCCTGTGAAATCCGGTCCGCGCCCTCGGTGGAAAGCGGCGCGGTGGCCTTGATCAAGTCGTCGGTCAGCAGCAGCTTGGCGCTGGCGATCTGACCGAAGGGAATCGCGATCTCGCCGACCCGTTCGGCATACACGGTCACCGTGTCGCCTTCGAGTCCGAGCAAGCGCGCGTCGAACTGCTTGCGCCCGTCGAGCGGCGCGGCCAGCCGGATCCGGGCGTCGAACCCCGTCCAGTCGGCGAAATCCTGCGCGCGGGTCAGCGGGCGGTCGATCCCGGGGGAAGACACTTCCAGCCGATAGGCTTCCTCGATCGGATCGCTCGCATCCAGCACCTCGGACACGCGGCGCGACAACGCCTCGCAATCGGCCAGATCGAGCTGGCGCGTATCCGGCCGCTCGGCCATGATCTGCAGCGTCGGATCGGTCCTGCCGCCGAACATCGCCACGCGCACGAGCGCGAAACCGAGCGCCTTCGCCTCGGGTTCGATCAATTTCGTGACTGCCGCGATGTCGACCATGAAACTCCTCAAGCGCCTTCGCGCCGGCGCCCCGAGGGCCCGGCCCCGGCAGAGTTACCAATGTCGAGGAAGACACACCGTACATAATCCCGATGCGCGTCCTTCGCAAGCCGCGCCGGTGGAAGCGTTAACGCGGTGGTAGGACCAACGCCCCATAGCGGCCGCTTCGAACGAAGAGGGACGCCGCGGAGATGGCCGATCAAGGGAGATGGATTCTGGCCGACGCCTCCACCGCGGGTGTCGTCCGGTTCGGCTGGGCTATGCCGGGCGCGGCGCGGATCGAATCGGTCCGGACGCTGTCGAGCGAGCGGCATCCCACCTTCACCGACGCACTGCTGACCTACGAACGCGAGGAAGGCATTCCGTTGCGCGGCAGCGAATTCGTGATGGCGGTGGCGGCGCCCCCCGCCGGGGACGCGATCCCGATCGCGCGATCGCGCTGGACCATTTCCCGTTCCGGCCTCGCCGCCATGTTCGGGGGCGCGGTAGTGCTGCTCAACGACGTTGCCGCGACCGCCTGGTCGCTGATCGGCAGCGGCACCGGCCGGCTCGAAAGCTTCGGCGGCCCCATGCCCGATTTCACGCAGCCCGGCCGCTGGGCGATCATCCTGCTCGACGACGGCGTCAACGCGGCCGCGCTCGACATCGCCGACAATGGCCGTTGCACGGTGATCGACGGCGAGGCCGGGCATGCCGGCTTTTCCCCCAGCGACGAGCGCGAACAGGCGCTGATGGCGCAACTTCAGCGCCAGCACGCCCATGTCTCGTGGGAAGCGGCGCTGTGCGCCGGCTGGCAGGAGCCGCACGCGACCGCCGACCAGCGCGCGGCCTGGGCGGCGATGGCGGGCTCGTTCGTCGGCGATGCCGCGCTCCTACTCGGGGGGTGGAGCGGTGTTATCCTGACCGGACGCCATATTGCCGCGCTACGCGACCCCGCGCACCAGCAGATGTTCGTCCGCCGCATGGCCGCAAAGAGCCGCTACAGCCGCTTCCTGTCCGCCACCGGGCGCTATTTCCTGCCGTCGCGTGATCCGCTCGACGGCGGGCTCGCCGTGATGCGCGCGCGGCGGGCCGAACGGCTCTCGCTCGCCGCCTGATCCGCGCCAACGGCGCTGGCGGCGCGCGCAACCTGCCGTTATCCTGGCCGGGTCCTTCCGGCTGGAGCCTTTCCCCATGTCCCTGCGCGTCCTGACTTTCGTGACTGCCGCCGCCGCGGTGCTGCTGCCCGCCTGCGGGTCGGCGCAGGTCAATTACGGGGATAGCAAGCCTGCCGCCCAGCGCCCGTTCGACGTCACGCCGGTGGCCGAATTCAACCTGCCGTGGAAAATCGCGTTCATTCCCGACGGGCGCATGCTGATCACGGAAAAGGTCGGCAAGCTGTGGCTGGTCACGCAGAAGGGCATGAAGGTCGAGGTGACGGGTGTTCCGCCCGTTCTCCACCAGGGGCAGCAGGGGCTGCTCGGCGTCTACGTGTCGCCCACCTATGCCGCAAAGCATGACATCTTCCTGACCTATGCGGAGCCGGAGGGCGAGAATTCGGGGCTGGCGCTGGCACGCGCCACGCTCGTGATCGGTCAGGGCACGGCGCGGCTCGACGGGTTGAAGGTGGTGTGGCGGCAATTGCCGCGCGGCAAGGGCGGGCAGCTCGGCGGCGTGGTCGCCTGGGCGCCCGACGGCAAGAGCCTGTTCCTGACGGTCGGCGAGCGGCAGCGCTTCACCCCGGCGCAGGACCCCAATTCGGAGTTGGGCAAGATCCTGCACCTGACGCTGGACGGCAAGCCCGCCCCCGGCAATCCGCAGCCGGGCAAGCAGGGCGCGCGCACGGTGCCCCTGTTCGCCCCGCCGTCCGATACCGAGGCCGAAAAGACCGCGGCCAAGACGATGGTGGCGCTGCCCGGCCCCAATCTCGCGCCGGCCGAAACCTGGGCGTCGGGCTTCCGCACGCCCTACGGGCTCGCCTTCGATCCGGCCGGGCGGCTGTGGGAGATCGAGCATGGCCCGCGCGGCGGCGACGAGCTCAACCTGATCGTCCCCGGCGCGAATTACGGCTGGCCGACCGTCTCCTACGGCCAGAATTATAACGGCAAGCCCATTCCCAAGCCCGATGCGCGCCCCGATTTCCGCAAGCCCGCGCTCTACTGGAACCCGGTGATCGCGCCCGGCGGCTTGAGCTTTTATCGCGGCGCGCTGTTCCCGCAGTGGCGCGGATCGGCATTGACCGGCGGGCTGGTGAGCAAGGCGCTCGTCCGGATCGCCTTCGACGGCACGACCGCGCGCGAGGCGGAGCGGTGGGACATGGGCGCGCGGATCCGCGATGTCGCCGTGGGGCCCGACGGCGCGCTCTGGCTGGTCGAGGACGCGCAGGGCGGCAAGCTGCTCCGGCTGACGCCGAAGGCGTGAGATGAGCGACACCGGCCTCTTCATCGGCGCGACGACGGACGGCGCGCGGCAGGAGCTCAACCTCCGCCGCGCCAACCGCCACGGGCTGATCGCCGGCGCGACGGGCACCGGCAAGACGGTGACGCTGCAGGGCATCGCCGAAGGCTTCAGCGCGGCGGGCGTCCCCGTCTTCGTCGCCGACGTGAAGGGCGACCTGTCGGGCCTCGCCATGCCGGGCTCCCCCACCGCGCCGACGCATGCCGCGTTCCAGGCGCGCGCGGCCGAGATCGGCGAGACCGACTGGGCCTATCGCGACAATCCGGTGATATTCTGGGACCTGTTCGGGCAGTCCGGCCATCCAGTCCGCACCACGATCAGCGAGATGGGGCCGCTGCTGCTCGCGCGGCTGATGAACCTCAACGAGGTGCAGGAAGGCGTGCTCAGCCTCGTCTTCAAGGTCGCGGACGAACAGGGGCTGTTGCTGCTCGACCTCGCCGATCTGCAGGCGATGCTCGTCTGGGCGGCGGAGAACGCCGCCGATCTGTCCGCGCGCTATGGCAACGTCACCCGCGCGACCGTGGGCACGATCCAGCGCCAGCTCCTCCAGCTCGAGGCGCAGGGCGGCAACGGCTTCTTCGGCGAGCCCGCGCTCGACATTGCCGACATGATGACGGTGGCGGAGGACGGGCGCGGGACGATCAGCGTGCTGGCCGCCGACCGGCTGATGGCCGCGCCGAAGCTCTATGCCACCTTCCTGCTGTGGCTCCTGTCCGAACTGTTCGAGACCTTGCCCGAGGTCGGCGACCCGCAGAAGCCGAAGCTCGTCTTCTTCTTCGACGAGGCGCACCTGCTGTTCGACGATGCCGCGCCCGCTTTGGTCGACAAGGTCGAGCAGGTGGTGCGCCTGATCCGCTCCAAGGGCGTCGGCGTCTATTTCGTCACGCAGAATCCGATCGATGTGCCCGACGACGTGTCCGGCCAGCTCGGCAACCGGGTCCAGCACAAGCTCAACGCCTTCACCCCGCGCGAGCAGAAGGCGGTCAAGGCCGCGGCCGAGACGTTCCGCGCCAATCCGGACGTCGACGTCGCGACCGCGATCACCGAGCTGAAGGTGGGCGAGGCGCTCGTCTCGCTGCTCCAGCCCGACGGCAGCCCAAGCCCGGTCGCCCGCACGCTGATCCGCCCACCGGGCGCGCGCGTCGGCCCGCTGACCGACCGCGAGCGCGCGATTATGGTCTCGACCTCGCCGGTCGCGGGCAAATATGACCAGCCGGTCAATCGGGAGAGCGCGGCCGAACTGCTCGCCGCCAAGGCAGGCGACGCCAGGGCCGCGTCGGAGAAGGCGGCGGCCGAGGCCGTCGCGGCCAAGGCGCAGGCCGATGCCGCCAGGGAGGCCGCGCGTCAGGCCAAACTCGACGCCGCCGAACAGGCCCGCCGCGACCGCGAGGCGCAACGTGCCGCCGAGGCGCAGGCCCGCGCCGAGGAACGCGCGCGTGCCGCCGCCGCGCGCGAAGCGGCCAAGCCCACGCTGACCGATAAGATGATCCAGTCCGCCGCGCGATCGGTGGCAAGCTCGGTCGGACGCCAGGTCGCGGGTCAGCTCGGCGGCCAGTTGCTGCGCGGTCTGCTGGGCGGCCTGTTCAAGAAATGATCGCCACGCACGGGATCGCCGCAGCGCCCTCTATAATCTGAGCGCCGGGCAAATCTGTCGCGCGGACGCCGAAACTGCTAGCGGACATCCATGGCCACGACTCTCGATCGCCCTGTCGTTCCCACCGTCAGCCTCGCGCAGGACGCGCATGATCCGGACGGTTTCGCGCAGGCGCTCGGCGGCTCGTTCGCGCGCTACGGCTTCGCGATCGTGTCCGATCATGGCGTGCCGGCGGAGGTGATCGCGGAGGCCGAGGCCAAGGCCCGCGCCTTCTTCGCGCTGCCCGAGGAGGTGAAGCGGCGTTACCATCTGCCGGGCACCGGCGGCGCGCGTGGTCTGACGCCGTTCGGGATCGAGACCGCCAAGGGCGCGACCGCGCACGACCTCAAGGAATTCTACCATATCGGCCGCGAGCTGCCCGAGGGGCATCGCTTCGCCGAATATATGGCGCCAAACGTGTGGCCCGAGGAGGTCGCCGGCTTCCGCGCGGCGGAGCTGGCGCTGTTCGACGCGCTCGACGCGGCGGGGGCGCGGCTGCTCGCGGGCGTCGCGCGCTATCTGGGCCTCGCGCCCGATTTCTTCGCCGACACCGTCGCCGACGGCAACAGCGTGCTCCGCCTGCTCCATTACCCGCCGATGGGGGCGGACGGCCCGTCGATCCGCGCCGGCGCGCATGAGGACATCAATACGATCACCCTCCTGCTCGGCGCGGAGGAAGCGGGGTTGGAGCTGCTCGACCGCGACGGCAACTGGCTGCCGGTCCAGCCTAAGGCGGGCGAACTGGCGATCAATGTCGGCGACATGCTCCAGCGGCTGACCAACAACCTGCTGCGCTCGACCACGCACCGCGTCATGAACCCCGCCCCCGAACGGCGCGGTCATGCGCGCTATTCGATGCCCTTCTTCCTCCATTTCAGGCCGGATTATCTGATCGAGACGCTGCCTCAGTGCATCGGTCCCGACCGGCCCAATCTATATCCCGATCCGATCACCGCGCACGATTACCTCCTGCAGCGCCTGCGCGAGATCAAGTTGATATGAGGCGCCTGCTGGCAGCAGCGGCTTTGCTCACCCCCATGCCGGTCCTCGCCCAGGCTGATCCGGTCTGCATCCGACAGGAGATGGTTGCGGGCTTCGGGCAATGGGGCAAAGGCGGCGCGACGGCGCCATCGATCAATCGTCCGGCGACGCTCGCGCTCAAGCCGGCGGGCACGGTGCGCTTCGTTCCCGCGCTGGCGCGCACGCCGGCCGCCGGCACCTATGGCGGTTTCTATGCGCTGCAGGTCGCAAAGGCGGGGCGTTATCGGATCGCGCTTGGCCAGCGCGCCTGGATCGACGTGGTGCGCGGGGGTACGCGGCTCGAATCGGTCGCGCACCGCCACGGCCCGGCCTGCTCGGGCATCGCCAAGATCGTCGCGTTCGATCTCAAGCCCGGCCGTCACTGGATCCAGCTTTCGGACGCCCGCGCGCCGACGATCGCGCTCATGGTTTCCGATCGCCCGGCGGATTGACCGGCCGATCGGCGCCGGCACTGGCGAAGCGACGCGCGAGCGCCTAGGTGCGCGCCATCCACTCAGGAGAGAATTCATGGCCGACGATACGCTGACGCTCACCCTCGACACCGGCAATGGCGGTGGCGGCGACGTGGTGATCAAATTGCGCCCCGATCTGGCGCCCGGCCACGTCGCGCGGATCGTCGAGCTGACCAAGGAAGGCTTTTACGACGGGGTGATCTTCCACCGCGTCATTCCCGGCTTCATGGCGCAGGGCGGCGATCCGAAGGGAACCGGCATGGGCGGCTCGTCGAAGCCCGACCTCAAGGCCGAGTTCAACGCCGAGCCGCACGTGCGCGGCGTCTGCTCGATGGCGCGTGCGTCGAACCCCGACAGCGCCAACAGCCAGTTCTTCATCTGCTTCGACGACGCCACCTTCCTCGACCGTCAATACACTGTCTGGGGTCAGGTGACGTCGGGCATGGAGCATGTCGACGCGCTGCCCAAGGGCGAGCCGCCGCGCGCGCCCGGCAAGATCGTGACCGCGACGATCTCCTGATCCGAACGACAGATTGACCCTCTACGCGGGCGGGGCCTAGGCTCCGCCCGTTTCGTTTGGGGGGAAGGAAACGGGGGATGACGATCGCGATCAGCCGGCGATGCCTGCTCGCCGGAACGGGCGGTACGCTCGCCTTGACGGCGCTGCCGCGCATGGCCCGGGCGCAGGCAGGGATAGGGGCGGTCCCGCCCGCGCCGAAGGCCCGCGTGGCGCCGGTCAGCGACACCTATTTCGGCGAAACGCTGGTCGATCCCTATCGCTGGATGGAAAACGACAAGGATCCGGCGTGGCTGCCCTTCCTGCGCGGGCAGGACGCGCATACCCGCGCGATGCTCGATCGGCTGCCGGGGCGCACGGCCTTGCTCGCCCGCATCCGTCAATTGTCGGGCGATGTCGTCTCGACCGCCGACGTGCAACGCGCGGGCGGGCGGATCTTCTTTAAGCAGCGGCCGGCCGGCGCGGACAATTTCAAGCTGTTCGTGCGCGAGGGCGGACGCACGCGAACCCTGGTCGATCCGACCGCGATGAGCGCGGCGGGCGCGGCCCACTTCTCGCTCGACTGGTGGAAGGCGTCGCCCGACGGCACGCATGTCGTTTACGGTGTGTCGAAGGACGGGAGCGAGGATTCGGTGCTTCATGTCCTGACCGTCGCCGACGGCCGGGACCTGCCCGAAACCATCGCCAACACGCAATCGGCCGCCCCGGAATGGATCGAGGACGGCACGGGCTTCTTCTACACCCAGCTCACCGGCAAGGTGAGCACACCCGAACGCTATCTCGACGGGCAGGCGCGGTTCCACCGGCTCGGCGCCGATCCGGCCGCCGATCCGATCCTGATAAAGCGCGGGCTCGATCCGGCCGTCGCCTACGACCGGATCCAGATGCCCTTCATCCAGACGGCGCCGGGATCACCCTATGCGATGCTGATCCTGGCCGACGTGCGTCCGGAATATCGCCTCGCGGTGGCGCCGCTCGCCGACGTGCTGGCGGGACGGGCGCGCTGGACGCCCGTGACCAGCTTCGAAGACGAGGTGACCGGATCGGTCCTGGTCGGCGACGACCTCTACCTGCTGGCCAATAAGGGCAGCCCGCGCGGGCGCATCCTCCGCACCTCCGCCGCGAAGCCGGATCTCGCCGGCGCGACCGAGCTGGTGCGCCAGGGACCGCAGGTGATCGAGGAGATCGCCCGCGCCAAGGACGCACTGTATCTCAGGATCATGGACGGCGGCATCAGCCGCCTGCGCAAGCTTGCGTTCGATGGCACGGTTTCCGAGATCGCGCTGCCGTTCGACGGCACCATCGGCGCGCTGTATGCCGAACCGGACGAACCGGGGCTGCTCATGTCGCTTTCCGGTTGGCTCGCCCCGACCGGGATCTGGTCGGTCGACGCGGCTGGCCGGGTCGCCGACACGGGCCTCACCCCGCGTCCCCCGATCGATGTTTCGGGCTACGAGGCGCACCGTGCCTTCGCGACCGCGCGTGACGGGACGAAGGTTCCCTATACGCTGATCCACAAGAAGGGGCTGAAGCGTGACGGCACCGCCCCGACTTACATATCGGCCTACGGCTCCTATGGCGCCGCCGCCTACACCCCCGCTTTCCAGGCGCGCCAGCTTGCGCTGATCGATCAGGGCGCGGTGGTCGGCTACGCCAACGTGCGCGGGGGCGGCGAATATGGGCGCGAATGGCATCAGGCCGGCCAGCATGCCAACAAACCCAACACCTGGCGCGACCTGATCGACGTCTGCCAGGACGTCATCGCCAAGGGCTATACGCGCCCGCAGCACCTCGCGATCAACGGCCGGTCGGCGGGCGGGATCACGGTCGGCCGGGCGCTGACCGAGCGGCCCGATCTGTTCGCGGCGGTGGTGAGCGGGGTCGGCTGGTCCAATCCCCTGCGCTACGTGGTCGAACAGAACGGCTTCGGCGAGGAACCGGAGTGGGGCGCGATCGGCGATCCGCAGGGCTATCGCTGGCTCAAGGCGATCGACAGCTATCATGCGGTCAAGGACGGGACGCGCTATCCGGCTGTCCTGCTGACCACCGGGGTCACCGATCCGCGCGTCGCCCCTTTCCATGTCGCCAAGATGGCGGCGCGGCTGCAGGCCGCGACCAGTTCGGGGAAGCCGATCCTGCTGCGCGTCGATTTCGATGCCGGGCACGGCATCGGCTCGACCCGCGACCAGCAGGATCGCGAGACCGCCGACACCTACGCTTTCGTGCTGTGGCAGACGGGCGCGCGGGGGCCTCAGCCGGCCTGATCGCAGGCGTCAGGCGGAATCAGCCCGCCTTGCCGCGCTCGACCAGCGCCTTGAGCTGCGCCGTGGCCTGCGACCAGCCGTCGTGGAATCCCATCGCCTCATGCTGGCGCAGCGTGTCCGCGTTCCAGTGGCGCGCCGTGGCGGTGTAGCGCGTGTGGTCCCCCTCCTCCGCAAACGTCCATAGTCCGACCATGAAGGGCACCTGCGGCACCCAACCGGGACCGAAGGCGTCGGTCGTCACGATCCGCTCGCCCGGCACCACGTCGAGGAACACGCCCATCAGGTCGTTCGCCTCTCCCTCGGGGCCGCGCAGGATCGTGTGAAACACCCCGCCGGGTCGCGGATCGATCGCCACAACCTCGGTCATCCACGGTCGCGGGCACCACCATTCCGCCAGTCGTTCGATCCAGACGCGATACACCTCCGCCGGAGAAGCCTCGATCAGCGCGGTGACCGAGAGTTCCTGAGTATCAGCCATTGTCGCCTCTCCGCGCCGCCTCGATCGCCGCCACGTCGATCTTGCCCATCGTCATCATCGCCTCCATCACGCGCCTGGCGGCGGCCCGATCCGGATCGGCCATTCCTTCGGTCAGCGCGCGTGGCGTGATTTGCCAGGACAATCCCCACCGGTCCTTGCACCAGCCGCACGCGCTTTCCTGCCCGCCATGGCCGACGATCGCGTTCCAGTAACGATCGGTCTCCGCCTGATCCTCGGTCGCGATCTGGAACGACACCGCTTCGTCGAAGCGGAAGGCAGGTCCGCCATTGAGGCCAAGGAACGGCATGCCGAGCACGGTGAATTCCACCGTCAGCACGTCACCCGCATGTCCGGCCGGATAATCGGCGGGGGCGCGCTGGACCGCCGTCACATGCGAATCGGGGAAGGTCGCCGCGTAGAATTCCGCCGCCTGCTCGGCATCGCCATCATACCAGAGGCAGGGCTGTATCTTGGGTGTCGTCACGCTTTGCCTCCTGCCGGCGCGACCGCGCCGAACATCACGCCGTGCGGATCGCTGGCGACGATCACCCGCTCGCCGCCCGGCACCTCCTGCGGGCCGAAATGGACCGCCCCGCCGCCCGCGCGGACCTGCTCGGCCGCCGCGTCGATGTCGGGCACGCGGAAGTAGAATTGCCAGCCCGCCGGTCCCCCCGGCTGCCGGGGCATGGTAGCGCCGATGATCTGCCCGGCCGCCGCCAGGAAGATGTAGTCGCCCATCTCCCCCATCGGCATCCGGTCGGGGAAGTCCCATCCGAACAGGGCGGCATAGAAGGCGTTGGCGGCGGGCTGGTCAGGCGTCGCCAGCTCGTTCCAGCTGCCCTTGCCCATTCCCATCCGGTCATAGGCGGTGCTCGCCCCCTCGACCGCGCCCCGCATGACGTAGAAGGGAACGCCCTGCGGATCGGCGACCAGCGCAAATCTCCCCACATCGGGCAGGTCGCGCGGCGCCTTCAGGATGGTCCCGCCCAGATCGGCCGCCGTGGCGGCGGCCGCGTCGACATCGTCAACGCCGACATAGAAAAGCCAGCCCGGCTTGGCGCAAGCCCCCGCCATCGTATCGGTGAGCGACAGGAGCCCGCCGACATGGCCATGCCCGGTGTCGATCATGCGATAGTCGACATCTCCGGCGGGCTTCGGCCCGATCGACCAGCCGAAGATCGGCTGGTAAAAAGCAGCCGCCGCCTCGGCATCGGCGGTGACGAGTTCGTACCAGATCGGCCAGCCGTGCGGGTTGCGCTCGCTCATCTGCATCCTCCTTATGCGTCGAGGATCGGCGCGAAGCCGCCCACGATCATGCGCTTCATGTCGAACGGCGGCGCATCCTCGCCCGGGCACAGGCGGGGATCGTCCCACACGCGCTTCATCCCCGCGTCGCGCGCCGCCTTCGACGGCCATTCGATCCAGGAAAAGACGGCGATCTCGCCCTCCTGCGCGTCGACCGCGCGGTAGAAGTCGGTTCGTTCGCCGCGCGGTACGTCGTCGGGCCAGCATTCGACGACGCGCAGCGCGCCATGCTCCTTGAATACCGGCGCAGCCGCGCGTGCCATGTCGAGATATGCCTGCTTGTCGGTCGCTTTCACCGGCAGCACGAAGCCATCGATATAGGCCATGATCCACTCCTTCGTCCTGCGAAAGCAGCCAGCCGTTTAGGCGCCGGCCGATCGCGCCTCGTGATAATCGAGCTTGGGATACCAGTCGGGATCGCGTCCCTCCGGAGTCGAATCGATCACCGTCCAGAGCGGCATCAGATCGGGCGCGCCGCGCGGGTCCTGTCCGGGATCGGCGGTCGCACCATCCATCTCGCCGGCCCAGAACAGGCGGATCGCGCCGTCGCGGCGTGAGAAGACGGTGAAGGCCGGGATGTCCGACCCGTCGTCCGCGATGCCGTGATAGTCGCGGCTGAACGCGCCGCCGACATCGCTGTACAGCCGCAGTGAGCGCCAGCCGCGCGCCTTCCGATAAGCCAGCAGCCGCTGGATCGGCGAACGCGCGATGATTGCCAGCGACAGCCGCTCCCCCAACGCCCGCGCCTGGCCATCCCACGCATCCAGCAGCGTGGTGCACATCGGGCACGGCCGCGTGCGCTGCGGCCCGAACATCCAAGTGTAGGTGACGAGCGTGTCATGCGCCCCGAACAGTTCGGACAGCTGAACCCGGCCTTCCGCGCCATCGAACGCATAATCTTCGGGCACCACGCCGCCCGGAGGTAGCGCGCGACGCTGGGCGGCGACGCGCTCGATATGCCGGCGCAGTTCGATCTCCTCCGCCAGCAGGGCGGTCCGCGCCGCACGATATTCCGCGCTTTCGTTGGGAAAACGCATCGCGCCGCGTTGCGCGAGCACGGGTGCAGGCTCCAGGTTGGTCCGGCCTTCCATTCCGCTCTCCTTGCTTCCGCGTCGTACGCGAATCGCTTTCTTGAGCATCATGCTTGATCAAGTTATTTTAGACAACCTTGAGGTTATTTTTAGTGACTGAACGCGACAAATCGGTGTCGAAGCGATGGTATGACGATGCCTGCGGCGCGGCGCTGGGGATGGAATTCGTCGGCGAACGATGGTCGCTGCTGCTGATGCGCGAGCTGTTGCTCGGGCCTCGCCGTTTCAACGAACTCCGTGCCGGCCTGCCGGGCATCAGCGCCAACGTCCTGACACAGCGACTCGCCGGGCTGGAACGCGTGGGCATCCTCCTCCGCCGCCGGCTTCCGTCGCCCGCCAACGTGCAGGTCTACGAGCTGACCGCCTGGGGCTATGAGAGCGAGGAGGTGGTGCTGGCACTGGCGCGGTGGGCGCTGCGATCGCCTTCGCACGATCCGACTTTGCCCTTCTCGCCCGTTTCGCTGATCCTGTCGCTGCGCATGCTGCTCGTGCCGGAGCGCGCGGACGGCTTGCACGCGACGATCGGCTTCCGCCTCGGCGAGGAGGTCTACGGCGGGCGGCTCGAAGATCGCGCGCTCCGCGTGTGGCGCGGGGAGCCCGACCGTCCCGATGCGGTCTTCGCCGGCCAGCCGTCGCATTTCCTGCCCGTTTTCTACGGCGGCATGCCGCTCGCACAAGCGGAGGCGGCGGGAATGCTGCAAGTCGAGGGAGACCGTGCGGTCGCTGCGCGTTTTTCGACCCTGTTCGCCTTGCCCGACAAGGTTGCGGCGGACGGCGCACCTGCCTAGTCACGACGCCAGCGCCCTTCGCGGGTGCACAAGGACCCTTTGCGATGACCGACCTGCCCAACAGCCAGCCCGACAGCCGCGCCGCCACCGTGCTCGACGCTCCCGATCAGATGCGCAAGGTGCGCGACCTGTTCGGAATCGATTCCGACATGGAGGTTCCCGCTTTCTCCGAAGCGGACGAACGCGTGCCCGATCTCGACCCGACCTATGTGTTCGATCCGGACACCACGCTCGCCATCTGCGCGGGCTTCGCGTTCAACCGGCGCGTGATGATCCAGGGCTATCACGGCACCGGCAAGTCGAGCCACATCGAACAGGTCGCCGCCCGCCTCAACTGGCCGCTGATCCGCATCAACCTCGATGCGCATATCAGCCGCATCGATCTGGTCGGGCGCGACGCGATCGTGCTGCGCGACGGCCAGCAGGTGACCGAATTCCGCGAGGGCCTGCTGCCGTGGGCGCTGCAGACGCCGTCCGCGCTCGTCTTCGATGAATATGACGCGGGCCGCCCTGACGTGATGTTCGTGATTCAGCGCGTGCTGGAGACCGAGGGCAAGCTGACCCTGCTCGACCAGAACCGCGTGATCCGGCCCAATCCCTATTTCCGCCTGTTCGCGACCGCCAATACGGTCGGCCTAGGCGACACGACCGGCCTGTACCACGGCACCCAGCAGATCAATCAGGGGCAGATGGACCGCTGGAACATCGTGGTCACGCTCAATTATCTGCCGGCCGCGATCGAGGCGCGGATCGTGCTCGCCAAGTCGGGCGAATATGACAAGCCCGACGGCAAGAAGCAGGTCGACAACATGGTCAAGGTGGCCGAGCTGACCCGCCAGGGCTTCATGGCCGGCGACATCTCGACCGTGATGAGCCCGCGTACCGTGATCTCGTGGGCGCAGAACACGCTGATCCTGGGCGATATCGGCTTCGCCTTCCGCCTGTCCTTCCTCAACAAATGCGACGAGGCAGAACGTCCGCTCGTCGCCGAATATTATCAGCGCGTGTTCGGCCGCGATCTGCCCGAAAGCATCGTCGGCAAGGCCTGATGGCCGAGCCTTCGCCCCTCGACGCGTTCCGCGCGGTGCTTGCCGGCACCGCGCGCGCGATGGCGCGCGAGCCCGAGCTCGAGGTCAGCTTCACAACCGAGGCGCCGTCCGCCTCGCTCAAGCAATTGCGCGTGCCCATGCCGGGACGCCATCTGCCCGCCGAACAGGTGGCCGAGGCGCGCGGCTTCGCCGACGCCTTCGCGCTGCGCGAGCGTCATCATGACGCGGGGCTGCACGCGCGCGGCGCGCCTTCCGACAGCACCGCGCGCGCCGTGTTCGACGCGGTCGAGCAGGCGCGAGTCGAGGCACTCGGCAGCCGCGCGATGGCGGGCGTCCGCGCCAACCTCGCGCATGCGCTCGACCAGCGGCTGCGCTCCGACCCGCTGACGCGCGCCCGCACGCGCGCGGAAGTGCCGCTTGCCTCCGCGCTCGGCCTGATCGTGCGCGAACGGCTGACCGGCGAGAAGCCCCCGGCGGTGGCGGAAGGCGGGTTGGCGCTGGTGCGCGACTGGATCGAGGACAAGGCCGGCGCCGATCTCGACGGGCTCGAACTGACGCTCGACGACCAGGCGGCGTTCGCCCGTCTGGCGGCGCGCCTGCTCGAGGACCTCGAGCTGGTCGAGGCGCGGCCCGAGACGAGCGAGCCCGATGGCGCCGAAGCCGAGGAAAGCGAACAGCCCGACCAGCCGCAGGAAAGCGACGAGGGCGAGGACGAGGAGCAAGGCGGCGAGGCCGATGGCCAGATGGACGCCCGCTCCGAGGATTCGGGCCCGAGCGAGGAGCAGGGCGACACGCAGGAGTCCGAGCCCGGCGATTTCGACAGCGAGGGCGCGGAGGGCGAGGATGGCGAGGACGGCGTCCAGCCGGCCCGGCCCAACCGCCCGCCGTCGAACATGCCCGCGACGCTCGACTACAAGGCGTTCGTCACGCGCTTCGACGAGGTCGTGGCCGCCGGCGATCTGTGCGACGAGGAGGAGCTGACCCGGCTGCGCGCTTACCTCGACCAGCAGCTGGTCCATCTCCAGGGCGCGGTCACCAAGCTCGCCAACCGCCTCCAGCGGCGGCTGATGGCGCAGCAGAGCCGGTCATGGGACTTCGATCAGGAGGAAGGGCTGCTCGACGCGGCGCGGCTGGCGCGCGTGGTGGTCAGCCCGGGCCATTCGCTGTCCTACAAGATCGAGCGCGAGGCCGAATTTCGCGACACCGTCGTCACCCTGCTGATCGACAATTCGGGGTCGATGCGCGGGCGGCCGATCTCGATCGCCGCGATCTCGGCCGACATCCTCGCGCGCACGCTCGAACGCGTCGGCGTGAAGACAGAGATATTGGGCTTCACCACGCGCGCATGGAAGGGCGGGCAGGCGCGCGAGGCTTGGCTTCATGCCAACCGCCCCGCCAGCCCCGGGCGGCTCAACGACCTCCGCCACATCGTCTACAAGCAGGCGGACGAGCCCTATCGCCGCGCGCGGCGCAATCTCGGCCTGATGATGCGCGAGGGGCTGCTCAAGGAGAATATCGACGGCGAGGCTTTGCTCTGGGCGCATGCGCGGCTGATCGCGCGGCCCGAGGACCGGCGTATCCTGATGGTGATTTCGGATGGCGCGCCGGTCGACGATTCGACGCTGTCGGTCAATTCAGGGTCGTATCTGGAACGCCATCTGCGCCAGGTGATCGGCTGGATCGAAACGCGCTCGCCGGTCGAACTCGCGGCGATCGGAATCGGCCACGACGTGACCCGCTATTATAGCCGGGCGGTGACGATCATGGATGCCGAACAGCTGGGCGGTACGATGGTCGAGCAGCTCGCCACCCTGTTCGACGCGCAATAAAAAGCCCCTCCGCGCGGAGCGGAGGGGCCCTGTTTCGATGTCTTAGCAGTCGCGGTCGATCGCGCGTCCGGCCAGGGCGCCGACACCCGCGCCCACGATCGTGCCTGCGGTCTTGTCACCGCGATGGCCGACTACCGTATTGCCCAGCAGGCCGCCTGCGATCGCGCCGATCACCGTCCCGCCCGTGCCCTTGTCGCACCGGCCGCGATAATAATGGCGGCGATCCCCGCGATAATAATTGTTGCGATAGCCGCGGCCATAATAGTCGCCGCGATAATTGCGGCCCCGATCGCGGCGATAGTCGACCCGGTCGTAGCGTCCATTATAGCCGTCATGGCCATAATATTGCGCCTGCGCCGTGGTCGGGATCAGGGTGGCCGTCGCGACCAAAGCCGCGGCGGCGAGCTTGAGCGTCTTTCCGAACATCGCCACTCTCCTCAAACAACCGGCATGCAAAGATGCCGTTGAGAAGAGTTCTACGCGATTCGGCGTGAGACGATCCTGAATGCGTTGGTTACCCGCCGTTCATGCCGGCGGGCCGCCCGCTCAAGCGGCGATCGACGCCTTCTCGACCTCACGCTTCAGGCGGCGCGCGCGTAGCGACAGCGTGTCGGCCTTCGCCTTCATCAGCCAATTGTCGAGGCCGCCGACATGCTCGACCGAGCGCAGGCCGTGGGTCGAGACGCGCAGACGCACACTCTTGCCCAGCGAATCCGAGATCAGGGTCACATTCTGCAGGTTGGGCAGAAAGGTCCGCTTGGTCTTGTTGTTGGCGTGGCTCACATTGTGGCCCACCTGCCGGCCCTTGCCGGTCAGCTCGCAAATACGCGCCATGCGCTCAAATCCCGATGTCGATAGGGTCTGGAAAGAGCGCGCCGATAAAGGCCGATACCGATTCCGTCAAGGGAAAGCGGCGACCCGCCTGAAACCAGCGCGATTGACGCACGTTAAGTTGCGAACGCTTTCTGGTATAAGGAATACGGCAATATGCGCGCGATCGTTACCATTCTCGCCATCGTCGTCGTGATCGGCATTATCGCGCTGGCGACCGGCTTCATCAATCTGAGCGGGAATTCGGGCGAGTTGCCGAAGGTCGCGGTGGAAGGCGGCAAGCTGCCCTCGGTCAACGCCGACGTGGGCGACATCGATGTTGGCACGCGCAACACCACGGTCGAAGTGCCCGAGGTCAAGACCGAGAAGAAGACGGTCGAGGTGCCGACGCTTTCGGTCGAGAAGGCACGGTGAGCGACGGCGAGCCCGTCGGGATCGGCACGATCCTGGCGGCGGTGCTGCTGCCCCCGCTCGGCGTGTTCGCGGTGCGGGGCATCGACACCTTGTTCTGGATCAGCGTCGTGCTGACGATCATCGGCTGGGTGCCGGGCATCGTCTTCGCCTTGGTCGTGATCCTGCGGCCCGACCTGCTCTCGCGCATCGCCTGAGCGCCCGCTAGGGGAAGGCATGGCCTTCCCCCTGCCCGCACCGATGCGTCTTGCGCTCGATCTCGCGGGCGAGGCTGCAGCAACGGACGAGGTTCCGGTCGGCGCGGTCGTCACGCGGGACGGGCGCGTGATCGCCACCTCCGCCAACGCGATGCGGACGAACCACGACCCCACCGCGCATGCCGAGATCGTCGCGATCCGCCGCGCGGCGGAAGCGCTCGGGGCAAGCCGGCTCGACGGATGCGATCTGTGGGTGACGCTCGAACCCTGCGCGATGTGCGCCGGCGCCATCGCCCATGCGCGGATCGCCGCGCTCTACTACGCGGCGGAGGACCCAAAAGGCGGCGCCGTCGCGCACGGCCCGCGCCTGTTCGCGCAGCCGACCTGCCATCATCGGCCGGAAATTTATGGTGGGATCGGCGCTGCGGAGGCGGCGGGCCTGCTCCGCAGCTTCTTCGCCGAGCGGCGCTAAGCCAATATCCTAGCGGGGCGGACGCGCCTCTTGCGGTCGCGGCTGCTCGCGCAGCACGCCTTCCAGCCAGCGCTGGTCGATCTGCGGCGCGCGTTGGCCCTCGCCCTGCGACCGCTCGGGCGGCCGGCGTGATGGCGCGGGGCTGGCGGGCGGCTCTTCGTAGGGCAGCGTCGCGGTTCCTGGATCGGCCACATCCGGCACCGGCGCGGGCTCGGCGCCGTCGATCGGGGGCACGCTCTCCTCGCCCGTGGCGAGCGGCTGGTCCGGATCGCCGTAATAGGCTTCCTCGTCGGGTTCGAGCTGCCATTCGGGCAGGACGACCTGCGTATCGAACTCTTGCGGCGGGCGGGTACGCAGTGCCTGCTGCATGAACGCCGCGAAGGCCTGCGCGGGATTGCGCCCGCCCTGGAGCCCCGGGATCGGCTTGGCGTCGTCGCGCCCCATCCACACGCCCGTGGTAAGGCCAGAGGAGAAACCGAGGAACCAGCCGTCCTTGTTCGAGGAGGTCGTGCCCGTCTTGCCTGCCACCGGGCGGCCGATCTGCGCGGCGCGCGCGGTGCCCGTATTCACGGCAGTCTGGAGCAGATCGGTCATCTCGGCGGCGACGAACGGTGCCACCAGCACGCGGGGCGATTCGGGCTGGCGTTCGTACAGCACGGTGCCATCGGTCGTGGTGACGCGCAGGATGCCGTAGGGCGTCACCGCATTGCCGCCGGCCGAGACCGCGGCGAAGGCGCGCGTCATGTCGATCAGCCGCACGTCGGACGTGCCGAGCACCATCGATGGGTGCGTGTTGAGCGGCGTCGTGATGCCGAAGCGGCGCGCCATGTCGGCCACCGTCTCGAACCCGACCTTCTGCCCCACCTGCGCGGCGACGGTGTTGATCGACAGCGCGAAGGCGTTGCGCACGTCGATCTCGCCCAGGAAGCGGCGCGAGCTGTTGCGCGGGCTCCAGCCGTCGATCGTGATCGGCTGGTCGACCACCGGGTCGCCCGGCTTCACCCCCGATTCGAGCGCGGCGAGATAGACGAACAGCTTGAACGCGGAACCGGGCTGCCGCCGCGCCTGCGTCGCGCGGTTATAGATCGAGCTGACATAGTCGATCCCGCCGACCATCGCGCGAACCGCGCCGTCATTCTCCATCGAGACGAGCGCGCCCTGCAGGCCGGCGGGCGTGTTCTGCCGCACCGCCGCGTCGGCCGCGCGCTGCATCCGCAGATCGAGCGTGGTCCACACGTCGAGCGGGGCGGATTGCTCATCGACCACCGTATCCAGCTGCGCGAGCGCCCAGTCGGTAAAATAGCGGACGCTGTTCTGCTTCGGCTCGGGCGCGAAGCGGACGCGGTCGAGCCCGGCATTCGCCGCCTGCGCCGGCGTGATCGCGCCCGCGTCCTGCATGACTTCCAGCACCACCTTGGCGCGGTCGACCGCCGCCTCGGGATCGGCCGAGGGCGAGTAATGCGACGGCGCCTTCACCAGCCCGGCGATGATCGCCGCCTCCGCCAACGAGAATTCGGTGCCCGGATGGCCGAAGAATTTGCGCGCGGCGGCGTCCACGCCATAGGCGCCGCCGCCGAAATAGACGCGGTTGAGATAGAGTTCGAGGATCTGGTCCTTGGAGAATTTGCGCTCCAACGCCAGCGCCAGCACCGCCACGCGGGCCTTGCGGCCGAAGCTGTAGGCGCTGGTGAGGAAGATGTTGCGCGCGATCTGCTGCGTGATGGTCGACGCGCCCTGCCAGCGCCGCCCCTCGCCATGGCGTTCCCAAATCAGATAGGCCGAGCGCGCGACGCCGATCGGATCGACGCCGAGATGGCCGTAGAAGCGCCGGTCCTCCACCGCGACGATCGCCTCGCGCATCGCTGCCGGAATGCGATCGTGGGGGATCCATTCGCCGTAGCTCGGCCCCAGCGAGACCAGCAGCGTGCCGTCGGCGGCGTGGACGCGCACCGTCTGCCCGTTGGGCTTCTGCATCAGCTCGGAGAAGGAGGGCAGCGACGCCATCGTCGCCATCACCGCGACGACGAGCAGCGCCAGCAGCGCCAGAAAACCGAACAAGGCGGTCTTCAGCACGATACGGCCGATATGGCGGCCACGGCCGGGCGGCGGCGTGCGAGGCGTCGAGGACTGGGGACGGGCGGGCATGGATGCCCCGCCCGATTACCCGTCAAGCCGCTGTGTCACAACCCCACCACACCTGCGGCTCGTCTCACTTCGCGGCGGGATCGAAGTTCAGCGAGGCCGAATTGATGCAATAGCGCAGCCCGTCCGGCCCCGGGCCATCCGGAAAGACATGCCCCAGATGGCCGTCGCAACGCGCGCAGCGGACCTCGGTGCGGATCATGCCGTGCGACATGTCGCGCAGCTCGGTCACCGCCGCATCCTCGGCCGGCGCGGTGAAGCTCGGCCAGCCGCAGCCCGAATCGTACTTCGCATCGCTTTCGAACAGCGGCGTGCCGCAGCCGGCGCAGCGATATTCGCCCTCGGCATGGTTGTTCCAGTAGCGGCCGGTGAAGGCACGCTCGGTGCCCGATTCGCGCAGGACGTGATATTCCTCGGGCGAGAGCCGCTGGCGCCATTCGGTGTCGGTGAGATCGAGCTTTTCCATGGGCCGAATGTGGGCGGCTTCGCGGCGCGCTTCAATATGCCGGCCGCGTCCGTGACTCAGTGCCCATCGGCGCCGATGTCGACCCGGAAGGCAAAGCTGCGCGTCGCGCCGGGCGCGATCTCCACGACGCCGGGCTTGGCCGGGAAATCGCCGGCGAACCCGACCGGATCGGCGATGCCCTGCCACGGTTCGACACAGACGAAGCCGGCCCCGGGCTTGGACCAGATGCCCAGCATCGGCATGCCGGCGAAGCCGATCCGCATCTGGCGCCCGCCCGGCACGCCATAGCTCACCAGCCGCGACTCGGGCCGATCGAGAATCAGCGCGTCGTCTTCGAACAAGGCGTCGGCAAGCGGCAGGTCCTGCCCGACGATCGGGCTCGGCAGGTGTTCAGGGCGCAGCAGGCCATCGCCGTCCACGCGCCGGATCGGCGCGGGCTCGTTCTTCTCGAACCGGAGCCTGTGCGATTCGCGCGCACCGCCCCACGGCAGGGGCCAGCGGAAGGCGGGGTGGAAGCCGACGCTGGCGGGCAGCGGCGCCGCGCCCGGATTGTGGAGCAGCGCCTCGCAGGTCAGCGTCGTCCGCATCAGGAGGAAGCCGATGTCGAGCCGGAAATCGAACGGATAGACCGCGCGGCTCTCCGCATCCGCCTCCAGCCGGAACGTCACCCGTGCCGCGTCGCGCTCGACCAAGGTGAACGCGCGGCGGCGGGCGAAGCCGTGGCGGGGAAGCGGATACTCCTCGTCATCGAGGCGGAGGACACCGCCCGCGAGCGCACCGACGATGGGGAACAGGATCGGCGCATGCCCGGTCCAGAAGGCGGGATCACCGTCCCACAGCAGGTCGCGGCCCTGCTCGTCCTGCAAGCGCACGAGTTCCGCGCCCAGCGGATCCACCTCCGCCGCGATCAGCCCATTTTCGATCCGCACCGTTTCGCCCATGGGGTGTGCTTAGAGCGCCGGCGCGGCATCGTTAAGCCCGCTTGGCGCGGCAAGGAGGCAGGATGACCGATCTGGGCGCGATCGTGCGCGACATCGCGGCCGAGATGGCGGAGGCGACCGAGCGCGGCACGGTCGCCGATTATATCGCGCCGCTCAAGGCGATCGATCTCGCGCGGTTCGGCATCGCGCTGGTGACCGCCGACGGCGCATGTCACGCGGCGGGCGCGGCCGACGAACCGTTTTCGATCCAGAGCATCTCGAAGGTCTTCACGCTGACGCTCGCGCTCGGGCGGGTCGGCGATCAGCTCTGGCAGCGCGTCGGGCGCGAGCCTTCGGGCACCGCGTTCAACTCGATCGTCCAGCTCGAGACCGAACACGGCATCCCGCGCAACCCGTTCATCAACGCCGGCGCGATCGTGGTCAGCGATATGATCCTCGCGGGCCATCGCCCAAGCGAGGCGATCGGGGAGATCGTGCGTTTCGTGCGCGGCCTGGCGGGGGATGAGGCGATCTACGTCGACGAATCGGTGGCGCGCGCCGAACAAGCGAGCGGCTACCGCAACGCCGCGCTCGCCAATTACATGGCGGCGTTCGGCAATGTGCGCCGTCCGGTCGAGGAGACGCTCGGCGTCTATGTCCATCATTGCGCGATCGCGATGAGCTGCCGTCAGCTCGCGCTGGCGGGGCGGTATCTGATGGCGGGCGGGATCAATCCGGAAACGGGGCGGCGCATCGTCTCGCAGCGGCGGGCGCGACGGATCAACGCGCTGATGCTGACCTGCGGCCATTATGACGGGTCGGGCGAATTCGCGTTCCGCGTCGGTCTGCCGGGCAAGTCGGGCGTGGGCGGCGGGATCCTGGCGATCGCGCCGGGGCGCGCGGCGATCGCGGTCTGGTCGCCCGGCCTGAACGAACGCGGCAACAGCCAGCTCGGCACGCTCGCGCTGGAACGACTGGTCCAGCGCACCGGCTGGTCGGTGTTCGAACCCGCCGAGGACGCCTAGATCGCTGCCGCCGCCTCGATGATCGGGACGAATTGCGCGGCGGTCAGGCTCGCGCGGCCGACCAGCGCACCATCGACATTCTCGATCGCCAGCAGCTCACTGGCATTGGCCGCGCTGACCGACCCACCATACAGGATGCGGATCGCCGACCCGATCGCCTCGCCCAGCTTGCTGCACAAGGCCGCGCGGATCGTGGCGTGCATCGACCGCACCTCCTCGATCGACGGGGTCAGGCCGCTGCCGATCGCCCATACCGGCTCGTAGGAGACGATCACCGTATCGGGCTGCGCATATTTGGTGACCGATCCGAAGATCTGGCCGGTGACGATATCCTCGGCCTCGCCCGCGCGGCGCTCGGCCTCGGTCTCACCGACGCAGACCAGAGCGACCATCCCGGCCGCGATCGCGCTCTTCGACTTGGCGCGCACCTTGGCGTCGGTCTCGTGCTGCGCGGCACGGCGCTCGCTATGGCCGACGATGACGTGGGTCGCGCCGCATTCGCGCAGCATCGCCGCCGACACGCTGCCCGTATACGGGCCCTCCGGCGCGTCGTGGCAATTCTGCGCTCCGATGGCGAGGCCCGGCTGGCGCGCCAGCGCGGGCGCGATCAGCACCGATGGGGGGCACACCAGCACGTCGATGCCGGGATTGGCACGCGCCGCCTCCGCGATCGCGTCCAGTTCGGCCAGGTGCGCCCGATCGCCGTACATCTTCCAATTGCCGGCGATCAGCTTGCGACGCATGCTCAGGACGTGGCCTCCAGCCGTTGCTCCAATTGCTCCTGCTCGCGCCACAGCGCGGGCGGCAGCTGCGCGCCGAACGTGGCGAGATGCTCGCGGGCGAGGCCAGCCTCCTCCCGCCACACGTTGCCGTCGACGCCGAGCAGCAGATCGACGCGCTCGCGCGAAATGTCGAGCCCCGACAGATCGAGCGCCCCTTCGGCCGGCAGGCGGCCGATGGCGGTATCGCGCGCGTCCGCCTCGCCCTCGATCCGCTCGACGATCCATTTGAGCACGCGCGCATTGTCGCCGAAGCCCGGCCAGGCGAACTTGCCGTTCGCGTCCTTGCGGAACCAGTTGACCAGATAGAGGCGCGGCAGGCGGCCGGGATCGGACTGGGCGGCGGCGCCGATCCGCAGCCAATGTTCGAACTAATCGCCCATGTTGTAGCCGCAGAAGGGCAGCATCGCGAACGGATCACGCCTGAGCGCGCCGACCTTGTTTTCCGCCGCCGCCGTCCCTTCCGACGCGATGTTGGCGGCCAGGTAGACGCCGTGCGTCCAGTCGAACGCCTCGGTGACGAGCGGCACGGCCGAGGCGCGGCGGCCGCCGAACAGGATCGCCGAGATGGGCACTCCGGCCGGATCGTCCCATTCGGGCGCGATCACCGGGCACTGGTCCGCCGGCGCGGTGAAGCGCGCGTTGGGATGCGCGGCGGGCGTGCCGCGTTCGGGCGACCAGCGTTCGCCGCGCCAGTCGGTCAGACCTTCCGGCGGATTGTCGGTCAGCCCCTCCCACCACACGTCGCCATCGTCGGTCAGCGCGGTGTTGGTGAAGATGCAATTGGCGGTCAGCGTCTCGACCGCGTTGCGGTTGGTCGACAGGCCGGTGCCCGGCGCCACGCCGAAGAAGCCCGCTTCGGGGTTGATCGCGTAGAGCCGCCCGTCCTGCCCGAACCGCATCCAGCAGATGTCGTCGCCGATCGTCTCCGCCTTCCAGCCGGGAATGGTCGGTTCGAGCATCGCCATGTTGGTCTTGCCGCACGCGCTGGGGAAAGCGGCGGCGACGTAGTGGACCTGGCCCTTGGGCGAGGTGAGCTTGAGGATCAGCATATGCTCGGCCAGCCAGCCCTCGTCGCGCGCCATCACCGACGCGATGCGCAGCGCCAGGCATTTCTTGCCGAGCAGGGCATTGCCGCCATAGCCGGAGCCGTAGGACCAGATTTCGCGCGTCTCGGGATAGTGGACGATCCACTTCTCCTCGTTGCACGGCCACGCCACATCCGCGACGCCCTGGGTCAGCGGCATGCCGACCGAATGGACGCAGCGGACGAAGAAGCCGTCCTCACCCAGCATATCGAGCGCTGGGCGCCCCATCCGCGTCATGATCCGCATCGACAGCACGACATAGGCGCTGTCGGTCAGTTCGACCCCGATGACGCTCTTGTCCGATCCGATCGGCCCCATGCAGAAGGGCACGACGTAAAGCGTCCTCCCGCGCATGCAGCCGGCGAACAGCGGATCGAGCCGCGCGCGCATTTCGGCCGGGTCGCACCAATTGTTGGTCGGCCCCGCATCCTCCTCGCGCTCGGAGCAGATGAAGGTCCGGCTCTCGACGCGGGCGACGTCACGCGGGTCCGACTTGGCATAGAAGCTGTTCGGACGGCGGGCCGGATCGAGTCGCGTGAGCGTGCCGGCCGCGACGAGCATTTCGCTCAATTCGGCCCATTCCGCGTCGCTGCCGTCGCACCAGCGGACATCGGCCGCGTCGACATGTGCCGCAACCTCCTCGACCCAGGCGATCAGGGCGCGGTGGCGCGTGGGAATCTCGCTCGCCGCCTCTCCGGGTCGCGCAACCAGAACCTGCTCCAACATCCTCGACGCCTCCTCGCGCGGCCTCGTTGAGCCGCCAGCTTGCGTTATCCAGCGGGTGGAAGGATAAACAAATTCGAATGGGAAAGCCCCCATAAGAGCTGGCTATAGATAAAGATGGCAGAGGCGTTCGATCTCAATTTCCGGCACCTGCGCGCGCTGGCCGCGATCGCGGAGGCGGGCAATATCAGCGCGGCATCCCGACTGGTCGGGCTGTCGCAGCCGGCCTTGACGCAAGGCCTTGCGAAGCTCGAACATCAATTCGGCGCGGCGCTGTTCGAGCGGCGCCCGCAGGGGATGGCGCAGACCGCCGCGGGCCAAGCGGTGCTCGTCCGGGTCCAGCGGGCGTTCGAGCGTTTCTCGCGCGCCTTGCGCTCCGGCCGCGCCAACCGGGCCGACAATCGCCTGACCGGCGCGCAGGTGCGCGCGGTGCTGAGCCTGGCGGAGGCGGGCAGCTTCGTCGGCGCGGCGGAGGCGGTCGGCCTGTCCGAACCGGCGCTGCACCGGGCGGTGAAGGATCTTGAAGCGCTGTGCGCCCTGCCGCTGGTCGAACGGCGCGGGCGCGGCGTGGGCCTGACGGGGGCCGGGCGGCGCGTCGCACGTGCTCTGGCGCTGGGGGTCGCCGAACTGACCGCGGCGCTGGAGGAATCGGCGGATCGCGGCGGCCGGCTGGCCATCGGCGCGATGGCGCTGTCGCGTTCGCTGCTGCTGCCGGCCACGCTCGCCGCGCTCGCGCAGAAGGCGCCCGCCGCCGCGATCGACGTGGTCGAAGGATCCTATCTGGAACTCGTCGAGGCCCTGCGCGATGGCAGCATCGACATCCTGATCGGCGCGCTGCGCGAGCATCCCGAACGCGATCTGGTGCAGGAACCGTTGTTCACCGACCGGTTGACCATCATCGGCCGGGCAGGTCATCCGCTCGCCGCGCGGCGCGCGGGCTATCAGGACCTCGCGGCCTATCCCTGGATCGTGGCGCGCCGCGCGTCCGGCCTGCTCGATCGGTGGCAGGAATTGTTCGACAAGGCGCGGATGCCGCGTCCGCACGCGCCGATTCATTGCGGATCGGTCGCGCTGATCCGGGGCGTCCTGCTGCGCAGCGATTTCCTGACCCTGCTCTCGCCCGACCAGGTCCGCGCCGAGATCGACGCAGGCCTTCTGGCCGAACTGGGATCGGAAATTCCCGACACGGCACGCACCATCGGCGCCATCACGCGACGCGATTGGTATCCGACAGAATTACAGAGGCAATTCCTGACCGAGCTGCGCGAAGTCGCCCGGGACCGCGAGCGCAATTCTGAAATTTGAATGGGGAATTCGCGCGAGGGCGATGAAGGAGAGGCGCGGAGATACCGGCCCGCCCGGCCCCCTTTCGCGGGACCCCGATATCCTATAGCATCTGCTCCGTGTCTACGCAGCCTCCGTCCGCCCCCTCTCCGTCGTCCGCCACGCTTGAGCGGGCGCCGCTCGGGGCCGGCCGCGCGCGCCTGACGGCGGGCCCCACGCTCGTCGAAATCGCTTATCAGCATCTGCTCTCGATGCTGATGACGGTGCGGATCGCGCCGGACGAGCGGATCGCGATCGATACGGTGGCGCGCCAGCTGGGCATTTCGCAGACTCCGATCCGCGAGGCGTTGAGCCAGCTCGAGGCGGAGAAGCTCGTCTACAAGATGCCGAATATCGGCTACCGCGCCAGTCCGCAGATGACCGCGAACGAGGTGCGCGACCTCTATACCCTGCGCCTGCTGATCGAACCTTATGCCGCCGCGCGCGCCGCGGAGAACATGGATTCGGAAGGGCTGATCGCGCTGGGCGAGATCGATCGCGACATGCGGATGGCGGTCAACGGCGCCGATTGCGACTATGCGCGATTCGCGGAGGCCGACGCGCGCCTCCACCGCCTGATCGCCACGGGTAGCGGGAACCGGTTGATCGCCGAGACGATCGAACGCCTCCACGCGCATCTCCAGATCTTCCGCTCGCTCTAAAGCACCAACGCGCATGAGGAAGCGGCGCGCGAGGATGAGGGGATCATCGCGGCCTTGCTCGCCCGCAACGGCCCGGCGGCCGAGGAGGCGGTGCGCGAGCATCTCGCCCGGTCGCAGAAGCGGATGGATCGCGCTGCGCCGCCGTCGGAGATCGCGGCATGACGAAGCGGCTGGGTGGGCGGTAGGGCGCGCGAGCCGCACCCCGCTGACGATGTCGGTGGCCGAGACGTCCTCAACGCCTGCTTGACGGCCAATCGGCCACCCCGTACGACCGTCGCCGACCAGATCATATATGATATGAAAACAGTCTGGCAGAGGAGTGGTTGATGCGAACCGGCATGAAACGTCGATTTGGGGGTAAGCTCACGCGGCTGGCACTTGGCCTGATGGTCGGGGCGGCATCGCCGCTCCTGGCCGAAACCGTGGTCTTGAGAAACTTCACCTTGATCGATGGCACCGGGCGCGCGCCCGTGGCGGACCAGGCGCTCGTGATGACCGATGGCCGCCTGTCGTGGGTCGGCCCCGTGGCGCAGCTGAAGGCGCCGTCGGGCGCCAAGGTCGAGAATCTGCGCGGCAAGTTCGTCATGCCCGGCCTGATCGACGCACACGTCCACCTGGGTCTGGTGAACGGCATCACGCAGAATCTGAAGTTTCAGACGCCCGAGAACATTCAGAACCAGCTCAAGCTCTATGCCGCTTATGGCGTGACCACGGTCCAGACGCTCGGCACCGAGCAGGATCTGATCTTCCCGCTGCGCAACGCGCAGCGCGCGGGCCGGCCGGATCGAGCGCGGGTCTTCACCGTCGGCCGGGGCGTCGTGGCGAAGGGCAGCTATGGCGGCATTGCCGGCCTCGAACAGTCGGTCGCCACACCGGAAGAGGCGCGCCGCATGGTCGACGCCGAAGCCGCCAAGGGCGCGGACATGATCAAGCTGTGGGTCGACGACGAATTCGGCGAGCTGGCCGAGCGCATGCCCCCCGCGATCAGCACCGCCGTGATCGATCAGGCACACAAGGACGGCAAGAAGGCCGTCGCGCACATCTTCTATTATGACAATGCCGCCGAGTTGACGCGCGAAGGCGTCGACGCCTTCGCGCATTCGGTGCGCGACCGCGCGGTCGACGACGCTTTGATCGGCGCGATGAAGTCCAAGGGCGTGTGGCAGCTGGCGGCGACGCTCAGCCGCGAAGCGTCCTTCACCTACCGGACGCTGCCCTTTCTCGACGACCCCTTCTTCACGCGTGGCGTGACGCCGCAGGTGCTGACCGAACTGGCGAGCCCCGAGCGCGCCGCCAAGCTGGGTTCCGCGCGGAACTTCCCCAAGTACGAACCCACGCTGCAGATGGCGATGGCCAACTTCGCGCGCGAGGCCAAGGCCGGCATCCGCTACGGCATGGGCACCGACAGCGGCCCGACCGCGCGCTTCCCCGGCTATTTCGCGCATTGGGAGCTGGAGCTGATGGTGAAGGCGGGCATCACCCCGCTTCAGGCGCTGACCGCCGCCACCAGCGCCAACGCCGAGTTCCTCGGCGCGCGTGACCTCGGCACGATCCAGCCCGGCAAGTGGGCCGACCTGCTGGTGCTCGACCGTAATCCGGCCGACGACATCCGCAACACGCGCGCGATCAGCGCCGTCTACATCGCCGGACGCCCGGTCCAGACGATCTGGCAGACCTGCACGGGCCGCGCCGCCACCGCCTGCGGCACGGCGCGTCCGTGAGCGGTCCCGCCGCTGTTCAGGAGGACGGGGCCCAGGCCTCGCCCGTCCTCGGACGGCCGACGCGCGCGCGCCACGCCGTGCTGTGGCTGACCGTGCTGGCCTACCTCATCACCTATATGGACCGGGTCGTGATCGCGACTGCGGCGCCGGCGATCGAGGCCGAATATGGCTTCACCCCGGTGACGATGGGCTGGATCTTCGCGTCCTTCTCCATCGCCTACGCTTTGTTCCAGATCCCGGGCGGCTGGCTCGGCGACCGCTTCGGCCCACGCCGCGCGCTGACGGGCGTCGTGATGTGGTGGTCGACGTTCACCGCCGCCACCGCTCTGACCTGGTCGGCGGGATCGATGATGGTCTGCCGCTTCCTGTTCGGCATGGGCGAGGCGGGCGCGTTCCCGATCGCCACGCGCTCGCTCTCGCGCTGGATGCTGCCGTCCGAACGCGGCTGGGCGCAGGGGCTGACGCATGCCGGCGCGCGCCTGGGCGGGGCGGTGACGCCGGTGTTCGTGGCGCTGCTGATCGTCACCTTCGGCTGGCGGATGCCGTTCTTCGCCTTCGCGATCGTCGGGCTCGCCTGGGCGGGCTTCTGGTTCTGGTATTATCGCGACACGCCGCGCGAGCATAAGTCGGTCAATCCGGCGGAGCTGGCGATGATCGAAGGCGCGCTCGGTTCGGGCCGCGCGCGTGCGAAGGTGCCGTGGCGCCACCTGCTCGCCAATCCGCAGCTGTGGCTGCTGTCGGCGATGTATTTCTGCTATGCTTACTGCATCAACATCTTCCTGACCTGGTTCCCCAAATATCTCCACGACGCGCGCGGCTTCGACATCGCGATGCTGGGCCTGTTCGCACGCATGCCGCTGATGGCGGGCGTGGTCGGCGATCTGCTCGGCGGCTGGGCCTCCGATCGGCTGGTTGAGCGCGGCACGGGCCTGAAGATGGCGCGCCGCTCGGTGGCGGTGGTCGGCTTCCTGGTCGCGGCGGTGGCCATTCCGCTTGCCGCGGGGATCGCCGATCCCGTGCTCAGCATCCTGTGCTTCTGCGTGGCGCTGTTCGGGCTGGAACTGACCGTCGGGATTTCGTGGGCGGTGACGCTCGACATCGGCGGCGAATATGCCGGGTCGGTGTCGGCGGTGATGAACACACTCGGCAATATCGGCGCGGCGATCGCGGCGGCGGTGACGGGCTATATCGTCGCGTCGAGCGGCTGGTTCTCGGCCTTCGCCGTGCTGGCGGCGCTGTGCCTGATCGCGGCGCTCCTGTTCCTGCGCATCGACGCGTCGCGCAAGCTGCACGACGGTAGCACGGCGGCGCGCGCATGAGCGGCACGACATCATCGGTCTGCCGGCCGATCTGGAATGACGAATTTCGTCGAGGGAGATTTCGCGACGTGAGGACGACGCTTTCAATCGTCGGTGCCGGCCTGCTCATCATGGGCGGATCGGGCGCGGCCGGGGCCGCGCCGAAAGGCAATCCGGCGCAGGGTGAGAAATTGTTCGCGCGGTGCGCGGCCTGCCACAAGGTCGGCCCCAATGCCGCAAAGTCGATAGGGCCCGCGCTCAACGGCGTGATCGGGCGCAAGGCCGCGACACAGGCGGGCTTCAATTACTCGCCCGCTCTCACCAAGTCGGGGCTCACCTGGGATCCGGCGACGCTCGCGCGCTTCCTGCAGGCGCCGATGAAGACGGTGCCGGGCACCAGGATGTTCTTCCCCGGCCTCGCCAATCCCAAGGATCAGGCGGACGTCGTGGCCTATCTCCAGCAATTCGGTCCGGATGGTAAGAAGAAGTGAGCGACACGATCCCCATGTTCGGCGCGATGCGCCTGCCGCGCTCGGTCCTGTTCGGACGCGGACAACGCCACGCGCTCGGCTCGGCAACAAGCAAGGTCGGCAAGCGCGCCTTGCTCTGCACCGATCCGCGTCAGGCGGCGCAGCCTGAATTCGCCGCGATGCTTGCCGATCTGGCGGCGCACGGCGTGGCGACGCACGTCTTCGATCAGACCATCCCCGATCTTCCGATCGGCTCGATCCAGTCCTGCGTGGAGGAAGTGGGCGATTTCGTCCCCGACGTGGTGATCGGCGTGGGCGGCGGCAGCTCGATGGACATGGCCAAGGTCGTGGCGGTGCTGCTCACGCACGGCGGCGACATCCGCTCTTATTATGGCGAGTTCGCCGTGCCGGGGCCGGTCGTCCCGCTGATCGCGGTCCCCACCACGTCGGGCACCGGATCGGAAGTGACCCCCGTCGCCGTCATCTCGGACGAGGAACGCGGCGCCAAGGTCGGCATCGCCAGCCCGCACCTGATCCCGCTCATCGCGATCTGCGATCCCGAACTGACCGCCACCTGCCCGCCGGGGCTGACCGCCTGCTCGGGCGCGGACGCGCTGACCCACGCGGTCGAGGCCTACACCACGCTCGCCCGGCCGATCGATCCGATGCTGACCGAGGAGCATGTGTTCGTCGGCAAGAACGTGCTGTCCGATCATTTCGCGCGACTGGCGGTCGCCAACGTCTTCAGGTTCCTCGACCGCGCGTATCGCGACGGCAGCGACATGGAAGCGCGCGAAGGCCTGATGCTCGCCGCGCTCGCGGCGGGTTGCGCGTTCGGGGCCGCCGGCACGGCGGCCGCGCACGCCATCCAATATCCGGTCGGCAACCTCACCCACACCGCGCATGGCGACGGCGTGGCGACGCTGCTGCCCTATGTCATGCAGTTCAACCAGCCCGCCTGCGTGCCCGCTTTCGCCGAACTGGCGCGTGAGGTCGGCCTGCCCGGCGCGACCGAGGCGGAACAATCGCAGGCGTTCATCGACGCCGTGGCCGATCTGCTCGGCAAGGTCGGCATCCCCCGCTCGCTCGCCGCGCTGGGCCTGAAGGAAGACCAGCAGGATTTCGTCGCGCAGAATTCGCTCAACGCCGCGCGGCTGGTGAAGAACAATCCCCGCCCGCTCGATCTCGCCGCCATGCAGAGCATCACCCGCGCCGCCTTCGCGGGCGAGCGGGCCTCGCTCCGCGCCCTCTGACCAAGGTTTCCAGGATGACTATCGCCAACAGCTACGCCACGCCCCCGGTCGACGGCCGTGAAGGCCCGTTCGCCATGCCCACCGATCTGCTGATCGGCGACGCCTGGGCGCCGTCGGCCAGCGGCCGGCGGATCGACATCCTTGATCCCGCGACCGAACAGTCGCTGACCTCGGTCGCCGATGCGACGGTCGAGGAAGGAATCGCGTCGGTCGACGCGGCGGCGGCCGCCGCCGAGGCATGGGCCGCGACCGCGCCGCGCAAGCGCGCCGACATCCTGATGGCCTGCTACCACGCGATGATGGCCGAGCAGGAATGGCTCGCGCAGCTCATCTCGATCGAGAATGGTAAGGCGCTGCCCGACGCGCGCGGCGAGGTCGCGTATGCCGCCGAATTCTTCCGCTGGTATGCGGAGGAAGCGGTGCGCATCAACGGCGAGCTGTCGCTCTCGCCCGCTGGCGCGAACAAGATCGTCGTCCAGTATCAGCCGATCGGCATCGCTTTGCTCATCACGCCGTGGAATTTCCCGGCGGCGATGGCCACGCGCAAGATCGCCCCCGCTTTGGCCGCCGGCTGCACCTGCATCCTCAAGCCCGCCGAGGAGACGCCGCTGACCGCGCTCGCGGTGGCGGAGATCATGCGCCGCGCGGGCGTCCCCGCCGGGGTCGTCAACGTGATCAACACCAGCGAGCCCGGCGCGGTGTGCAGCGCGATCCTGCACGATCCGCGCGTGCGCAAGCTGTCCTTCACCGGATCGACCGAGGTCGGCCGCATCCTGCTGCGCGAAGCGGCGGACCAGGTGATCAGCTCGTCGATGGAACTGGGCGGAAACGCCCCGTTCCTCGTCCTAGACGACGCCGATCTCGACGAGGCGATCGAAGGCGCGATGATCGCCAAGATGCGCAATGCGGGCGAGGCGTGCACCGCCGCCAACCGCTTCTACGTCCAGCGCGGCATCCACGATCGCTTCGTGGCGAAGCTGGTCGAGCGGATGAGCGCGATGAAGCTGGGGCGCGGTACCGATCCGGCGACGCAATGCGGCGCGATGATCAACCGCCAGGCGATCGACAAGATCGAGCAGCTCGTCGCCGACGCGCTCGGCCGGGGCGCCGAGGCGAAACTGGGCTGCGAGACCCCGTCGGGCGCGGGCTATTTCTATCCGCCGTCGGTGATCGCCAACGTCCAGCCGGGCTCCGAAATCCTGACGACCGAGGTGTTCGGCCCGGTAGCGGCGGTGATCCCGTTCGACGCGCCCGATGAGGCGATCGCGCTCGCCAACGCGACGGAATATGGGCTCGCCGCCTACGTCTATACGGGCGACCTCAAGAAGGGGCTGCGCATGGCCGAACGGATCGAGTGCGGCATGGTCGCGGTCAATCGCGGGCTCGTGTCCGACGCCGCGGCGCCGTTCGGCGGGGTCAAGCAGAGCGGTCTGGGGCGCGAAGGCGCGCATCACGGCCTGCTCGAATATTGCGAAGCGAAATATATCGCTGTCAGCTGGTAACGCGCGACACGGATCCGAAAAGAAGGGCGGGGCCGCGAGGCTCTGCCCTTCGTGTGTGATTCGGGGACCGGCAAACCATGTCGACGACAGCGCGCCCGGCAGCGTCGAACGTCCGAATGTGGGTGATCAGCGGACCTTCCGCTTTCAGGCGGAGGAGGCTGGCAAGATGACGCCAATCGTGGCAGCGTCGTAAGTATGGTCCGCAGCATCGATGGGGGCGGTAACGTGGTGACGTGAAAAACTGTCGTCGTTACATGCTGCGGTATTGGAGCACTGTTCTTTCTGCTCAATGACCTCTTGGGCCTGATCAACGGAGGCGGGGTTTTCTCAGTGATGGCCGCCATCAAGGCGGCTGATTCGGGTCTATCGTCGATAGACGTTGATCAGGCAGGCCTTCGTACGCTGTTCGTTTTAGCCTGTTCGCTAGGTACAACGACAGCCTGTATGCTGCTTCGCCTTCAGCTTCAAAAGCATTGGGCGCAGTTGGTGTTTATGCTGTGCATAATAGGAGGCGGCTTCATTATCGATGCCATTTACGGCCCTTCGATCATCGAGATCTATTTGACGCGCAGCGGCTACATCCGGTGCAGTGCTCGAGACCGCACAGTAGGCAGTGGCAAAGGACGAGTGCGGTTCGACAGCTACGTTCGAACAGACGGTGAGCCTTGTGAACGCCCTGAGCAAATGTCTGCTGTTGGGAACATAAGTTAGCTACCTCAATAGCGGACATGGGGGCGTTAGCCGACAGTCCGCTTACAAGTCCGGTGCTAGCAGCGGCAGATCACTCGCCCGTCCAGTCCGGAACCCGCTTCGTCTTCGCGAGGAAATCGGCCACGCCCCGGCGGAAATCGGCGCTGCCATAGACCTCGCCAATCAACGCCTCAATGTCGGGCAGGCCGTCATAGGTCATGCGCCGGATCGTTTCCTTGGTCGTCCGCGTGGTGAGCGGCGCATTCTCCGCCGCGCGCCGGGCGAGCGCCGCCGCCTCGGCATCGATCTGGTCGCGTTCCACCACCTTCAGCAGGAAGCCGCTGGCGAGCAGCTGGTCGGCGGTCAGGAACTCGCCCAGTAGCACCATCCGCTTGGCGAACTGAACGCCGACCGCGCCGCCGATCCGCGCGACGCTGGCGGCGGAAAGGCAGTTGCCGATCGTGCGCCCGATCGGCGAACCGAAGCGCGAATCGGGTGTGGCGATGCGGAAGTCGCAGGCGGACGAGATGTTGATCCCGCCCCCGACCGCCCATCCCTCGACCACCGCGATCGTCGTGCACGGGATCGCGTCGATCGCGCCCATGCATTCGTCGATGTCGCGTTCGTAATCGACGCCCTGTTGCCCGGTTTCGTATTCGGCGAACTTCGAAATGTCGGTGCCGGAAATGAACGCCTTTCCGCCCGTGCCCCGGAACAGGGCGACGCGGATCGAGCGATCGGCGGCGATGTCGCGCGCGGCGTCGCGCAGATCGTGCCACATCGCGCTGGTGAGCGCGTTGTGCGCGGCCGGGTTGTCGAAGCGGATATGCGCCTCGTCGCCCCTCTTCTCATAGACCAGCCGGGCGGCGCTCACTGCGCGGCCTCCGCCGACGGCGCGAGGAAGCCCTGTTCCACCAGTTCGCGG
>NZ_JBMDXG010000304.1:0-3935 GCF_048594985.1 Sphingomonas sp. | reverse complement strand
AGGATGCGCCGATCTTCCAGGTCGCCGACGTCGGTCTGGTCGGCGATCTGTTCCAGATCATCCCGGAATTGACTCAGAAACTCTGACGCTGCACTGCAGCGGAAACCGGCAGCTTCCTTCATTTCGGGGAGATTTCGGCGGAGTGACGAGCCGTGACCCGTTCACGATGCCCCGCATGGCGGGCTGCCCGCCGACGTCCCGGGATTTCGGTTCGTGGGGCTGAGCGTCTTCTCTCCCGCCGCGCATCCGCCGGATGAGCGGGCGCGGCAGCGCGCGGTGGACGCCTCGAACATCCTGCGCGCGCCGCCCGACGCCACCCTGCACACGATCGTGGTCAAGGCGGCGGGACTGTTCGACGCCCCCGCCGCCGCCGTCTCGATCATCGATCGCGACCGCCAGTGGTTCGCCGCCCGCGTCGGCATTCCGGTCCCCGAAACGGCGCGGAGCATCTCCTTCTGCGCGCATGCCATCCTGACGCCCGCCGAGCCGCTGGTCCTGCCCGATCTGGCCGCCGACGATCGCTTCGCCGGCAACCCGTTCGTGCTGAACAAGCCGTCGCTCCGCTTCTACGCCGGCGTGCCAGTGCTCAGTCGCGAGGGGCACCCGCTCGGCACGCTCTGCGTGCTCGACGATCGCCCGCGCGACGGCGCGCTGCCGCTCGACGAACTGGCCGCGCTCGCGCGGCGCGCGGGTCGCGCGATCGACGACATCCGCCGCACCGGCATGGCTTGAAGCGGCCGCGCCGCGCGCTATCGTGGCGGACATGGCGGGGCGGGGCTAGGGGGTGGTCGCGGACGTTGCGTGGCTGGCGGCAGCCATGGCGCGCGAGCTCATGCTGTTCGCCGCGATCGGGTTCCTGATCGGCGGGTTCGACGACCTGTTGGTCGATCTCCTCTGGGCGCTGCGCTGGGTGCGCCGTCGCCTGACCGTCTATCGCCGCCACCGGCCCGCGTCGGCGGCGACCCTGCCTGCCCCCGATGCGCCCGGACGGATCGCGGTGTTCATCGCGGCCTGGCAGGAGGCGCCGGTCATCGGCCGCATGCTCGCCGCCGCGCTCGGCCGCTACCGGCATGACGATTACGTCATCTACGTCGGCACCTACCCCAACGATCCTGCGACGCAGGCCGCCGTCCGCGCGGTAGGCGATCCCCGCATCCGCCTGGTTTCGGGCACGCTGCCCGGCCCGACGACGAAGGCCGAATGCCTCAACCGCGTCTGGGCGGCGATGCGCGCGGACGAGGCGGTGTCGGGCATCCGCTGCAAGGCGATCCTGCTCCACGATGCCGAGGATGTCGTGCATCCGCAGGAGTTGCGCGTCGTCGACTATCTGATCGATCGGTTCGACATGGTGCAGCTGCCCGTGCTGCCCCTGATCGAGCAGAGCCGGGGATGGTTCGCGCGCGCGGTTTCCGCGTCTTACGCTGACGAATTCGCCGACGGGCACAGCCGCCAGCTGGTGGTGCGCGAGGCGATCGGCGCGGGCATTCCGTCGGCCGGCGTCGGCTGCGCGATCGCCCGCGCCCGCATGGACGAGATCGCCGCGAGCGGGGGAGGGGCGCCGTTCGACGACAGCAGCGTGACCGAGGATTACGAGATCGGCCTGCGCATCGCGGCCAAGGGCGGGCGCAGCGCGTTCGTCGTGCTGCCCGAGGTGCCCGGCGGCGCCCCCGTCGCGGTGCGCGCTTACTTTCCGCACACGCTCGAAACCGCCGTCCGCCAGAAGCAGCGCTGGATCACCGGCATCGCGCTCGCGGGCTGGGACCGGCTGCGCTGGCAGGGCGGGCTGGCGGAGCGCTGGATGCGGTTGCGCGATCGCCGCAGCCTCGCGGCGGCGGTGGTGCTGACGGCCTCTTATGCCGGACTGCTGCTCGCGGTGATGCTGGCTCTCTGCGGGGTGGCCATCCACTGGCCGGGCTGGGCAAAGCCGATCCTGACGATCTGCGCATGGCTGCTGGTCTGGCGGCTTGCAGTTCGTGCGCTGGTGGTCGGCCATCATTATGGCTGGCGCGAAGGCCTGCAGGCGATCCCTCGCGCGTTGCTGGCCAACCTCATCGCGATCCTCGCGGCGCGTCGGGCCTTGTTCTCGTACCAGCCCGGCGTCACCCCGCCATGGGACAAGACCGAGCATCATTTTCCCGACGCGCTCCCATGCGACTGAGAGGGCGGCAGTTCCGCTTTCTGTTGAGCGTGACAATCGGCTGGACATTGCTCCGCGCAATGGCGACGTGGCCGTGGGGTGGTCTCCCTCCGGCGGATGCGGAGCCAACCAGGCCGGTGCAAGCGCGGATGGGTTCCGGGACCGTCCCCGTCCATGATCGTCCGCGCCATGTCGGGCCGCCTGCCTCACTGATCCCCGCCCGCCATATTGCGGCTGCGCCCGCCTCGCGGGTTTATGCCGTACCTCGCAGCGTGCAGATGGCTTCGACCAAGGTTATGCCGCCGGCGCCGAGCGTTCGAGCGGAGGAAGCTTCGGAGCCACAGCCCCTGGCCCCGGTTCCGTTCCCCATCTCATCGCCGGCCAAGAGGCGCGGGTCGCGCTGGACCGCCAGTGCCTATGCGTTCGTTCGTCCCGGCAGCGGCGCCAGCCTGGCGGGCGGCGGCGCGCTGGGAGGAAGCCAGGCCGCGGCGCGCGTCACCTATCGGTTGAACGACGACACGACGGTCCGCACGGCACTGGCGGCGCGCGTCTATGCCCCGCTGCGGGGGCGGGGCGCCGAGGGGGCGGTCGGGCTGGACTGGCATCCGTTGCCCACGATGCCGTTCCGCCTGTCGGTCGAGCGGCGCCTGGGGCTGGACCGCGCCGGCCGCGACGCATGGTCGGCCTATGCGGCGGGCGGCTTCTATGCTGAGCCTCGGCCTGGGGCGGTCGTCGACGGCTATGCCCAGGCGGGGGTGGTCGGTGCCCGATCGCGGGACCTTTTCGCCGACGCAGCCCTTCGTGCTGGGCGTCGTATGAATCTAGGGAAAGCGGCGCTGGTGGTTGGCGGCGGGGCGTGGGGCGCGGCGCAACCCGGCGCCGAACGGCTGGACGTGGGGCCGCGCGTCGCCACTGCCGTGCCGGTCATGGGCGGGACGCTGGCCGTCGCGGCCGAAGCGCGCCTGCGGGTCGCCGGACAGGCCAGGCCGGGGTCGAGTGCGGCGCTGACCGTGAGCGTGGACTTCTAGCCCTTTTCGCGGGCATAGGGCGGCACCATTTCCCACGCTCCCCAAACAGGATCAGCTTCCCCATGTCCGCGATGTTCAAGATCAGCCTGCCCGACGGTTCCGTGCGCGAAGTCGCGCCCGGCACCACGCCGGCCGATATCGCGGCGGCGATCGGGCCGGGACTGGCCAAGGCGGCGCTGGCGGCGCGGGTCGACGGCGAGCTGCGCGATCTCAACCGCCCGTTCGAAGGCGATGCCGCGCTCGCGCTGGTGACTGCGCGCGACGAGGCCGACGCGCTCGAACTCGCGCGCCATGATTATGCGCATGTGCTGGCGGAAGCGGTGCAGAACCTGTTCCCGTCCACGCAGATCACCTTCGGCCCCGCGACCGACGACGGTTTCTACTACGACTTTGCGCCCAAGGACCGGCCGTTCACCGAAGAGGATCTGCCCGCGATCGAAGCGGAGATGCGGCGCATCATCGCCAAGGACGAGCCCCTGATCCGCGAGGTATGGAGCCGCGCCGACCTGATCGCGCGCTGGCAGCGCGAGGGCGAAACGTTCAAGGCCGAGTGGGCGGCGGAGCTTCCGGAAGGCGAGGAG
The DNA here is from genome assembly GCF_048594985.1 of Sphingomonas sp. Classification (GTDB taxonomy): domain Bacteria; phylum Pseudomonadota; class Alphaproteobacteria; order Sphingomonadales; family Sphingomonadaceae; genus Sphingomonas_I. The sequence continues at coordinate 189 of NZ_JBMDXG010000304.1, read as the reverse complement.
CTCACCGTCTACCGTGCGGGCTCGGGCGAGAATGCCTGGCTCGACATGTGCCGGGGCCCCCATTTGGCCTCCACCGGCAAGCTCGACCCGAACGCCTTCAAGCTGACGCGCGTGTCGGGCGCCTATTGGCGCGGCGATCAGAAGAACGCGATGCTCAGCCGCATCTATGGCACCGGCTGGCTGAACAGG